>JASLHF010000215.1 GCA_030152275.1 Acinetobacter sp. | reverse complement strand
TCACTGGAAAGCACTTGGTTATACATCGTTACAGGCATTCATTAATGCAATGTATAAAGATGAAGCGTCGCAGCTTGAAGCAATGTGCCGATATATTAAAGTGAATGGCCTGGTCAATGCATTGAAAAATAAGGACTGGAAATCATTTGCACGTGGTTATAACGGGGCTGCATATGCCAAGAATAACTATGATGTGAAGTTGGCCAATGCATATAAAAAGTGGTCAGTAGAGTGAGGCTGGCTGTTTTATTGCTGTGCAGCCTGCTTTCAGGCTGCACAGCGCATTCGATATCTACAAAAGTTCATGTTACTGTATGTCTGCAGTGTGTTGATTGAGAGGTTTTGAAACTTTCTATTAGCTTGATAATTGTAAGTGTTTGTGGAGCTTTTATGTTCCACACTGTTGCTTATATATCGCAAATGCTATAATTTGGATGGTAATAAAAGGTAAGGATAGTCTTGCCTTTTGTCGTCTCTAGATCAAGGAATATAAAATGTACACCGTCACTGTTTTTCGACAATGTTGAGTCTTAGTCTACTGTTTCTAAGTTATGTTGATATAAGTGTTTTATGTGAGGTGGGTTATGAATAATAAATATACTGCGATGGATGTTGCTAACTACATTATTAATTATGTTAATGGTGGGGGCAAAAAACTATGTATCCTAAGTCATCTTAAGCTTCAAAAACTTCTTTATTATGTTCAAGCTACATATCTAGCGAAGACCGATGGTGTTTCAATTTTTACAAATGATATTGAAAAATGGCAGTATGGCCCTGTTGTTAGGGAGGTTTACTATGAATTTAAAGATTTTGGTATTAGCCATATCAATACACCAAGAAGCTATTTAAAAAAAACAATTAATGGGGGATTTGAATTAATTAGTTTTAACTCTGATTTAATAGACTCAAATCCCAATATTTGCGACCATATTAAGCTGGTAGTGAACAGATTAAAAGATTTTGATGCTTTTTTATTAGTAGAAAAAACGCATGCAGAACCGATGTGGTTTGATTTAAAACATGAAATTTTATCTAGAAACAATATACTTAAATATTCTCTAGATGAGATGAAAACCTACTTTAAAACTCACCCTTTGTAATTAGGGTGAGCCATTTATGATAGAGCAAAATAAAAAATTTGAATTAATAATAGCGCATTTATTGAATAGTGAAATTGAGCATACAAACGATAATAAAGAGCATTTAGAAAAAGCCAGCTGGTTAATTGTGATGATTCTCAAAGATAAATTCTTTGATGCTAAAAATGATTTTATAGATGTTTCTGAAAAGAAAGATGAGCATATAGTTAATTCATTATGCGAGAATATGAAACTAACTCTTGAAGACTGTAAGAATGATGAGAGAATAAAAAAATTAATTCAAGAAATTGTATCGATAGATCACTTTAAAATTAAAGTTAATGTACGATATGAGGATGTTACGAAAATAGTTTTTGATTCCAAATCCAATATTTCTATAGATAAGCTAAATGAACGTATTGAATACTTTTCAATGGTTGTGAGCTTCAGTTTGTCTGGAAATAAAAATGAAGATGAGTTGCTAAAAATAAATAAGGTCTTAGATAAATTATTTAGACACTTGCGGCTTGCTCTTTTTCAAAAACAATATTTTATGTCAGCTGCAGACTCAGCAAAAACAGTCTCCAATCAGGCTGAGAAAACCGCAAAAGAAGCTCAAAGAATTGCAAAAATAGCAGAAGATCTAGCCACTGAGGCTGATGCTCAGGCTAAATCAACTATTGCAAATTATATTTCTATTCTTGGTATTTTTGCTTCAATTATCTTCACTCTTTTTGGTGGTGTGAATTTAATAGGGTCTACAGTAAAACTTTTGGAAGTTAACTCTAGGTGGCCATATTTAACTTTTATTATTGCTCTTTTGATGATTTGTCTGCTTACATTGCTTAACATGATGGTTAAGTGGATTACATCAATGAATAATTTAAAGAATGCCTTAGAGAGGCAAAATAAAGATAGTAGTGGAAATAATGAAAACTACAGTTGGTGTAAACCTTTAACATGGGATTTTTATACTAAATCAGTATTCTTCTTCTTGGTTATTTTGGGTATCAGTTTATGTGGTATGTATAAAGTTAACAAAGAAAACTTATTTAGCCTTACAAAGGAAACTACAACAAAAGAAACACCAAAGTCTGAAAAGAAAAGTGATAAGCAATTGGATCAGTCAAAGCCTGAAAGTCAAAATAGAGAAACTACTGTTGTTGAAAAAATTACTTTATCCAATCATTCGAATGAAAATAGTTCTGATAAAGAATAATTTTTGATATTAACTTTGTAGAAATGACCATCCAAGTAACAGTTTTATATTAAAAGCTCTGCTCTTTAGAACCTTTATTTTTTACTTTCATTGCAGTGGCTAGAGTACTGGGTAATTGGTCAGATGTTAGTTCAGATACCTTCATTATTTAACCTTTTTAATAAGAGTGGACTGATCAACATTATAATACTTGCTAATATCAAACCAAGTTTTGATTTGGCTTTCCCATTTATAGGTACGTCCATTTTCAATTTTTAGCACATCTAGTCCATTAATATTGAAGTGTGTGGCATCAGTTGGTAACTTTTCCCATGCGATCAGGGCACTTTCTTTAAACCAAACCTCCCAAGCATTTTGTATGTATGGGACCACAAAAGACTGTTGCACATCATTCCACGCAAATATGTTCTGTATATTGGATTTTTCTTTATACATATCTTTAACACTTTTAGTTGGACGGAATGATTTCATGAATCTTTCCAACTGTTCTTTAATAAAAGAAAATTCAGTATTTATAACGTCAGGTGTTTGACACTGAGAATAAACTTCTTCGGCATCAGCAATATCTGCAGCTGATACATATCTTTGACTCAGTGCAAAACGTGAATAGTTCTCATCATATTGCTGACGTGCAAATTGTATAGCTTCTGGATAGTCTAAACGGGTACCGCGCTTTCTTAAATTGACATACCGTTTTAGGCTATTCCACGAAGAATGCAATGTAATGGTTTGCAATTGAGGAATGGTAAAGCCATCTTCAGCATAGCGTGTTGCAGCCTCATGACGTAAATCATGGAATCTTAGGTCTTCAATGCCATTTAAACGACATGCCCTGCGAAAATAATCCGCAACAGTCTGAACATTAACGGGTAATAACAGCTCATCGCTATATCCTAGTTCTAGCATTTGCTTACGTGTAGATGGCTCCAGCAATTCATCAATAATGAGAAGGGCATTAGGCTCTAAATGCGCAAATTTATGATTGCCTTTTGATCCATCCGGATTTTTCACATCACGAATTTTCCATTGATTATTCTTTCTGTCAAAATCTTCAAGTCGCATTTCACATAGTTCGCC
Source organism: Acinetobacter sp. (assembly GCA_030152275.1). GTDB lineage: Bacteria > Pseudomonadota > Gammaproteobacteria > Pseudomonadales > Moraxellaceae > Acinetobacter. The sequence continues at coordinate 2,728 of JASLHF010000215.1, read as the reverse complement.
TTCACGACGACCTGTATAGATCGCAAGCCACATGACCAGGTGCATAGGAATGGCATTGCGAACTCGTTTCCAGCCTTTATAAAAATGATTGGTCAGAATATGAAGTTCTTCTGATGTGATTAAACGATCACGTTCTTTTGATTTAGTAACTATACGTGCTTTTTTTAGACCGATAAGTGAATGAGATAATTCATTCTTAGCATGTGCGACATCTTCACCCCATACAAGTTCTGCGTGATTTAAGACTGATGAAATATGGGATAAATCTTTTAATGCAGTTGCTGGGGCAACGCCATCTATCATTTCAATTGGATTGCCTTTGCGTCGTTCAATGGCAAATGATGAAAAATCTTGACGTGAAAGGGTGTAAGCATCTTTATGGGCAATATCATAATTACAGATATTTTTTAGTGCTGCAGACTTGGTATCGGCAAATTCATCACTAATTTCATCTAAATATTGAGTGATGAATTGTTCTAAAGTTTTTGACACAACCTTAGCTTCTGGATTTAGAATAGCAGGATTGACCAGAATCTCTGCTTCAAGTCGTTTAATCCATTCTTTGGCTAACGACTCTTTTGCAAAAGTTCTTGTTTTAATAAATGGTGGTAAGCCTTTACGAGTTATTCGTATTTGAGCTCTGTATCGAGTTTTACCATCAGCTGTAGTTCGTTCTGCAATTGTTCCCATATTTACGCCATAAAGTTAGATTTACGCCACGATGGTGATTATGGCGCAAATAAGGCGTAAAGAATAGTTAAGAATGATTGAAAATGATGTAAAACCTTTGAGAATATGGGAAAGTAAAAATTGAGTAAAAACAACGTAATTGCAGAATTGTTTGATAAATCAAAGCATTCCCCTATTTTTGTCGCTCCGATGGCGGGAGTTACTGATCGACCATTTCGAACGTTATGTAAATACTTTGGGGCAGGTCATGCAGTCAGTGAAATGATGACTTCAGACAAAACGCTGCGAATGAGTAAAAAGAGTCTTTATCGGGCTAACTTTGACGGTGAAATTGCGCCTATTTCTGCGCAAATTGCGGGTTCCGATCCAGCAGATTTAGCAGAAGCTGCGCGCTATCAGGTTGCGAATGGTGCTCAAATTGTTGATATTAATATGGGTTGCCCAGCCAAAAAAGTTTGCAACAAACTGGCTGGCTCTGCGTTGTTGAAAGATGAAGACTTAGTCGCGCGAATTTTAGATGCTGTCGTGGCCGCAGTAGACGTGCCGGTAACATTGAAAACCCGTTTGGGGTATTTAAATGGTCATGAAAATATCATGCGCGTTGCGAAACGTGCCGAAGAAGCGGGCATCGCTGCCTTAGCCTTACATGGCCGAACTCGTGAAGACATGTATTTAAATACAGCACGTTATGCTTTGATCAAAGAAGTTAAGACGATGCTAAATATTCCAGTAATTGCCAATGGCGATATTGATAGTCCGGAAAAAGCCAAATATGTGCTGGATTATACAGGTGCTGATGCGGTGATGATTGGCCGTGCTGCACAGGGGAGACCATGGATTTTCAGAGAAATTGCGCACTATTTAGAAACGGGTGAGCATTTGGCGGCGCCGAGTATCGAAGAAGTTAAAATTGTGCTCTTGGGACATTTGGCTGAGCTTTATGAGTTTTATGGTGAGTATTCAGGCTGCCGAATTTCACGTAAACATATTGCGTGGTATACAAAAGGCCTGCGCAGCAGCAACGAGTTCCGCCAAAATATGTATAAAGTAGAATCTACGGCTGAGCAGTTTCAAGTCGTTGAACGTTACTTTGATAGTCTGCTGGAGCATGGCGAAATCATGAGTGATGTACAGGTTGAAAGCTTGAACTTGCTAGAAATTTAATTGCATGTTTGCAGCGTTTATACTAAGAAATTAGCTTAATGCAAATTCTGTAAATATAAAAACTGCAATAGCATAATTTATTTTGTAGAAGCCGCTGTTACATTGGTTTCACTATATTCGATAGACGCTTCTGAAAGCGGGGAATCGGATTGTTGAATCAGTTTTTCAGATGTTTCTTCAGAAATAGTACTCAGCGCAGCCGTATCTTTCTTGATATGCAAGGCAGTATCTGCTGAAAAACCAAGGAGAACAAGTGCAAGCAGTGCGATAGCCATATGATTTAAAATAAAAAATGTGTATAAGATGAATGCTATATAAATAGATGAATATAACATATCCCCAAATTTGGGTATATTTTATGATAATGCAATCAAATTAATCCTCAATTGAGGATTTAAAAACCACTTAGATTAGCACTTTGAAGTGTAAAATCCTCTTGTTGCCATAATGCCTGACTCGGACTTTAAAGCCGAGTCTTTTTCTCGGGCGGCAATTCAAACGTTGAGTTATTTCGTCAATATAAGCATCTGTATATCTATCTAAATCATAACTTAGATTAGCATTTGAAGTGCAACACCATGTTGTTGCCATAATACCTGACTCGGACTTTTAAAGCTGAGTCTTTTTCTTGGGCGATGATTCAAACGTTGAGTGATTTCTGAGATATATTCATCCGTATAGGCATTTAAATTACCGCCTTTTTTAATGTATTGTCTGATTAAACCATTTGTATTTTCATTCGTGCCTCGTTGCCAAGCGCTATAAGGATCAGCAATATACCAGTCTAGTTCTAATTCTTGAGCAACATACTTATGTAGACTAAACTCCTTACCATTATCTGCGGTAATAGTCTTTAGCTGATCTTTGATTGGCC
>JASLHF010000170.1 GCA_030152275.1 Acinetobacter sp. | reverse complement strand
AGCGTTTGTCCGGTTTCAGACAGTACTGAAACGGCCAGCAGCCATGGAATCATGCCGCTGTCGCAGTAAGCAAAATCGCGGAAATAATGATGCGCTGACATCTCTCCGCCATAGACTGCATTGTGTTCACGCATTTTTTCTTTAATAAATGAATGCCCAGACTTTGATTGAACAGCCTCCCCCTGATATTGCGCAACAATATCAAAAGTGTTCCACACCAGACGGGGGTCATGCACAATTTTTTCGCCAGACTGTTTCAGCAAGAACGCTTGAGCCAGCAATCCGACAATATAGTAGCCTTCAATAAATTGGCCTTTCTCATCAAATAAGAAACAGCGGTCAAAGTCGCCGTCCCACGCAATGCCCATGTCTGCGCCATGTGCAAGCACTGCATTACGGGTGCTGTCCCGGTTTTCGATTAAAATTGGATTAGGGATGCCGTTCGGAAAGGTGCCATCCGCGTCATTATGGATTTTAATGAACTCAACAGGAATCTGGAGCGCTTGGAATTTGGCCTGGAGCGCGTCAACCACATGGCCGGCTGCGCCATTGCCGGCATTCATGACCAATTTCAGCGGGCGAATTTTGGCAGGATCAATATACGACATTAAATGATCAATAAATTCCGGCAGCACATTGTATTTTTCAGCGCTGCCTATTTTTTCAGCTTGTGCGAAATCGCCGGATTCAGCCAAAGCCTGAATTTCTTTTAAGCCTGTGTCTGCGCTGATCGGACGGGCGTTTTCCCGCACCAGCTTCATGCCGTTATAATCCATGGGGTTATGGCTGGCGGTAATTTCAATGCCGCCTTGCACATCTAGATGGAAGGCCGCGAAATAGACCTCTTCTGTGCCGGTCATGCCTAAATCCAGCGCATTGACGCCGGCATCATTCAGCCCGCGGATGACAGCCTGCTTTAGGCCTTCGCTGCTTAAACGCATATCGCAGCCGATGGCCACAGTTTTGGGCTGATAAATTTGCCCGTAAGCGCGGCCGATTTTATAGGCGATTTCTTCATTCAGTTCGACGCCTAGCTTGCCGCGGATATCGTAGGCTTTAAAACAGGTCAGTTGGGACATTATTGTTCTCTTTTATCAACATAAAAAAGGCTGGAATGACCAGCCTTTATGCAAGAGCGCTTTGTCAGCGCTTATTCAACAGTAACAGATTTTGCCAAGTTGCGGGGCTGGTCCACATCTGTACCGCGCAGCACCGCCACATGGTAGGACAGCAATTGTACTGGAATACTGTAGACAATTGGAGCCAGTACCGGGCTGATGCTTGGCACTTTAACCACATGCTGGCGGTCTTTTTCATTGATGCCGCTGTTTTCATCAGCAAAGACAAACAGTTCGCCGCCGCGCGCTTGAACTTCTTCCATATTGGATTTCAGTTTATCCAGCATGTCGTCCTGAGGCGCTAAAATCACCACTGGCATGTCGTTATCGACAAGGGCCAATGGGCCGTGTTTCAGCTCGCCTGCCGCATAGCCTTCAGCATGAATATATGAAATTTCTTTCAGTTTTAGCGCGCCTTCCAGTGCAATTGGGAACTGTGTGCCGCGGCCCAAGAATAAGCAGTGCTGTTTTTCTTTAAATAATTCAGACAAACGCAAGATCGCTTCATTGTTTTGCAGTGTGTCCAAAATTACTTTTGGCGTATGCCACAATTCAGCGGTAATGTTTTCAATCTGTTCGGCTGCGATGGTATTTTTCACTTGGCCAATTTTTAAAATCAGCAGCATCAGCGCGGCCAGCTGTGTAGTAAAGGCTTTGGTCGACGCCACACCAATTTCAGGGCCAGCCAAAGTCAGCAGGCTGTGATTGGTTTCACGCACCATTGAAGATGTCGCTACGTTGCAAATCGCCATCGTGGCAATATCCAGACCTTTCGCGGCAGCGCGCTTTTGCGTGTCGCGTAAAGCGGCTAGGGTATCTGCGGTTTCCCCCGATTGCGAAATGCAGACATACAGCGTGTTGTTGACAATGACAGGCGAACGGTAACGGAATTCGCTGGCGATTTCGACTTGCGCAGATACATTAATCAGCTGTTCAAACCAGTATTTAGCGATCATGCCGGCATGGTAGCTGGTGCCGCAGGCAATAATTTGAATTTGCTGAATTTTGTTGAAATCCGCTTCGGCATTTTTTAAGAAGTCTGCACGCAGGCTATTGCCGTTCAGCGCTTGAGAAATGGTCTGCTGAATCGCTTCCGGCTGCTCATAGATTTCTTTGAGCATATAGTGCTTGTATTCGCCTTTAGACGCATTGCTGACAGTGGCGTCCAGCTCTTTCACTGGGCGTTCAACACGTTTGCCGTCCACAAACACTTCAATGCTGGTGCGGGTTAAGCGCGCAATATCGCCTTCTTCCAAGTAAATGAAGCGGTTGGTGATCGGCAGCAGCGCCAGCTGGTCAGAGCTGATGAAGTTTTCCCCAATCCCTACGCCGATGACCAAAGGTGAGCCTTCACGCACGGTGATCAATTCATTGGGGTGATCTGTATGCACAATCCCCAGCGCATAAGCGCCTTTTAGCTGCGGCACCACTTGGCGCACTGCTTCCAGCAAGCTTGGAGTAGACTTGAGCGCGTCATTGACCAAATGGGCAACCACTTCGGTATCGGTTTGCGAGGTAAACACGTAGCCTAAAGCTTCAAGATCATCTTTGAGTTCTTGATAGTTTTCGATAATGCCGTTGTGCACGACAGCAACAGTCCCTGAAATATGCGGATGCGCATTATTTTCAGTAGGCTTGCCATGCGTTGCCCAGCGGGTATGCGCAATGCCTAACGCGCCTGAAATGTGCGATTCATTGACCGCCTGCTCAAGATTTGCCACTTTGCCGACACGGCGTTCACGCAAAACTTGACCGTCATTGATCAGTGCAAGACCCGCAGAATCATAGCCGCGGTATTCGAGGCGCTTGAGGCCTTCAATTAAAATATTTGTAATGCTGCGTTCAGCAATGCCGCCGACAATACCACACATAGTAAAACCCTCTTATTTCTTAATCTTTTGCGGACGCGGATAGTCTTCTTTGACAAACTGTTTAGAGCGTTCGACAGCTAAGCAGTGGTCAGCGACATCACGGGTAATGGTTGAACCTGCACCGACAGTAGCGCCGTTGCCGATTTTGACTGGTGCAACCAGCGAGCTGTTGGAGCCGATAAATGCGGCATCGCCAATAATGGTTTTGAATTTGTTGGCGCCGTCATAGTTGCAGGTAATGGTGCCTGCGCCAATGTTAGAGCCTGCGCCGACTTCGGCATCACCTAGATAAGTGAAGTGATTTGCTTTAGAGCCGAGGCCAATCGTTGAATTTTTCACTTCGACAAAGTTGCCGATATGTACGTCATTGGCCAGTTTTGCACCCGGACGCAAACGCGAGAATGGGCCAATTTGGGTGTTTTCACCGACAATGGCGCTGTCAAATACGCTGTAGGGCTGCACTTTGGTGCCGGCCGCAATTTGGCTATTTTTGATGATGCAACCTGCGCCGATTTCAACACCGTCACCCAGTTCGCAATCACCTTCAATAATGACATTGATATCAATACGCACATCTTTACCGGCTTTAAGTGAGCCGCGCAGGTCAAAACGGCTAGGATCAATCAGATGAACGCCTTGCTGCATCAGTAATTTGGCTTGGTAGGCTTGGAATTCACGCTCTAAAGCAGCCAGCTGTACACGGTCATTTACGCCTTCAACTTCAAATGCGCGCTCCGGTTCAACCGATGCCACTTCTAAGCCGTCGGCAATCGCCATCGCGACAATATCGGTCAGATAGTATTCGCCTTGCGCATTGTTATTGGATAATTTTGGCAGCCATTCATGCAGTTTGGCATTGCTGACACAGTAAATACCCGTATTGAATTCTTTGATTTTACGCTGTTCTTCAGAGGCGTCTTTATGCTCAACGATAGCTTGAATTTTACCGTTTTCACGCACAATGCGGCCATAGCCGGTTGCATCTGCGACCGTTAGCGTTACGAGCGCAATACCAGTATTTTGGGCGGCATCTAAAAGTTTTTGCAAGGTGTTTTGGCTGATGCAAGGCACGTCGCCGGATAAAATCAGTGATTGACCGTCTTGCGGCAGCACAGGTAAAGTCACTTTAACGGCATGGCCAGTACCCAGCTGTTCAGCCTGTTCTACCCATTGCACCTGCTCTTGTGCAAATGCTTGCTGCACGAGATCGCCGCCATGTCCATAAATTGTAATAATATTATCAGCTTGCAATTTTTTTGCAGTTTCGATGACATGGCCAAGCAAGGGGCGGCCAGCCAAAGGCTGAAGGACTTTCGGCAAGCTGGAACGCATGCGTGTTCCTTTACCGGCAGCAAGAATAATAACGCTAGTAGACATGGTAAATCCTAGGAGTATTTATCATACAGACGTGAAATAAAAATAAAAGCAGATACAGAATGCCGCCCAAATGCCGGCAATGATATCGTCCAGCATAATGCCGAAGCCGCCGCCGACTTGACGGTCAATGACCCGGATTGGCCACGGTTTCCAAACATCGAACAGCCTAAACAGGCCAAATCCGATGAGCGCCCAGAGCCAATTCATGTTTCCAAGATAAATCAGGGGTAAAAAGGTGATGGACTGTCCGGCAAATTCATCCCAAACAATGCGGCCATCATCATGTACACCCATGACTTGCGCGGTTTTTCCGCAGATATAGATGCCGATCAAAGACATGAGAACTATGGCAATGATGGTGTTCAAAAAGCCAATTGCAAGCCACAGCGGAATAAACAATAAGGCAAATGCAGAACCGAATGTGCCGGGCGCTTTGGGCGCCAGGCCTGAACCGAAACCGACACCGCAAAATACAATGACGCGTTCCATCCAGCTCATTTGCTTAAAGTTGATTTCAGGTTTATGCAAAATGTTGATACCCATGAAATTGAATGGAACAATTTACGCCATTCTGTAAATAAGTTAATCCCAATTTTTGGGTAATTTGTCCAATAATTGTAAGATTTACATCTAGTTTTTGCTGCATTAGCAGCTGATAGTTGTGCGGGCTTATTGTAAAGCATAATTCATAGTCATCACCACCGGCTAAGGCAGTTTGCCATTTTTTTTCTTGTTCTAAATTTGCAACTTCAGCAGAGATTGGCAGATTTTCCAATTGCAAAACTGCACCGGCTTTGGATGCATCTAAGATGTGACCCAAATCCTGCGCTAGACCATCTGATATATCAATCATGCTGGATGCTAAGCCTTTGAGCTGCTGGCCCAAAGCGCAGCGCGGAGTAGGGTAGTCTAAGCGCTGCTGAAGAGGATGGCCTAAATGCTGCAGGCCATAGGCTGCGTCGCCGACTGTGCCGCTGACACAAATTAAATCTCCGGGCTGTGCGCCGGAGCGGGTTACTGCTTTTCCGCATTCGATCCAGCCTAGCGCTGTAACGCTTATGGTCAGGTGCGGGCCTTGTGTAGTATCACCGCCAATTAAATTTACCCCAAATTGATCACAGCAGTCATATAA
>JASLHF010000031.1 GCA_030152275.1 Acinetobacter sp. | reverse complement strand
GCTGTTCGAACGTTTCTTAAACCCCGAACGTGTATCCATGCCCGACTTTGACGTCGACTTCTGTATTGCCGGCCGTGACCGGGTGATTGACTATGTAGCCCGCACCTATGGCCGCGATGCTGTATCACAGATCGCAACATTCGGCACCATGGCGGCCAAAGGCGCAATCCGCGATGTCGCGCGGGTATTAGGCAAATCTTATGGCTTGGCAGACCGTGTTTCAAAAATGATCCCAACCAAGCCGCTTGGTCTGACCTTGGAAGAATCTATTGAAGCTGAACCGCAGCTGAAAGACGTCGTGACCAATCCGTCCAACCCGGACTATGACGATGCCTCTGAAATTTGGGAAATGGCGCTGAAGCTGGAAGGCATTACACGAAATACCGGTAAACATGCCGGCGGTGTCGTCATTGCCCCAACCAAATTAACCGATTACTCTGCCGTGCTGTGCGATGCAGATGGAACGGGCCGTGTTGCACAATTCGATAAAGACGATGTAGAAGCAGCCGGTCTAGTTAAATTTGACTTCTTGGGCCTGCGTAACTTAACCGTAATTGAAGATGCCATTAAGCATATCAATGCGCGGCCGGATATCAGCAGTCCAGTGGATATTTCCTATATCCCATTGGATGACCCAGATGCTTATGCCATTTTCGCAACTGCCAATACTACTGCGGTATTCCAGTTTGAATCCGTCGGCATGAAAAAAATGCTTAAGGATGCGCGTCCAAGCAAATTTGAAGAAATTATCGCGTTCGTGTCCTTGTACCGTCCAGGCCCGATGGATCTGATTCCTGACTTTATTTTCCGTATGCATGGCGGCGAGTTTGAATACCTGCATCCATTGCTGGAAAAAGTATTAGAGCCGACTTACGGCATTATGGTATATCAGGAACAGGTCATGCAGGCCGCGCAGTTCTGTGCCGGCTACACACTGGGCGGCGCAGATTTGCTGCGCCGGGCCATGGGTAAAAAGAAAGTTGAAGAGATGGTAAAACACCGTCAAATCTTCATCGAAGGCGCAGCTAAAAAAGATATTGATACCGATACCGCGAACCATATCTTCGACTATATGGAAAAATTCGCAGGTTACGGCTTCAACAAATCGCATGCTGCAGCTTATGCCCTCGTCGCCTATCAGACCGCTTGGCTGAAAGCGCATTTCCCTGCAGAATTTATGTCTGCCGTCATGACGTCGGAAATGCAGAACACCGACAACGTGGTATTTATTATTGATGACTGCCGCAGCAATGGTCTAGAAGTATTGCCACCGTCCATTAATATGTCCCTGTACAACTTCCATGCCAGCGATCCGAAAACTATTGTATACGGTTTAGGCGCAATTAAAGGCGTAGGTGAAGCAGCGATGCAGTCCGTCATTGACTCACGTATTCAGGATGGACCATACCGTGACTTGTTTGATTTCTGCCACCGTATCGACTTAAAGAAAATCAACAAGCGTACGCTGGAAGCGCTGATCCGCGCTGGAGCTTTGGATTGCTTAGGCATTGAACGTTCAAGCCTCATGGCGCAGCTGCCTGAAGCTGTTCAGGCAGCAGATCAAGCGCGTCATAACCGTGAAACAGGGATTATGGACCTGTTTGGCGAAGTTGAAGAAGTGCAGCGCAAACCAGCCAAACCCGTTAAGCCTTGGTCTGATGAAGTGCGCTTAAAAGGTGAAAAAGACACCTTAGGTTTATACCTGACCGGGCACCCAATTGATGTTTACCGGCCAGAATTAAAATCATTTATTTCACAGCGTATCAATGAACTGACACCTACCCGCCGCGGCGTGACAACAGTTTTTGCCGGCTTGGTGGTGGATGTGGCGAACTTCCCGAACCGCATGATGGTCACGCTGGATGACGGAACCGCGCGGATTGAAGTGTCAGCCAACCATGAACGCTTCCAGCGCTTCAAAGACATTATCCAAACAGAAAAAGTCGTAGTCATTGAAGGCGAAATTTATGAACGTGAAGGCTTTGACCGCCCAATGGGCCGTTTAAGCAAAGCCTTTAGCTTGAACGAAATCCGCCAAAAGCGCGCCAACGGCATTCAAATTACGTTAAAACCAGAACATATCAGCAAAACCCTGACACAGGATATGCAAAATATGCTGGCACCTTACTGTGATGTCGATATGTGCAGTCATATTCCGGTTCAAATCAAACTCGATTTTGACTATGCCAGCGCAGAACTGCACTGTGGCGCGGGCTGGAATATTGCACCGCTGGATGAAGCGCTAAGCAAGCTGCGCGACTACTTTGGCAAAGAAGCCCTATATATTGAATATCATGTAAAATCGAAAGCAGCCAAAGCCGTTAGTTATGAACAGGCGCAGCCCGCCAATGTGCCGCCCCCGCCGGCTGATATGAGCATGGATGACGCAATGGATCAGTATCAGGCCGAAAATAATTTTCAGTATTCATAACCGCTCAGGCTGTCAAATCTATTTTCCAGCGCAGGTGTTTACTGCAGGCAATAAGTGATCAGACAAGTTTTTTCAAATGCGGTTTTACTGAATACAGTCCTGTTGAATAAATGATTTTGCGGGGCGATGCCTTCAAATCCGCTGAGCTGTAATTTCCGGCTCAGCTTTATATGCTTAATTTATATTTTTAAATTGGAACAATGATGAGTCAAATTGACAATACGGCTGTTTCAGCGCATCTCTCCCATGTGCGTATTGTAATGGTCAATACAACTTTGCCTGCTAATATCGGAAGCGCCCTGCGCGCCATGAAAACCATGGGGCTATGCAAATTGGTCTTGGTTGCGCCTAAAACCTATCCGCACCCTGATATTGACGCGCTGGCAGCTGGCGCAGCAGATTTAATCGATCAAATTGAAATTGTTGAAAGCTTAGAAGACGCAATTAAAGACTGCCATATTGTGTTTGGCACCAGCGCGCGCACCCGTACCATCCCTTGGCCTTTACTGGATGCTCGCCCTGCCGCAGAAATGTCTTTGAAAGCCGTTTCAGAGAAACAGCAGGAAGTTGCTGTCATCTTTGGCCGTGAAGACCGCGGATTGACTAACGAAGAACTGGCAATGGCGAACTACCACGTAACTATTCCAGTCAATAGTGATTACGGCGTACTAAACGTTGCTCAAGCCATTCAAGTGATTTGCTATGAAATGCGCATGGCGGCGATGGCCCATGTAGAACATGGCGAGAATCCAGATGCGCAAATGCATGTGACAGATGACATTGATATGCAGTGGGATGAACCTTTAGTTAACCATGAGCAAATGGAGCAGTTTTATCCGCATTTAGAAAAAATGCTGGCAGATATTGAATTTATGGACCCAAAAAATCCAAGATTACTGCCTTTACGCTTGCGTCGGCTTTTCGGACGTATACAATTAGACCGTATGGAATACCATTTGCTTCGCGGCATTTTTACCCGCGTGCAAGCTTTAAATAACGGCACATGGAAAAAATCAAAGGATAAAGGGGATCAATCTAATGCTTAAACAGCTCAAAGAAGATATCCAAGCTGTCTTCGCGCGCGATCCTGCAGCACGAAATACACTTGAAGTTTTAACCACCTATCCGGGCATGCATGCCCTGATCATGCACCGCGTAGCGCATGAACTGTGGAACAAAGACTGTAAAGGCTCTGCCCGTTTATTATCTTCTTTTAGCCGTTTTGCCACAGGCATCGAGATTCATCCGGGCGCTAAAATTGGACGGCGTTTTTTTATTGACCACGGCATGGGCGTGGTCATTGGCGAAACCGCGGAAATTGGCGATGACGTCACGCTTTATCACGGCGTAACTTTAGGCGGCACGACATGGAATAAAGGCAAACGCCATCCAACCTTAGAAGATGGTGTGGTTGTCGGTGCTGGTGCAAAAATTCTTGGCCCTTTTACTGTAGGTAAAAATGCCAAAGTCGGTTCTAATGCCGTGGTGACCAAAGAAGTTCCGCCAGATACGACTGCTGTAGGCAACCCTGCGCGCTTCATTACCAAAAACAAACCCAAAGATGATGAAGAAAGCCGCCGCCGCGATTATGCGCAAAGCATTGGTTTCCAGCCCTATGCGGCGACCCAAGATCAGACCGATCCTATTTTGGAAGGCATGCGTGTATTGCTAGACCGTATTCAGTTGAATGAAAAACGTATGAATACATTATGTCAGCGCTTATCTCTGCTAGATCCAACCTTCAAAAAACAGCAGCTGAATGAACAACCATTTAGCGATGAAGAGCTGAAAATCATTGAAGAAGCGCGCCGTGAGTGCGAAGCGCAAACCAGCCAATCAAAAGCTGACTGAATATTTGCAAGCCGGTTCAAACCGGCTTGCATGTTTGCCCAAGTTTTTTTAGACTGGCGAACATGCTTTTTTTAAGTTTTAAAATAAATCAAACGGAAGATCATTATGACGCTAAAGCCTTTGGCAGTTGCCTTCGTTGCATTAACACTTGCAGCTTGCGGCAGCGCACCTACTAAAAACAATAATGCGCCTAAAGGTTCTATGGTATTTGTAGAGCCTGAATTAACACCGCCATTTTATGCGTTAAACCCATTTAATTACGATGCGCCGCCTCCATTTGAAATTAACCTGCAAAAAGCAGCAGCTCAGCCTGTAACTAAAATGCAAGTTAATTTGGCCAGCGACCCATCAAAAAAAGTAACTTTAGACGTTAACCGTTTAATCATTCCGACTGTGAACAGTAAAGTCCGCGCATTGAAGTATGCAGCTCTAGCAGGCGACAATGAAATTGACATTACCGAAATTGATGACTTTTTGCAGCTTGTAGAAGGCAAAGCGCGTCATTACCCGCCCCGCTTTGTTCAGCGTCAGGAGCGTAAAGGCTTTGAAGCAAAACTCAAAGAAGTTACACAGCAGCTGGATACCTTAGCGTCTAAAGACAATGCATCATTTGATGTGCTGATCCGCGCATTTAAAGCCAGCGTCATGGCCCGCAACTTAGATTTGGGCTCGGTTTACACCACAAAATCTTTAAATTACGCACAGCGCATTTTGAAAATTAACCAAGATGATGCTGAAGCAAACTTCTGGTTTGGTTTTGGCCTGTCTGAAGGCGGCGGACAGCGTGAAGCAATTCCATACTTGGACAAAGCAATGAAAGCGGGTGTACAGGAAGCGTATTTATCCGCAGCGAACAACTACATTGCGATGGAACAGAAAAAAAATGCCATCAACATCTTAAAAAATTACAAAGCCAAATATCCGCAAGAAGCGGAAGTTGCAGACCGCTTAATTACTGAAATTGAGAAGCAAGGCCGCTGGAACGTTTGGCAAGTTCTCAATCCGCCAAAAGCGTCTTAAGCAAATCGTTTTACAGAATAGGCCATTTTTATGGCCTATTTTTGTTTTTGGCGAATTGAAAAAGCTGAGGATTATCGTATGATTTAACTATGAAAAATTAGCCGTGAATTCTAATGCAGCATAAAACTAATAAATTACTGCTTACAGGACTGCTCAGCACGCTGCTGCTTGGCGGATGCCAAGTGGTCAGCGTAAAAAATCAAGCGCTTGGTGTCACCATTGCCAATGAGCGTGAAAGTATTCTTTCACGCAATAAACTTAGTGAAGCCAGTTTAAATGTACTTTCCATGACTGGGCGTGAAGCCAAGGTATGTACCGAAACGCCTGAAAAATGTGTGGATGATATTAAGCAAATCCCGCAAGTTCAGGATGAACAGCTGCTGTCGACTGCAAGCGAACTGTATTTGGCCAAAGCCATTGCATTGGAGAATTCTGCCGAATGCAAAATCAGCCGTCTTTCCAAGCATAAATCAGAAGAACATCAAAAAACTGAGCAAGATAATTATAATAAGTGTTTAGATAGCCAGCTGCAGATGCTGGATAAGAGTATCCGCTATAGTTATGCCTATATGTTTAAAACCAAGCGCGGACCGCAAGACCGGATTTTTGATAACCGGCAAGTACAAATTCGTGACTTTTACAATCAAGGCATTTCAAAACTGGTCAACAGCTACGCCTTACGTTTTAAACCGAATGAAGTGAGTAATCAAATTAATGTCGGGAACAGTACCTACAATATTAATTTTGACTACTATCCTGAACTGAAAAAACGCAAGATTGAACAGCTGATGTCGACCTACAGCTTAAACTTTTCGGGCCTGCGCTCCATTACCCGCCGGGACGGTTTCGGTTCCGAGTTTTTGGTGGTACTGCCAGATGAAAGCGCTGTACCGGGCGCCAAATTTAAATATATTGTCGACCCGCTGACTTATAAATATCAAAATGGGATTAACCCCAACATCCATCAGGCCCGCTACTTAGCTGCAACTCTGACAGCAGAGCCGATGAATGCAAATTCGATAGAAGACATTTTAAACAGCGCTGCATTTCAAATTAAGGCCTATGATCCTTATAAATATGAAAAGCTCAATATTGGCAATAAAGAATATCCGCTGGCAGCCAACTTCTCTGCTCCATACGGTCTGTGGCTCGCGCAAAATAATTTAGGCAAGTCAGCTTATCTGTCGCTTATTGACCGTGATGAGCAGTTGACCATGCCGCATTTGTATATGCTGGAACCTTACAACCCCAATAAAAAAGTCATTGTACTGATACATGGTTTGGCCAGCAGCCCTGAAGCTTGGATTCGGCTCACCAACGATATAATGGGTGATAATGTCCTGCGCGAACACTATCAAGTTTGGCAGGTATTTTATTCAACCAATATGCCAATCATTGAAAGCCGTTACCAAATTTATTCACTGCTGACGCAGGCTTTCGGCCAAGTCGGCAATACTGCGCCTGCAAAAAAAGATGCTGTACTCATCGGCCACAGCATGGGTGGCATTATTGCCCGGCTGCTGGTTAGTGATGCAGATGTATCGCAGCAGGCATTGAAGATGATGAGTGCTCGGCAACTGACTAAATATAAAAACATGCCTGTAGTGCAAAACCGTTTGGTCATGAAGGACGTGCCGAATTTCACCCGTGCAATTTTCTTGTCTACCCCACACCGCGGCACGGCATTTGCGGACCGATGGTTTACCAAAGTTGCACGTAAAATTATTAAGCTGCCGGGAGCCTTTTTATCAGCAATGGCAGATGTGCTGACTCAGGAAGAAGACTTAAAGGATCTATTTAAAGAAATTGATCATGGCCTGATTCAAAATGGCCCAAGCGATTTAAGTCACAAATCCAAATTCATGGCGCTGACCGAAGATATACAGCCGCGTCCTGGGATGAAATATCATTCAATTATCGGCAATGCCACACACAGCGATGATATTAATATCATGACAGATGATATTGTGCCGTATAAAAGCGCGCATTTAGACGGGGCAATTTCTGAAAAAATCATTAAAGGCGGCCACTCTATTCAAGAAACGCCGGAAGCGGTACTTGAACTGCGCCGCATATTGCGCCTGCATCTGACAGAGTTAGGGCTGTATAAGCCTTAACGCATTTAATGTTCGCACCAATCATTCAATCTAAGCCAGCCATTAGGCTGGTTTTTTCTGATGCATAATTTTTCCAGCAGTTTATTTCAGGCAGATACACATGAAAAAAACACTGTGCGCTGAAGGCAAAACCGCCATCCTCACTGGACAGCATAGCCTGCCTAAAATCAGTGTAAATTTAAGTTTAGAGTCAATATCTGTATATCTAACCCAAAGCTGAAAATTAAAGTTTTAAATTTCCCTGCTCTATCGTAAGTGCGCATCGGTTTCCATAAACCCATTCACGTTTTAATCCAAGCAACTGCTTATTTTGTTCATGTGTAAAGCACTTTACAGACTTCATCTGTTTGAAATTCTTTTTTAATATTTCTTTTTTAATATATTGCAGACATACCGGATTATACTTTTAAAGCAAATTTCAGCAGCCGTTCTAAATAAGTCTTTAAAATTTTCGCTGACACCTCAAAAAAACCATCCCATCAAGCCTGTTTTTCATTCACCTAAAATTCTGCTTAGAAACCTGCCCGCAGTTTTTGCTAGAATCGCATCATAGAAGCTCAATAACCTGTATAGCGCATTCACAGTTTTTAAAATTTGTGCATAAAAGGCCTTCGCAAAGGCTGGATACAGCATGCAAATACTCAGGTTTAAAAAGATTTATAGGATTCGTCAGGATTTTTTTTATGCAATTTATTGTAAAAACCAATGATTTAAAAGGTGTTAAATAACATGACTACGGAAAACCAAACACCTGACTTATCCACCCTTACCCCGATGATGCAGCAGTATATGTCAGTAAAGCTGCAGCATCCGCATTCTTTAATGTTCTACCGCATGGGTGATTTCTACGAACTGTTTTTTGAAGATGCGCACAAAGCCGCCAAACTGCTGGGCATTACGCTCACTCACCGCGGCAAAGCCAATGGTGAACCGATTCCAATGGCGGGTGTGCCCTATCATGCTGCCGAAGGCTATTTGGCGCGTTTAGTCAAAAAAGGCGAAACCGTCGTAATCTGCGAGCAAATCGGTGAAGCTGAAAACACCGCTGCTCGCGGAAAAGCGCCGATGGAACGCGGTGTTGTGCGCATTATTACTCCTGGAACCTTAACCGATGATGCTTTGCTGACTGCGCATCAAAGTTCTAATCTGGTTGCTTTGTGCATTCAGCAGGAACAAATTGGCATCGCATTGCTAGACCTCAGCGCAGGTCTATTCAAGGTACAGCAGCAGGAATTCAAAATTGAACAGCTGGCCATTGAGCTTTCACGCCTCATGCCAAGTGAAATCATTATTGATGAAGACATTATTGACCCCAATATTATCGAGCAGATTAAACAGCAGCTGGACTGCCCAATTACCAAGCGTCCAAATGTCGATTTCAACTTAAACAATGCGCAAAAAACCTTATGTGATCAGTTTTCGGTATCCACTTTATCAGGCTTTGGTATTGACCATTTACCGTTAGCCAAAGCGGCTGCGGCCGCGCTGATTCATTACGGCAAAGAAACTCAAAAAACCGCATTGCCGCACATCCGCAGCATACAGCTGGAGCAAAGCTCAGATTTTATTGCCCTCGACCCAGTAACACGGCGCAATTTAGAACTGGCCGATCCGCTGTTTGAACATGGCACTTCACTGTTTCAGCTAATTAATGACTGCCAGACAGCTATGGGCGGACGCCTCTTGCGCCGTACCATTATGCAGCCGCTGCGCGATACAGCGCTGCTAGATGCACGTCTAGATGCCGTACAGGCTTTACTCAACGGCTATCATGAAGCCCCTGTACGGTTAGTACTGAAAGACATCAGTGATATTGAACGCGTCCTAAGCCGGATTGCACTAGGTAGCGCACGCCCGCGTGACCTTGTACAGCTGCGTCAGGCCTGCGCGCAGATTCCATTTTTGCGCCATGCACTGAAACCAATCACTGAACAGCGCCAATCTGAACTTTTGTACAGTTTAAATCATGAATTGGGAGATTTTCATGGCCTGCATCAGCGCTTGATGGCGGCCATTGTCGAACAGCCGCCAGTACTGCTGCGGGACGGTAATGTCATTGCCGAAGGTTTTGATGCAGAACTGGATGAGCTTCGTGAAATACGTGACCATGCAGGACAATTCCTGATTGATTTAGAACTCAAAGAACGTGAAGCTACGGGCATTAATACCCTAAAAATCGGCTATAACCGCATCAGCGGCTATTATATTGAACTGACACGAGGCCAGGCCGATCAAGCGCCTGAACGCTATGTACGCCGTCAGACACTAAAAAATGCTGAACGCTATATCACTCCAGAACTGAAATCTTTCGAAGACAAAGTGCTGTCCAGTGAATCGCGCGCGCTGGCGCGGGAAAAAATGCTGTTTGAAATGCTGCTGGAAGAACTGCGCCAAGATATTGGCAATTTGCAAATGATGAGCAGCGCCATTGCACAAATTGATCTGTTGGCCAATTTTGCCCATCAAGCCAGACTGCGCAATTGGTCACGTCCAGAGTACAGTCCTGAAATTGGGGTTAAAATCAAAGCCGGCCGCCACCCGGTTGTAGAGTCGCTCAGTAAAAATGCTTTTACTCCCAATGATACGCTGTTGGACTTTAACCGCCGCATGGCCATTATCACCGGCCCCAATATGGGCGGTAAATCAACTTTTATGCGTCAGACGGCGCTAATTGCGCTGCTGGCCTATTGCGGCAGCTATGTGCCGGCAGACTCGGCTGTATTGGGGCCTATCGACCGCATATTTACCCGTATTGGCTCTGCAGATGATTTATCGACCGGCAAATCAACCTTTATGGTGGAAATGACTGAAACTTCACAAATCCTGCATCATGCCACAAGCCAGTCTTTGGTATTGATGGATGAGGTTGGCCGCGGTACCAGTACCTATGACGGTCTGTCCCTCGCTTGGGCTTGCGTGCTGGATCTAACTAAACGCATTAAATGCCTGTGCCTCTTCGCCACTCATTATTTCGAACTGACCGAATTAGGCAAGGAACAAGGCATTGATAATTATCACGTAACCGCCAGAGAGCTGAACGGCAATCTCATCCTGCTGCATAAAGTCCAACATGGGCCTGCAAGCCAAAGCCACGGCCTGCAAGTCGCTAAACTGGCGGGTATTCCGCCCAATGTCATTAAAGACGCGCAAAACCGCTTGCGGATTTTGGAAAAACAGCAGCAGCTGCATATAAATCATGCGGTACAAACTGATTTATTTTCGCAAAATACTGCGCCGGAAGTGGTGGAAAGAATTGTCGAAATTGAAAAAACCTCACCAGCGCTAGACATGCTGAAAGATTTAGATATCGACAATTTAAGTCCAAGAGAAGCGCTGCAGCAGCTGTATATGCTGAAAGACGCGTTATAAAAAATAACGAAATCTCTGTTAAAAACAGGCTCTCTAAAGAGGGCCTTTTTATTTATAAGTATTTTTGATGAACTCAGGGAAATTTATATTTAATTTATAGTCGAACCAATAGCAGCAATAGAATAAGTCATTAAATTTTAATTTATTGAAATTATATATTTGATAAATTTTCCTGAAAAATCATTGCAATATCAACGGAAAATTTTATTTTATTTTTTTAACCTTAACTTTTTAAAACTTACTGAACCATAAAATAAAGATCCAAGATCATCACTGAATACAACGGCCGCTTTGACTACTTATAGCATTGGACGCTATGATTTTCAACTTTCAAAAAAGAGTAAAATAAATTCACGTTCGAGAAAAACTTTTTTGAAATGGTTTTTTATTAGGATAATTTTATTTTATTTGATAATTTAAAAATTAAATTTCCCACATTGCTATTTTCAGTTAATCGTTCATTTACATTTTTATGATCCAATAGTTATATATTATTGAGATATTCAAAATTAAAATATTCAATTTAAGCCATAAATTCATAAGTACATAAACAAGTGAAAAACATATAGCAACTTGATGGCTGTATACTCCTAAAAGCTTATTTATTATCAATTTAAAATTAGTATTTTCAATCACTTATCATTATATTTTAGCTGATTCTTCCTTTTGGAGCCTAACCCTTATTTTTCTAAATATCTTTGCATCAACTCTCTGAACATTAGGTCATGATAATATTGAGTAAAACTAAAAAACCACAAGCCATTTATTATTTTCGGATGCTATTTTTAATAAATACTCTTAGGCGTTACTCCATCTGAATGATTTAACATCCCCTTTACTTCCCCTGCACTTATCTCTGCGTTCTAAATACTCTTAGTAAAATTCATCTTGTATTTGATTTTTATTTTCAATCTAGCCATTAAATAATGTTAAATTATCATGAATATCTAATTATTATGTTTCAAAGTTCTATTGTAAGAATATAAGTATATTTAAACAAAAAACACACAAATTATTAACCTTAACTGTTAGCAATATCTTTATTGTTTTAAGAAGTTTTCAACTTTAGCAAAACCTTGCATTGATCACTAAAAAAACATCAAACAAAGGGATGTAGCTCATGAAAAAATTAAAATCTTCTAAAATCAACCAGTTTGAGAATGAAGCTTATATTGATCCAAAAGAAAAAACGCTAACTTCATCATTAGGTGTTCCCGTTGCGGATAACCAAAACAGTTTAAAAATTAATGAAACCGGCCCGACTTTATTAGAAGACTTTCTGTTAAGAGATAAATTAATTCATTTTGACAGAGAGCGTATTCCTGAACGTGTTGTTCATGCACGCGGCTTTGGTGCACACGGTTATTTTGAGGCCTATGAAGGCAATGAAAAATGGACCAAAGCTAAATTCTTAACCAACACTCAAAACCCAACCCCCATCTTTGTCAGAATCTCAACAGTGCAAGGCGGACGCGGCTCAGCCGATGCAGTACGAGACGTGCGCGGATTTTCCATTAAGTTTTATACAGAAGACGGCAACTATGATTTAGTTGGAAATAATATTCCCGTGTTCTTCATTCAGGATGCAATCAAATTTCCTGATTTCGTACATGCTGTTAAACCTGAAGACCCAAATGAAGTTCCTACAGGTCAATCTGCACACGATACTTTTTGGGATTTTATCTCTTTAAATACTGAAACATCACACATGACAACATGGGTTATGTCTGATCGTGCCATTCCGAGAAATTTAAGATCAATTCAAGGCTTTGGTGTGCATACATTTAGGTTAATCAATCACGATAATCAAGCCCGCTTAGTTAAATTTCATTGGACGCCGAAACAAGGTGTTGCACAAGTCGTTTGGGATGAAGCGCTAAAACTGAATGGTAAAGATCCCGACTTTCATCGCCGCGATCTATGGGATGCTATTGAACGCGGTAATTATCCAGAATGGGAGTTAGGGGCTCAAATTTTTACTGAAGAAGAAGCAGCTCAGTGGGACTTTGATGTACTCGATGCCACAAAATTAGTGCCTGAAGAACTTGTCCCCATTACGCCATTAGGTAAGTTCACGCTAAATAAAAATACAGATGATTTTTTTGCTGAAACTGAACAAGTTGCCTTTAGCCCGGCAAACATTGTTTCTGGTATTGATTTTAGTAACGATCCATTATTGCAGGGACGATTATTTAGCTATACAGATACCCATCTTCATCGTTTAGGTACTGCCAATTTTAATCAAATTCCAATTAATAAACCTGTATGTCCGTTCCATACCAATAGACGCGGTGGTTATGCGAATCATGAGGTCTACAAAGGCAAAGCCAACTATGAGCCTAATTCTGTAGATAATAATTGGCCAAGAGAAGCCAGTGAGGACACTCATGCATTTAGAACACATCCTGAAGAAGTGCAAGGCAGCAAACTGCGCATACGTCCTGAGAGTTTTGCAGACCACTTTTCACAAGCGACTATGCATTATCAAAGCTTGGCAAAGCATGAACAGCAGCATATGAAGGATGCTTATTCTTTTGAGCTCTCCAAGGTAAAAGCAGCCGAAATCCGGAAAAGAGTGGTAAATCAAGTTCTCGCTAATATTGATTTAGATCTAGCTGATTATGTAGCAAATGAATTAGGGCTGCCTGCCCCTACTCGGCAAAATGAAGGACTCAAAAAAGCAGCTGTTTCAGCGTCTAAATTCTTAAGCACACTGGCCTACCCAGCTTCTGACATTAAGCAGCGAAAAATCGCTCTGTTAGTGCATGATGGTGCAAATGCAGTATCCATTGATGCCATTAAAGCTTGGGGTGAATCAGAAAATGCCATTGTTGAAGTTTTGGCGCCAACTGCCGCGCCTGTTAAATCAAAAGATGGAAATAAAATTGCTGTAAATGGCCGACAAGATGGCGAGCCATCAGTCACATATGATGCTGTTGTGGTTATTGATGGTGATAATTTGGATGCCTTTTTAAAAGATGGTGTGGCTAAACATTACGTTCTCGAAGCATTTAAGCACCTTAAGCCGATTGTTCTTTTAGGAGATAAGAAGTCTTTAATTAAAGACCTTAAACTTATCCAAGATCCTGCACTTATGGTTTCTCAAAACTTTAATGATGTAAAAGAAGAATTTAAAAAAGTCATTCAACATCACCGCTACTGGGATCGTGAAAAAACAGCAGCATCTATACCAGCTTAATTAAAACCTAGCAAAAATAAAGCGCTTTATTTTTGCTAGGCTTTTCTTTATATATTAATTTGAGTCACTAATTATTCTTCAAATAAACCTTGCAGCCCACCATAAATTTAGCATTAGAATTGAGTAAATGATCATCTTTTACATCAATGCAATGCATTACTGAATCGTTTTTTCGAGCGTGCGTCTATACCCGATATACTGTTCAACCTCCTCTTACAATCCTCCAAGTATCTTTTGTTCTGCTTTACGCTCAAAAAGGAATGCGGGCATATTCACAATAGCAAGATCAGTGCTGGCACGCAAAAATCACATTGAAATCATTATTTATTCTTTTGAATTGTTCTATAAAACTTGGAAGGCCGTCTAAATTCCAAAAGGCAAACTGGACGTAAAGTAATGTAGAGTACCTATCACACAATGCTCTAAAAACACTAAAAAACGCTAATGACTATCCATGATCGACTGAACTGCAAACAACATCATTTCAGAAAATGAGTGCATTATCGTTATTTTTACACCAAAGATTGCTAAATCAGCCCTATCAGTGGCAGGTCATGCATCGACTGAAATGACGGAAAAGCACGCAAGCAGTCATAAATTTCAATGGAATAGCGTGAATATTTGCATTAAGTTCCCATTTGTAAAATTAACATAATTTTAGACTGCAAAACATAACCCTAAGTATTTGTTTTCTTTAGATTCTATATGCTCTATTAATTCTCTGGTTTTTTGTTAGAATCAAACATTATATCTATTAAATATCAGTGGATTAACTTAGTTTCACAGTTATTTATATCAAATATCAATAAAAGGAATTGTTAGTTGCTGCCATTTTTGCCTAAAATACAACATTAGTTATTAGAACCATATTTTTAGGTAGCTGTCGCCATGACCTTTGTTGTCACTGAAAACTGTATTAAATGTAAATATCAAGACTGCGTTGAAGTTTGCCCTGTAGACTGTTTCTATGAAGGCCCTAACTTTCTTGTGATTAATCCTGATGAATGCATCGATTGTGCTCTATGTGAGCCTGAATGCCCTGCTAATGCAATTTTCTCAGAAGACGAGCTGCCGGAAGGTCAAGAAGTATTTATTGAATTAAATGCCGACCTATCGCAAAAATGGCCAAACATCACGCAAATCGGCGACCAGCCTGCAGACCGTGAAGAATGGAACGGCAAAACAGATAAACTTCAATATTTAGAAAAATAATCTGTTAAATTGCTCATTTAAAAAGATCAGCCCATGCTGATCTTTTTTTATACTGAAAGCACACATTTCATTGCAATATTTTCAAATTTTCTCAATGATTTTAGATTAAAATACAACGAGTTTATAAATAATTGATTTTTATAATGAAGCATTTTTTGAAGGGATTGATTGCAGTTGCATCAATTCCTCTAATTTTTTTAGCCGGCTGCAGCACCTCGCCTAAAAAAGGCCAAACCATTATGACACCTGATGGTAAGCGCATTTTTATCCCGCAGGAAAAAATCAGTTTTGAGCGCCATCCAGCCCCTAAAACTGTGCCTTATGCATACAATAGCTGGGTAGCTGCCGCTGATAATTTACGTAATGTTCGCGAATATGAAATCTTCTTAGAAAAAAATGGCGTCGGCAACATTATCCCAAGTTTCGAGCTCATGCGTACCGCACGTGACTGGCAAAAATGCGGCCGCTCTCAATACATGGTACCAAACCGCGAATTATGGTCAAATCAGATACCTACACTGCGTGTCTTTAAATATTTAGTGGCCGCAAATATCCTCCCCGATTTTGAAGTTACGTCTGTTTATCGAGATTTACCGCTGAACCAATGTGCTGGTGGAGCCAATTCATCGCGCCACCTATATAACTCTGCAATTGATTTTCGTATTGGACCAGAATTTCCAAAGCCGGAAGACTACGCCTACATCGAAAATACCAAATTTAGATTATGCCAATTTTGGTCTCAGCATGGTCAGAGTCTAAATATGGGCTTAGGCTTATATGCAAGCGGACAAATTCATATTGATACACAAGGTTTCCGCACATGGGGACCAGACCACAGCCGCAATAGTTCAATGTGCAGTTATTAAGATTTAACTAAATTTAATTCAATAATGCACAGACAATGTCATTACATTACACCACAAGAGCCTCGCCTGAGGCTCTTTTTTATATCCTGCATTATGAAATCATGCGCAAAAAATTGCGCTTCTTTGTGAAAGGTTTAAAATGCTTGCATCGTAAATGAGGTAGATACACCATGCAGCAAATGTGGACAGACATTGATGCTTATATTGATTCACATTTAATTCCAGAAGATCCTATTTTGCTTCAGACCCTGAAGCATACTGAAGAGCGCGGCTATCCAGATCATTTGGCCGTTGCACCGAATCAGGGCATGCTTTTGCAAATGCTGATCCAGATGAATAAATGCAAACGTATTCTAGAATTGGGCACGTTTGCAGCTTACAGCACGATGTGGCTGGCGCGTGCATTACCTGAAGACGGGTATATTCTGACTATTGAAGGCCGTGAAGCACATGCGTCATTAGGTCAGGAAAATATTGATAACGCCAAACTGAAACCAACTGTCGAACTAAAATGCGGACGGGCTGCTGATGTACTTCGCGCTTTGCCGCCAGACACTGAAGCTTTTGACTTTATTTTTATTGATGCAGATAAACAAAGTTACCCTGAATATTTAGAGCTGAGTTTAAACCTGTCGCATTCAGGCACTATTATTGTTTTGGACAATGTTATCCGTGCAGGTGAAATTCTTAATCCGGAAAATCACAAACCAAGTATTGAAGGTATCCGTGATATGTTTAAAGCTATGCAGGACCATCCGCGCATCCTGTCTTGCACTGCGCTGCAAACTGTAGGAAGCAAAGGACATGATGGTTTTGCTATTGCAATTGTAAAATAATTTAAATAGAACAAAAATCAATCATTGCTTTATTTTCAATATAAAACAATGGTTTATAAACATTAGTCACAGAGTTATCCACAATTAATGAGGATAACTCTGTTGCTTTATTCAGCACCCATTAAATCTTGTCTATTATTTCATCACCAGCAATGGCACTGCTGAATTTCTAAAGATTGTCGTTGCGATGCTGCCTAAGAAAAATTGATGAATTTTGCTGTGGCTAAATGCGCCTAGCACGATTAACTGAATTCCCTGTTCCTGCTGATACAGCAGAATGTTTTCTGCTACATCGCCATAACGGTATTCACTCACAACATTTAAACCTGCATCTTTTAAGTATTGCATTGGTTCATTTAAAATTTCAGGATGATCACCTACATACAGCAAATGGCACTGCAGCTGTTTAAGCAAATCACTTTGCGCTACGCGTTTCATCAATCCCACACAGGTTGGTGAATATTCATATGCAAATATAAAACGTGTTGGCGGTTTAAAAGTTGAACCAACTGTCATCACCGTACATTTGGCTCCGCGAATAAAGTTTTCAACATTGCTGCCAATAGGCTTATTGCGTTCTGCCGAGCGTTCGCCAACTCGGCCAATCACGACAATGTCATCCGAGCGCAATACATTAAAGCTTTGTTCTAAAAAATCGCCTTTTTCTTGAATATGGCTGACTTTTAATCCGTGTTTCTCTTGAATAAGCGCTGAAATATGATTGAGCAGATTGTTGCTGTAATCGAGCGCCAATTCACTTTGCTTTTGTTCCAGTTCAGCCAGTTCTTTAAGCAGCATAGCATTGCTTTCAAAGCCAATAACACCGCTGATTTCCCCCAAATGATAACTGGCAGGATAATAATCCAGCACTTGCAGCAGCACTAGTTCTCGCTGTGTTTGTTTTGCAATCCAAACAGCTGCTTCGGCGAGCGCATTGATGCATGGAGATGAATCAATACAGGCAATTACACGTTTCATGGTTAGCCTCTCTTTCTTTGATAGCTGGGCTATAAGTTGTTTGTTATTTTTAACTTAGCATAAGTTTTTAAAACTTGGCAGGCTTTTCTGTAAGCAGTTTTCGTATTTCAATTCCATCATTCACAGTTAAAAAAGAATTAACCCTAGCTTTATCTATTCTCGACACAGACATTTAGCGCCCATCAATCAATTTAATAGATGCTTTATTTAATAGCCTGAAGGACCGTATATAACTATAAACCAAGCTCTAAGCTAGCAAAAAATGCGCTCATTTGAATCCAATCAATTTATCACTATCTGAGACCTATAATCTGAATTATTCACGCCAGCGCACAAATTTTGCCGGATTGCCAACAGCAATCTCACGTGCCTCGATATTTTTAGTCACCATGCTATTCATTCCAATCACAGCATGATCGCCAATACTAATACCGTCTTTAACGCCTACATGCGCGCCCAGCCACACATCTTGGCCAATCTCTATCCCGCGCGACCGTACGGCCTGCTGATAAATCGGCTGTTCCAGCGCCATGCCGTGATCAAACGCATACAAATGGCAATAAGCCGCAATACGTACCTGATCATGCAGTTTAATGCCCGCACGGCCGCCATCCAAAATGCAATGATGGTTAATCGCAACTTCATTACCGATCTCTAATGGGCCATGTAAGGTGCAATCTGCTGCTATAAAACTATTATCGCCAATGACAATTTTACGACCTGGTTCTGCGAAAATATGCGCCAGAGGAGAAATAAAGCAGTTTTTGCCAATTTCTACAGTTTCCATCTGCATCAAATAATCCTGATAATCCCGCTGCCATTGCTCTGCCCAGCCTCGGTTTTTCGGTTTCAGCGACCAATACAGCCACGGCATATAATTTAGGCGGTGCTTATGCTGCTCACGGTATTTGAGTAAAGGTTCTACATTATTGTTCAAGGGTATTTCCGGTTCATTCATTGGCAGGTTCTTCCATGATTCTTCATCTATTTACAGTCCAAAACAGAACTTGCAAATTTATTCATCTAATACATGTAAACTTTCACGCCCTCTGCTTACGTCCTGAATTTTCAGCGCCAGCGGCGCAATTTGATGCACCTGCAGCTGCGCTAGAACAAATACGCCATCAGCGCGATAATCTTCTTGGTATTCAATCTGATGCAGATTTAATTCATATTGAAAAATTGCCCACTCATTAAACTGGCAGGAAAAACTGACTTTCTTTTTCTCGATTAATTCAATTTTTTCAGCAAGCAGCAGACACTGGCCTGTGCTGCCGCCATAGGCACGTACTAAACCGCCTGTGCCCAATTTAATTCCGCCATACCAGCGGTTGACCAGCACCAAAACATTGGTCAGCTCATTTCCTTCAATGGCAGCCAATATTGGCCGCCCTGCAGTGCCTGAAGGCTCACCATCATCATTAAATCGTATCGCGTGTCCAATTTTCCATGCCCAGCACTGATGCGTTGTACTAGGATCTTTGTGCTGTTCTAAAAAATCTTTAACTGCCTGTTCATTTTCTACGGGCGCAGCAATAGCCTGAAACCGGCTTTTTTTAATGTCTTCTTCATAGCTTACAAGACTGGCAATCGTAAACGGCATAAAAGTGTATACAGGCTCAAAACGGCTCAATTATAGCGGTTTTGTACAGGAAAACTATGCCCTAGAATGTGCCGTGCATTTTTAACTGACATATACGCGCAATCAGACCATGTTGATACAGAATACAAATGAGATCCGAAAAGGCACATGTACAGCATCGCAGACTAAATACAATATAGGTGTAAAAAAGCCTCCATTGACTGGAGGCTTTGGAACAGCCAAAACTCATAACCTGCTCGTTCAATAGCTAAAGCTTCCACAAGCCGCATACGAGCATGGCAGATGCTTTTATCATCTGCATAATGATTAAATATCTTCTGTCAGCCATAAATAGCCCACGGCTGACAGGCAGCATAACGTTAACGTTAACGTTCGCGCAGCGCTTCACGCGCTTTATTGAATGGCTTGATTAAGTAATCCAGCACTGTTTTCTGACCAGTACGAATATCGACTGTCGCGACCATACCCGGGGTAATTGCAAAGCTTTTGCCAGCTTTATTAACCAATTTGTCACTGTCAGTCCGAATATATGCGCGGTAATAAAATTGATCCTGCTTTACTTCATCACGCAGTGTGTCTGGTGAAATGACTGTAACTTCACCCTTTAAACCGCCATAAATTGAGTAGTCATAAGCTGTAATTTTAACCAGCGCTTCCTGACCGGGACGGATAAAAGCAATATCGCGGGGTGAAATGCGCGCTTCTACCAACAGCTGCTCATCCAATGGAACAATCGTCATTATTTTGCCATTTTGCGGCACAACACCGCCTAGCGTCATGACATCAATTTCTTTGACTACACCGCGCACCGGTGATTTAAATACCGTGCGGCTAAGCGTATCGGTTTTACCCTTCACCACTTGCTGCTGGGTTTCAATATCTGTATTAGCCTTGGCTAATTCTTCACGCGCTTTAACGTAATATTGATTACGCACATCATTCATTTGATTGCGCAGTTCATTGGCCTGACGTTTTAAGCGCAGCACTTCAACTTCGCTGGCAGCGCCTTTGGCTACCAACGGCTCAGTCATGGCCAATTCCTGTTCGACCAGCACCAATGCCTGCTTTAAGCCGGACAGTGATTCTTCTAAATTTGCACGGCGCGATTGATATAGCGCAGTTTCTTCAGCAACCAGCTGCGGTGTTTTTGCAACATCCGCTGGAAAATTCAGCGGTGTGCCGGCAGTTTCTGCACGCAACCGCGCTGCCGTAGCCTTAGTCGCCATCAGCAATGACTCTGTTTCACCTACATTTGACTCAAAACGTGTTGGATCGAGCTGCGCCAGCACTTGGCCCTGTTTGACAATCTGGCCTTCTTTTACGTTCAGTTTCGTCAAAATACCGCCATCAAGGGACTGAACGACCTGTTCTTTGGAGGATGGGATAACTTTACCAGTGCCGGTCGAAACTTCTTCCAGCTTAAACAGCCAAGCCCAAACTAAAATCGTTAACAGGCCGATACATATAATCCAAATCACTAAACTGGCTTTTGGCAGCGGCGGCTCTTGGAAAATCACCCGGCCTG
Organism: Acinetobacter sp.; assembly: GCA_030152275.1. Taxonomy (GTDB): domain Bacteria; phylum Pseudomonadota; class Gammaproteobacteria; order Pseudomonadales; family Moraxellaceae; genus Acinetobacter. The sequence goes on along the minus strand of JASLHF010000031.1, from coordinate 7,581 downwards.
GGCGCTGCATTGCTTGATTTTGTTCACTCATGCGCTTACTCCGCTGACTCGTTTTTGACCTGCGCCGGATTGATTTAAAATCTGATCGCGCGGCCCATCCATCACAATTTTCCCGTCATTCACCACAATAATGCGGTCTACAAGCTCCAAAACCGCGCGGCGGTGTGTTGCCACCACCAACGTACGGCGCTTCAAATAAAAGCGCAGATGATCAATCAGCATTTTTTCTGACACGTCATCAATCGATGCCGTCGGTTCGTCCAGCAGCAGGATATTCGGCTCACGAATGAGCAATCGCGCCAGCAGCAGTGCCTGACGCTGACCGCCGGAAAAACCGACACCGCCTTCCAATACCACATGATCTAAGCCTTCTTTTTTCTCCTGCACAAAACTTAAAGCGCCAGTAATATTAAGCGCATGCAAAATCTGCTCATCTGTTGCCAGCGGCGCGCCTAAAGTCAGATTTTCCCGAATCGAACCGTAAAACAGCTGCGAATTTTGATTCAGCTGCCCCATATCACGGCGCACATCAGACGGATCAATCAAACTGATATCAATACCGTCCAATTTCACTTTGCCTTGCGCCGGTGTCTGCATGCCGGACAACAGCTGCAGCAGCGTTGACTTGCCTGCACCGTTGCGTCCCAAAATAGCGATTTTTTCACCCGGTTTAATTTCCAATTTCGGAATCACCAAACTCGGTTTTGGATCATCATCGCCATATTTAAACACCACGCCATTCAGCTCATAGCTGCCGTGAATCACAGGGCGGTGGATAAGATGTGAATAGTCCGGCTGATCAACCGGTTTTTTCATTAATTCATCTAAACCGTTTTTAGCAACTTTGGCCTGCTGCCAGCGCCCCAACACGCCGGTAATTTGCGCAATTGGCGCCAGCATGCGTGAGGATAAAATCGAACAGGCAACCAGCGCGCCAGTGGTCATATCGCCTTTCATCACAGCAAAACAGCCGACCAAAACCACAATTGCAAAGGTTAGCCCTTGCACTTTTTGCGTCCAGGCATTCATAAAGCCAACGATTTTGCGCTGCTGCATACTGACCGTTGCAGATACTTCATTCATATGATTCCATTGGTTTTGGAACCGTGATTCGGCGCGCAGCAGCTTTATGTCTTCAATGCCCTGTACTGCTTCGACAAGCAGCGCGTTACGGATTGCGGATTCACGCATGCCCATTTGCGCCAGCTGCGCCAGTTTTTTTTGCGCCAAAATGCCCGGTAAAATCATAATTGGCACCACCAGCAGCATGACCCAGAATAAATCACCGCCAATAATCCAAAAAATGCCTAAAAACAGCAGGAAGAACGGCAGATCTGCAATTGCGGTAACTGTCGTCGATGTTACTAATTCGCGCACACCTTCCAATTCACGAATTTGTGAAATAAAAGTGCCTGTCGATTTTGAACGCTCACTGTTTTTTATGCGCAGCGCATGGCCAAAAACACGGTCTGAAATGCGCAAATCAGAACGTTTGCCGATAATGTCTGATAAATGAATGCGGGTAATACGTAAGGCAAATTCAAACACAGCCGCCAACAGAACGCCACTGGCCAGCACCCATAAAGTGGGGACAGACTGTGACGGAATCACCCGGTCATACACGTTCATGGAAAAAACCACAGTTGCCAGCGCCAAAATATTTGCCATCATGGATGCCAGCATAATATCCAAATAGCGCTTCCAGTCTTTAAGCGCAATCGACCAAAACCAGTTTTTTTCAAACGGCTTGATATATTCATCGACCCGAGCATCTGGAACAGAAGATTCTGGACGCAAAATATAAACATTACGCACCGCATGATTTAACCGCTCAACCGGAAAGACTTGTGACAAGCCCTCATCACCGCTGAGCTGAACGCTGGCATTGCCTTCGACGTCTATGCGCTCCACAATCCCCACTTCGCCGCTGATAAATTCAATTAGCACCGGCAAACGCCATGGATTCAGCAGATTCACATCATATTTATTTTTACGGACATTTAAGCCCAACTGTTTGGCCATAACGCCAACCAGTTCATCTAAGTTGGCATGCTGGTTCCAGTCCAGCTGCAGCCGAATACGCTCTTCTGAAGCTTCTATGCGGTAATGCTTGGCAATATTCAGAACTGCCTGAAGCCAAGGCTGATAATTTATAGTATTACTCATGGCTGAACTTCAAACCCCTGAATTGTTTTATTATTGAGTTCGTAAACGTCGCGGCTGCGGCCTGTCACCTGAATGTACTGCGCCAACGCTGCATAGATGTCATATTGAGAATTGACAATTTCCTGCGCTGCGCTGTGAATGGACTGTTCGGCATTGAGCAAATCAACCACTGTACGTGTACCAAGCTTGTATTGTTCTTGATAAAGCTCTTTGGTGCGAACCGTCGTATCTCTGCGCTGTACCAGCACAGACATTTGCTTTTTCTTGTTTTCAATTTGTTCACGGATTAAACGCACTCGATCCAGCACATCTAAATATGCTGTATTGACCTGCGCCCGCGCGGCTTCTTCTGCAAAACTGGCAGCTCGGGTTTGCGCAGCAATCGCGCCGCCCTGATAAAAATTACTGCTGGCTTCCAGCATCACGGAATTATAATAGCCGTCATCTTCGTAATTATTTGGATTGCGCCCATTAATCGCTTGACTTAAGCTGCCCTTAATATTGATGGTCGGATAAGCGCTTAATTTGGCCTGTTTTTTTTGCTGTTTCGCGACCTCTACACCGGCTTGCGCCTGCATAATAGACGGAATAAGGGTATAGTCAGGGTCTTGATAAAGATCTGATTTTTGCAGCAGCGCATCTGGAATCAACCAGCTCATACTGCTAACGTCATAACCCAGCAAAGTTCTTAACCGCTGCTGATATTGTCGCAGCTGCATTTGCTGAATAATCAAGTTTGATTCAGCAGCTTCTAAATTAGACTGCGCCTGTATAGGGTCAGCCTGACTGCTGATACCTGCTTTAGCGCGTAGATTAGCAATTTCGCCAATTTTGGAGATGCCGGCAATCTGCTGCTGGGCAATTTTACTGATTTCCTGATAGCGTTGAATATTAATGATGGCGTCAGCCACTTCATAAGACACCTGATCTACACTGACCAAAAATCCAGCCTGTCCTTGCAGCATTTTTGCTTCTGCCACATTGACACTGCTTTTGACTTTACCGAAGTCGTACAGCATTTGGCGTGCATCTAAACTAACCACCTGCCCGCCGCGTTCGCCTTTGGTCAAATCTGCAGTGCCGATACCTCCGGAAAGCTGCGGAAAATATTGCGATCTTGCTAAATCAATATTGGCATTTTGCTCTGCCACATTGGAAATGCTTTGACTGATTTCTGGTCTGCGCTGTACCGCAGTCTGAATTGCAGACAAAAAACTGATATTAGCTGGCGCAACTGATTGCGCCATCACATTAACGGAGCCAGAATTGGCGCCAATCATTGGGTATTCACGAACTTTGGAAGTATCCAGTGGAAACTTACTGAGCTCAGTAATATCAATTTTGTCTGCGGAACGTTTAGGTTTTTGCGAAAACAGCTGCTCTATTCCATCTTTAAAAGGATGAAATGGACTATTTTTCACAGCTTCGGCGTGAACATAGAAAACTGGGAATGCAAAAAGCAGCACAACGATGGCCTGTTTTTTACAGTTTCCAAATTTTCCCCATTTATTCAAATACTTATTACTTATTATTAGCATGATTTCTGCGCAATAATGTTTTTATTGGGGTTATATACGTTATTCTTAAATAAAATTACATTTATAGAATATTATTTTTATTTTATTGTGATTTTTCCCTCACAACAATGAGCAATTTCTCATTTTGTGAGGGAATCATGCTATTTAGACTGTGAAGTCATCGCCTAAATAAACATTTCGAACAGTTTCGTTTGACAAAATTTCTTGCGGCGCGCCTTCTGCAATGACCGAACCTTCACTGACAATGTAAGCATGTTCACAAATCGACAGTGTCTCGCGCACGTTATGGTCGGTAATTAAGACACCAATACCGCGGTCTTTTAAGGTGCGGATAATGTCTTTAATGTCACCGACAGAAATCGGATCCACCCCAGCAAAAGGCTCATCCAAAAGCATAAATTTCGGATCTGCGGCCAATGCGCGGGCAATTTCTGCACGGCGCCGTTCACCGCCAGATACACTCATACCTAAGCTGTCTTTAATATGGGTGATTTTAAAGTCTGCAAGCAATTCTGCCAAACGCTGCTGACGCTGCTGTTTGTTTAAATCTTTGCGAGTTTCTAAAATAGACATAATATTTTCAGCAATGGTCAATTTTCTGAAAATAGATGCTTCTTGCGGCAAATAGCCAATGCCTTTGCGTGCGCGTTCATGCATCGCTAAATCGGACAAATCCAAATCATCTAAATGAATTTCACCTTTGTCCATGCGAACCAAGCCAACCACCATATAGAAGCTGGTGGTTTTACCTGCACCGTTGGGGCCAAGCAAGCCGACAATTTGCCCGCTTTTCATATTAAAAGAAACGTCTTTAACCACCCAGCGTTTGCTGTAGTTTTTAGCCAAATGCTTAATGCAAAGCGTTTGCGTCTGTTGTGGCGCTTTTTCCATTAATCACGTGCTCCAGGGAAAGACTTCGAGCTTGAAGGCGGAATCACAATTTGTACGCGGCCAGAAGATGATCCAGTATTATTTGGTGTACCTTCTGCAACAATGTCACCTTTGTTCATGCTGTATTTTAAAGTATTGCCTTTAATACTGGCACCATCTTGCTCTAATAATGCACTGCCGGTCATGGTGATAATGCCTGTTTCAGCATTGTAAATAATCTTCTGAGCCTGACCTTTAGCCAAGCCTTTCGCTGGATCTACTTTTTGCTGAAAACGCGCAGGACCGCCAGTTGCTGTAATCGTGCTGATCTCTTTGCGCGAATTTAGATTTGCTACAATCGAGTTCGCCTGCAGCTTCATGGTGCCCTGTTCAATAATTACATTGCCGGTATAAGTAGTTACGCCGGTCTTTTCATTAAATGTTGCACGGTCAGCCACCAGTGAAATAGGCTGATTTCGGTCTGACGGCATAGCAAAAGCGCCAGCTGAACACAGTGCAAGCGAACCCATCAGCACTGCCTGTTTCAGGAAAGCGTTAGACAATAGCGGTTTATGATTAAGGTTCATACTTTCCTCGAATATTAAAAAATTCGTATTGGCCGTCATTTAAGTTGGCTTTTAGGCCTTGGCTGACAAACTGTGCCTGCGGTGATTCTACAGACACTTGCTTATCGGTTTCTATTTCACGGGTTTTAGGATAAGCGGTCAATTCACTCGTATGAAAAACCATTTTCCCAGTCTGCATGATCTTCACAGCTTGTACCTGATCATGTAAAACCACTTTTTCATTATCATTATAGCCATTGGCTGTTTTGGCAAAAAACTCCGCATCAACTTGGCCATTTTTATACATCGATGCTTTGAGATTATCCAGCTGTGATGTTTTTTGCTGCAAATCCTGCTGCAGCCGGTCAACTTGTGCACGAATATACAGTTTACCCTGCTCATCTGTTTGAGTCAGGTTAATATTATCTGCAGAATAATTCATGCTGTGCGCAGAATCCGCTTGGAGTTTACTGCCTTTGCCACTGTAATAATAATAACCGCCGCTTACAGCCGCAATTGCAATCGCAGTAACGTATAAAACTTTTGTATCCATAAGCGGTTATTTAATCCAAATTCACTGAATTATGAGTTATTAATGCGGGGCGCTGGCAAATTTTTCAAGCATTTCTTGATAAACGCCTTTTGACATTAGCAGCATATCGCAAATTTCACGTACTGCACCACGGCCGCCATAAGCCTGTGTGACTAAATCAGCACGGCGGCGGACTTCCACATGTCCATTTGGCACGGTTATTTTCATTCCAGCAATGGCAAATGCCGACAAATCTGGCCAGTCGTCACCCATATACAAACAGTCTTCCGGATCAAGATTCAGCTGAGCGCATGCTTCACGCAACGCAGTGCCTTTATCTTCACGTCCTTGGAAGACCAAATCCACGCCAAGGTCACCCATGCGCTTTTCAACAATATTGCTCTTGCGGCCGGTAATGATAATGACTTTTATACCCGCCTTCTGTACGAGTTTCATACCTAAACCGTCACGAATATCAAAAGATTTAATTTCATCGCCGGCATTGGTTAGGGTAACAAAACCGTCACTTAAAATACCGTCAACATCCAGCACTAGCGCTTGAATATGGCGCGCCTGCTCTAATAACACATACGATGCCATTACTTAATTTACCCCAGCCTGAATTAAATCATGCATGCTGATCACGCCAATCACCTTATTGGCCTCATCAACAACCACGAACTGATTAATTTTTTTTGCGTTCATTTGTTCAAGCGCTTCTACAGCCCGCGCTTCTTTAGAAATTGTTGACGGATGCTGAATCATTACTTCAGATACCGGCAAATTCACATCAAAGCCTTGCTGCTTGTCAATTAAGCGGCGCAAGTCGCCATCAGTAAAAATACCCAGCAATTTATCTTCGGCATCTACAACTGTAGTAAGCCCCAAACGCTTATTGGAAATTTCATAAAGCACTTTGTTCATAGGCGTATCTGGAGAAACTTTGGGCAATTCATCTGCAGTGTGCATCAGATGTTTAACGTGCAGCAGCAAGCGCTTGCCTAATGCGCCAGCAGGATGAGAACGGGCAAAGTCATCTGAAGTAAAGCCGCGCGCTTCCAGCAATGCAACGGCCAAGGCATCGCCCAGCGCTAAGGTTGCAGTCGTACTGGATGTCGGCGCCAAGCCTAGCGGGCAAGCCTCTTGAATATTACCTAACGTTAAAGCAACATCTGCATTTTGCGGCATTGGGCCTTTATCATGACCTGAAATGGTAATAAGCGGCACACCGACATGTTTAATAAGCGGCATCAGCATCATGATTTCATCACTTTTGCCTGAATATGAAATGGCAATGAGAACATCGCCTTTCACCAGCATGCCTAAGTCTCCATGGCCAGCTTCACCCGGATGCATAAAGAATGATGGCGTTCCGGTTGAGGCAAAGGTGGCTGCCATTTTGCGTCCAATATGGCCAGATTTACCCATACCGGTGACCACCAAACGGCCTTTGCATTGCAAAATAATTTCGCAGGCTTGGGTAAAACGTTCATCTATCTCGGCTGCCAGCACTTCTAAAGCATGTCTTTCAATGCTAAGAGTTTCTAAGGCGACCTTTTGGAAATCAATTTGATTTGGCATATTTGTAGGATTCAAAGCCGTTTTACCTTTTTTCGCGGCTGCTTGGCAGCGCTTCATTACCATGAATAATTTTTGCTATTTTAGCATATTTGGTTAATTGCAACGTTTATAAATGTTCAATTTATAATGCTTTACCGCTGTTTTTAACAATTTAAAGCAAAAAAAAACCTTAGTTCGAAAACTAAGGTTTTTTCATATTCTGGAGCGGGAAAGGAGACTCGAACTCCCGACCCCAACCTTGGCAAGGTTATGCTCTACCAACTGAGCTATTCCCGCAATATGGAAATGAATTATAGAGAGTTTCATCAAACTGTCAACTCTCTATGCA
>JASLHF010000164.1 GCA_030152275.1 Acinetobacter sp. | reverse complement strand
CCAAAGAGGCGGTCGCCATGCAAAGCGTCAAATTCAGTGAAAATTTCACCCACATAATCCAAATATTGCGGACGATCCGGATGTCGTGCAATTTGTACTGTAGCCCAGGCTTTAGATTGCGCTGCTTTATTTTTCATAGGTCGACCATTATCCCTGAATTAACCTGTGTTAATCGATAAACTGTTCCGACTGAATATTCAACTCAATATCCCAATGCTTGAACTGCACCTGTTCATCATGCAAGTCAGCGACGAGCAATGGCCATTGTTTGGCATCGCCAGAAACTTTCAGCTGCCATTGTTGCGCATTCTCAACGCTTAATTCAATGGCAGGAAGCATCTCATCGCTGCGGCTGTGATTCAGCAAAACTGCCAAACGCAGCAGCAGGCACAAATACACGAGCTTGCTGCCGCCGACCTTCATGACATCTATCCGCACATCGCCGCGCAGTTTTCGCCGGTGATGCGCAACCAAATGTGACAGATGATTTTGATCAATTTGTGAAAAACCTGGAATATCAGAATGCTGCAATAAATAGGCGCCATGGCGGTGATAGCCGCTGTGACTAATGGCCAAACCGATTTCGTGCAAATAGGCGGCGCGGCGCAGTAAATCACTGTCATCACTGCTTAATTCCAGCTTGCCTGCAACATTATCAAACAGCTGCTGCGCAGTCACTACGACGCGTTCAGCCTGCTTAGCATCGGCATTGTAGCGGCCAATCAGCGCATGCACAGAACGGTCGCGGATGTCTTCGTGCTGGAAACGTCCCAACAGATCATACATCACCCCTTCACGCAGCGCGCCATCGGAATACACTAATTTGTCAATGCCTAAAACATCAAACACGGTATATAAAATTGCAATGCCGGCTGGCAAAACTGCTCGCCGGTCTTCTTTTAAGCCGTCAAATTCCATTTCGCTGACATGCTTATATTTCATTAATTTATCTTTGAGCTTTTCCAAACCGTCGCGGGTCAATTCTTCGCGTTCGTTGCTCCAGCCCATATTAATGGTGATTTGGCGGCAGGCTTTAATCGTGCCGCTGGAACCCACTACAGTATCCCAGCCAGCCGCTTTATAAGTATTGGCGATGCCGGACAATTCTTTACGGGCAGCATTGACTGCTTTATCAAAACTTTTCTGATTAATTTCACCTTCGGCAAAATAAGCCTTAGTAAATGCCACACAGCCCATTTGCACAGACTCGGTATGAATCGGCTCAAACTCCTCACCAATGATCAACTCTGTCGAACCGCCGCCGATATCAATCACCAAACGCCGGCCGCTGTTGGCCATCGTATGCGATACGCCTAAATAGATCAGGCGCGCTTCTTCACGCCCGGCAATAATCTCAATTGGCTTGGGTAAAATTTCTGCTGCTTTTTGAATGAATTCATGGCCGTTTTTCGCTTGACGCAGCGCATTAGTCGCCACGATGCGCATCCGGTTCGGCTGTACAGAACCTAAACGCCCAACAAAGCGCGCTAAACAGGCCAAACCGCGCTGCTGTGCGGCTTCCGTTAAATTTTTATTTTCATCTAGACCTGCCGCCAGCTGAACTTTTTCTGACATTGAAGCCACTTTTTTTACTTCGCCGTGATCCACGCGGGCAATCGCCAAGTGAAAGCTATTCGACCCCATATCAATAGCAGCAAGCAATTCTTCATCAATCAAAAAATCAGACATGATTCAAAACAAACCTATACAGAATTGTGCTTAGAGTAATTCACAACAATGCAATTTAAAAGCCATTTATGCAGCCCCTGAAGCAGGCAGTGCATTTTCATCCAGTTATGACAATTGTGTTACACGATTAAGGCTATCGTGAGCATCAATTAGACAATCTGTCCTTAAAAGCCGAAAATTTACAGAACCCCCTACATTGTTAAAGACGGCTATGTAATACTAAGAATTATAGAGTCATCTTAAAAATTATTTTGGAGCAAAATCCATGTCAGGCAATATTGTAAACACAACTGATGAAAACTTTGACGCAGACGTACTGAAATCTGAAGTTCCAGTACTGGTTGATTTCTGGGCTGGCTGGTGCGCGCCATGTAAGGCTATCGCACCTGTACTTGAAGTGCTGGCTTCTGAATATGAAGGTAAAGTTAAAGTGGTTAAAGTTGACGTTACTTCATGTGAAGCGACTGCTGTAAATTACAATATCCGCAACATTCCAGCTTTACTGATGTTCAAAAACGGTGAAGTTGTTGCGCAGCAAGTCGGCGCCGCGCCAAAATCAAAATTAACTGCGTTTATTGATGAAAACATCTAAGCTGGATTGATTCATCTGCAATGCAAAAATACGCCGCTTTTAAGCAGCGTATTTTTTTTGCTGATAAATTGACAAAGTCTTGATTCTCTCTTATATTGCTAGCTCAAGAAATAAAGGATTTCAATTCCTGTCATTTTCTTACAAGACACAACACATAATACCGCCGCTCGGCAACAGAAATTGTTTTTAGACACTTTTCTCCAAACAATAGCTCAGTCTTTCTGAATTGTTATTGTGCAAATACAATTGCGTTATTTGATTGCATGTTTGCGGCTAAATGTTGCTTCCTTTTCATCCTGTATCTTAGAATTTTTAATTCTTATCTGACCTCCTATGAATTTAACCGAACTCAAGAAAAAACCGATTGGCGAACTCATCAAAATTGCCGAGTTTATGGGCCTTGAAGGAATGGCGCGTAACCGCAAGCAAGACATTATTTTTGCCATCTTAAAGCGCCACGCAATGAACGGCGAAGAGATTTTTGGTGATGGCGTTTTGGAAATTCTGTCAGATGGCTTTGGCTTTTTACGCTCTGCAGCAGGCTCATATTTGGCAGGCCCTGACGACATCTATGTCAGCCCTTCGCAAATCCGCCGCTTCAACCTGCGCACAGGCGACACCATTACAGGCACGATTCGCCCGCCAAAAGAAGGCGAACGTTATTTTGCTTTACTGAAAGTTAACCAAATTAACTATGATACGCCAGAAAACTCACGCAATAAGATTCTGTTTGAAAACTTAACCCCTTTATTCCCAACTGAGCAATTGGTGATGGAATTGGGTAACGGCACAACAGAAGATTTAACCGCGCGTGTGGTTGACTTGGTTGCGCCAATTGGTAAAGGTCAACGTTCCATTATTGTTGCACCGCCAAAAGCCGGCAAAACCATGCTGCTGCAAAACATTGCGCAATCTATTGTCCGTAACAACCCTGAATGTTTCTTGATTGTCCTTCTGATTGACGAACGTCCTGAAGAAGTGACTGAAATGGAACGCACCGTGCGCGGTGAAGTGGTTGCTTCAACTTTTGATGAATCTCCAGCGCGCCACGTTCAAGTGGCTGAAATGGTGATTGAAAAAGCAAAACGTTTGGTTGAACACAAGAAAGACGTAGTGATCTTGCTGGACTCAATTACCCGTCTTGCTCGTGCTTACAACACCGTGATTCCATCATCAGGTAAAGTTTTAACCGGTGGTGTAGATGCTCACGCTTTAGAACGTCCAAAACGTTTCTTTGGTGCTGCACGTAATATCGAAGAAGGCGGTTCACTGACTATTATCTCAACTGCTTTAATTGAAACAGGCAGCAAGATGGATGAAGTGATTTACGAAGAATTTAAAGGTACAGGCAACCAAGAAATTACGCTTGACCGCCGTATTGCAGAAAAACGCGTATTCCCTGCCATGAACATCAAGAAGTCAGGTACCCGCCGTGAAGAGCGTTTAATGTCTGAAGACAATCTGCGTAAAGTTTGGATTCTGCGTAAACTCCTGCATACGCAAGATGAATTGGCGGCCATGGAGTTCCTGCTTGACCGCATGAAAGAAACCAAAACCAATGATGATTTCTTTGATCAAATGAAGCGTAAAGCCAGCAATTGATCTGCGTAATAATTCTTAAAATTAATCAGGGCTATCTATAACGGTAGCCCTTTTTATTTGGTTGACTTTGTTTACACAAATAAACAATTGATTAAATCGAATGTAATCTTATTTTCAAGTAAATGATTATAAAAATATTTTTCATAAAAACCCTATTGTTTTTAGGGGGTTAATTAGCATTTATCCAATATATTTGTTCCAGTTGATTGTTATTTTCTGTTAAAAAAAGACATTTTTTAAGCAATATTTTGCCAATTTCAGCGATTAGACAGTAGAAATTCAAAATGCGCAGTGATAGCATATCGGCATACCAGTTAGACTGCTCTGCATTGTTAAACCTAATAAAAATTAGGCCTGATAAAAGCTTATTACAGTGCTAACTAAGGTTTTTTTTAATCTCATATTTAGAGAGTGATGCCATGTTATTCAAAAAAATCGCTATTGCTGCTGCAGTTGCTACTACTTTAGCTTTCGTTGGTTGCGCTAAAAAAACTGAAGAAGCTCCTGCTGCTGAAGCTGCTGCTTCTGAAGCTACTGCTGCTGCATCTGAAGCTGAAGCTGCTGCTTCTGCTGCTGAAGTAGCTGCTCCTGCTGCTGCTTCTGAAGCTACTGCTGCTGCTTCTGAAGCTACTGCTGCTGCTTCTCAAGCTAAAGCTCAATAATCTATACGATTATTCAGTACAAAAAGAGAGAGCCCGTTTGGCTCTCTTTTTTATTGCCTAAAGCGCCTAAAAATAATCACAGATAAACGATACAAATCAAGCCAATAGATGCTATTAATCCTCATTAGCCTGTTGCACATTCAAAAAACAATTTGATCGGGCAAATCATCCAAGCCGTTTAAAGCACCCGACTTAACCCTCTTTCAAAATGCAGTTCAGCTTTATGCGTCATAGCTCTGTCCTCAGCACTTGCAAGCTTATTACAGTCTTTTATTTGTACTCATTCGCTTAAAATCACCTTTCGACACTGAACCATCCAAAATAAACAACATCTGTCCTCAAAAATTATACATTTAGCTTTTCTATAAAATGTTTCTATAAAAACCACTGTGCTTAACGTGTCTGCTGAACATAAAAAAAGCAGATCAATCGATCTGCTCTGTTCCTACACGCTGGCGGAATTTTTGTCCCGCACGGAAGGTGACCACACGGCGGGCAGAAATCGGAATTTCTTCACCCGTTTTCGGGTTGCGGCCTGGACGCTGACGCTTATCGCGCAGTTCAAAATTACCGAAACCAGAGAGTTTTACCTGTTCTCCAGAGATCAGCGCTTGGCTGATCTCATCGAAGAATAACTCGACCATTTGCTTTGCTTCACGACGGTTTAAACTCGTGAGCTCACTTAAATGATCAGCCATTTCTGCTTTTGTTAGTGCTGTCATGAAGCCCTCAATGTCGCCTGATAAGTGTGTTCTAACACTTGTAAAATATTATCCATACCGGATTTGATTTCAGCATCCTCTAATGTACGGGACGGATGCTGCCAAAGCAGTGCAAATGCCAATGAGCGTTTGCCTTCTTCAACACCTTGTCCAGTATACACATCGAACAGCCAAGCCGAGTCTAAAAGCTCACCGCCGGTTTTTTCGATAAGTTGCTGAATTTCGCTAACATTAATCTTATCACTAATTAAAAGCGCAATATCACGTCTAACCGATGGAAAACGTGATAATTCTGTAAAATTAGATACATAAGTTTGCAAAACAGCCGATTGATTCAGTTCCGCTACCCAAGTTGTCGCTAAATCAAGCTCATCTTCCAAGGATGGGTGTAAACGGCCGAAGTAACCTATAGACTGACCATTGACTAGAATTTCAGCAGATTGACCAGGATGCAGCCAAGCGCGCTCTGAACGAATGTATTCAACGTCTAAACGCGCCGCATTTAATATTTCTTCTACATCACCTTTGAAGTCAAAGAAATCCATTGGTGCTGCTTTACCATGCCATGATTCAGCAGTACGCGAACCTGTTGCAATCATCGCAAAAGTTGGGATTTGTTTTAAATCATGAATGCTGTTTGCACCTTGATAATCAAAACGTAAACCCAACTCATAGAAACGCACACGGCTTTGCTGACGGTTGACGTTGTACTGTACGCAAGGAATCAGACTCGATAACAAAGTTGAACGCATCACCGCAAGATCACTTGAAATTGGGTTGGCAAGCGCTAAAGGCTGGCCTGCTGGGTTCAATTGCTTTTCCAGTTTAGCATCGGCAAAGCTAAAGCTAATTGCTTCTTGATAGCCTAATGTCACAGCAGTTTGACGCAGCTGTACCAATTCAAATTGATCTTGGTATTTCGTCAATTTCACATCAATAACAGGCAAGCTGATTTGAATATTGTCATAACCGTGAATACGCGCTACTTCTTCAATTAAATCTTGATAAATCACCATATCAAAACGGTGTGATGGCGGCACAACAGTCCACTCACCTTTGGCTTTGACTGTTACATCACAGCCTAAACGCGTAAGAGCATCAGTAATGAATGCGCTTTCAACTTGGTAACCCAACAGTTGATCAACTTGTGCTTGATTAAGATCAATGGCTTCACGTTTTGGCAGCAATTCAACTTTTTCAGCCACAGTGATTGGACCAAATTCACCGCCCGCTAAATCAGCAATTAATTGAGATGCACGATGCATCGCAGTCATTGGCAATTCAAAATCGACACCGCGTTCATAACGCTGAGAGGCATCTGTATGCAAACCAAAGCTGCGCGCACGGCCCGCAATGTAAAGTTGATCGAAGAATGCTGATTCCAAGAAAATTTCTGTGGTTTCATCAGATACTGCAGAAGACAAACCGCCCATAATGCCGGCAATGGCTAATGCTTTTTGATCATCCGCGATGACCATAACATTTTCAGCAAGTTCAACCTCTTGTTCATTTAACAAGGTAAGTTTTTCTGCAGCAGCCGCTTGGCGTACACGAACTGCGCCATTCACTTTACCGCCATCAAATGCGTGTAAAGGCTGACCCAATTCCATTAATACATAGTTGGTAATATCGACCAAAATACTGTGCTGACGGATGCCTGCACGCACCAATGCGCGTTCCATCCATTCAGGTGTTGGCGCTTTGGTATTCACGTTTTTAATGACGCGGCCTAAGTAGCGCGGGCAACCGTCAGTTTCCACGATGACTTGTTTTGCATCGGCGATGGTTGCAGCAACCGGCTTAATTTCAGGTGCAGTCACAGGCAATTGGTTAATCACACCAATTTCACGCGCAATCCCGCGAATACTGAAACAGTCACCGCGGTTTGGCGTGATGCTGATGTCAATGACATTGTCATCAAGGTCTAAGTATTCACGCACATTGACACCCACCGGTGCATCAGCAGGCAGTTCGAGTAGACCATCAATTTTGTCTTCAAGATCGATCTCTGAAGCGCCGCAAAGCATGCCTTGTGACTCAACACCGCGAAGCTTGCCTTTTTTAATTTTGAAATCACCCGGAAGCACGGCACCAATGGTGGCAACAGGAGCTTTCATGCCTGCACGTACGTTTGGCGCGCCGCAAACAATCTGTAAAGGCTCGCCTGTACCAATATTCACAGTGGTTACACGTAAACGGTCTGCATCTGGATGCTGAACAACCGTTAATACTTCACCAACGACAACACCCGTAAAAGGTTTTGCTGCTGGAGATAAATCATCAACTTCTAAACCAAGCATAGTCAGCTGATCAGAAAGCGTGTCGCTATCAATGGCTGGATTCACCCATGTACGCAACCAATTTTCGCTAATTTTCATAAATTCATTTCCTTAATCTCCCCTAACCCCTCTTTAAAAAAGAGGGAAAATCACCACTGCACATTTACGGCAGGAAAGTCCCCCTTTATAAAAGGGGGATTTAGGGGGATTTAAATAATTTTCAAATAACTGTTTAAATTCGTTTAAGCAAATTGGCGTAAGAAACGCACATCATTTTGATAGAACATACGCAAGTCATTAATGCCATAACGCAGCATCGCAAAACGTTCTACACCTAAGCCAAATGCAAAGCCTTTGTATTTGTCTGGGTCAATGCCTGCAGCGCGCAGTACGTTTGGATGCACCATGCCGCAGCCCAAAACTTCCAGCCATTTGCCGCGTTCATCCATAATATCTACTTCAGCACTAGGCTCTGTGAACGGGAAGTAAGATGGGCGGAAACGTACTTTCAAATCTTTTTCAAAGAATTCGTTCAGCAAGTTCACCAATAAACCTTTGAGTTCTGCAAAGCTGGTATTTTCAGCAACATACAGACCTTCAATTTGGTGGAACATAGGTGAATGCGTTTGATCCGAGTCACAGCGGTATACACGGCCCGGGCAGACAATACGGATTGGCGGCTGTTGAGTTTCCATCGTACGGATCTGTACGCCAGACGTATGCGTACGTAACAAATGATTCACATCAAAATAGAATGTGTCATGCATGGCGCGTGCAGGATGGTGACCCGGAATATTCAAGGCTTCAAAGTTGTGATAGTCATCTTCAACTTCTGGACCTGTTGCAACAGTAAAACCCGCTTTGGTAAAGAACTGGCAAATGCGTTCTTGAACCTGAGTTACCGGATGAATACTGCCGATCGTTTGACCGCGTCCCGGCAAGGTAATATCAATCGTTTCACTCGCCAGCTTTTGTTCTAATGCCGCTTTTTGTAGTTCAGCTTGACGGGCAGTTAATGCGCCAGTAATCGATTCACGTACGGCATGAATTTGAGCGCCAAAAGCTTTACGTTCTTCTGGACCCATTTTACCTAATGCTTTAGATTGTTCCGCGAGCTGGCTTTTCTTACCCGTAAATTGCACTCGAACTTGGTCAAGTGCAGCAAGGTCTTGAGCTGCTGCAATCGCAGCGAGCGCTTCAGTGGTCAGGGCTTCCAGTGACATAGTAACTCTCAAAGCAACAATTTAAAAAATATAAAAACCCCATATTCTAACAGTTTTTAACCGTGATGATGAAGCGCATTCACAAGTAAAAATTGCAATAGCATCAAGAATTAAAAAAGAGTATAAGATAAACGCATTCAACATGAGATGGTTCATATGGCGCTTGATCAAATTTGGAAACAGCAGTTGGCTCTGGTGACGTTCGGCAATGAATATCTTGCGCAGGATTTAAGTTTCCAGCGCTGGGTTAAACATCCTATTTTTGATCAGCACGGTTTTTTATTCCGCGATCTCAATTCACAGCATTTACTGGCGCAGCATTTTCAAATTTGGCTGGAAGGCTTAAAGAAACAAGGCGTCCGCAGAATAAGCCTGCATAGCTCCAGTATGCTCAATGATGAACAAAACCCAAATGCCAATGTTGAATTGATGCCGATTGCGCATTTTATTGTCAGCCATGAGGCGCACAAAAAGCAGGCATGGATTTTCGGCAAAGAACTGGCAGAGTGGTACAGTGCGGATAATGATTATGAACCACCGGAAAATCAAAAATCCGCCTTTAAACAGGAAACATTTTGGCGGTTTGATTTAAACTCCAAACTGGCCAAGCGTGCGGAGTCAGATCTGCAAGCGCCGAATTGGGATGATATTGAAAGCTATACGGACAATGAACTGTTTGACAGCAAATTTGCTGCCGGCTTTAATGACCCTGAGCATGCCGATTCGCCATATTACGGCAAAAAACTCAGCGCTGATGAAATTTCCGGCGCCGGCGCTTTGGCGCTGCTGCCGACAGACTA
The DNA here is from genome assembly GCA_030152275.1 of Acinetobacter sp. Taxonomy (GTDB): domain Bacteria; phylum Pseudomonadota; class Gammaproteobacteria; order Pseudomonadales; family Moraxellaceae; genus Acinetobacter. The sequence goes on along the minus strand of JASLHF010000164.1, from coordinate 582 downwards.
CCCTGCAGATTATGCGCACCGCACGCTGCACCGGCTAGAGGCGCTCCAGGCCTTTATTCATCATCAAATTCAACATCCTTATCATGACGATGGCAGTGTCATGACGCCTGAAGAACAGCTGAATATCCGGCATTTCTCACAAAAACTGGATGATCTCAGCAGTAAGTTTATTGTCAAAACCGCAAACCACTACAAAACTGCGCAGCTCAGCATCAAAGTCCAGCCTTCACCGCTGGAAAACCAGACTGCACCGCAATCCGCACACAGCTTCAAAAAAGCTGCCGCGGGCAAAACCCAGCATGCTCCGCATAAATCAGATAAAACTGGTGTATTGGCGTTAATCATCATTACTGTGATTATTTGCCTGCTGGCTTATTATTTTGGTTTATAACCATTTTTTTGCACTGCAATTTTTTGATGAACACTGTGCTGTGTAAAATGTCTGCCTTTGCCGGAGTATGAAACCAGCGGGGCTGTCCCCGCTTAACCCATGAATACGGTTATCCATGGATACTGTTATTTACATAGCGCTGTTCTTTTTAAATATAATGCCTTGTAAAAGCGCTCTATTTTCAAATCAAT
>JASLHF010000138.1 GCA_030152275.1 Acinetobacter sp. | reverse complement strand
CAATAATAACGCTTATTCTGATATGAAACGGTGATTGTGTAAGTATCACCCCGTTTTCTTGGTTTTGGTATTTTCATCTTGTCGCAGATTTGTCGCAGAATTATTGGAAATATTGCCATTTTTAGCCATAAATTCCAATTACTCCAAGTTTAAAAAGCGACAAATAGGCATAAAAAAAGACCTATAAGCCGCTGATTCGCTTATAAGTCCTTGATAAATCTTGGTAGGTATATCCAGACTCGAACTGGAGACCTCTACGATGTCAAGGACAATCTATCCTCTTATAATTCAATATTATAATCATTATTTGACGCAAATTTGTCGCAGAATAGAAAATATAGTTCAAAACCATTTAGTGTAAATTTTCCTTTTAAGGTATGATTTATCGAATAATTTTTTAAGAATGTTTCTCATATGACTAAAAATCAAGCTATACATACTGAATTGTTAAAACTAAATATTTCCTTAATTGAAAAAACCAATTTCATGCTCCTAACAGCATCAACTGCATCTATTGCTTTTGTAATAACACAATTGAAAGACCTTTACTGGACTCCACTGATCTACCTACCAATGACTACCTTAGTTCTGTTGGGTCTTAGTTTCTTTTGTGGTTGCAAAGCCTTAAGCACCATGGCTAGAGCGTTAAAGTCAAATAGCATATACTTGAAACTAGATGATTCTTACGACTTAAAAGAAGCCTTTGAAATAGTCGAAACACTTATAAGAAAAGCTAATACTTACGATTCTTGTCAGAAATATACTTTTTTTTCGGCTGCTATAATTTACGCCATATATGTATTCCAAGTCATTTATTTAAAAACTTATCCAATTGTAATTTCTTAATAACCAAGATGGCGGGAGTTGAACCCGTTTCGATAATATGCAATAAAATACTATATAGATTCACTTGTTATAAAACAATGACTTATGTTTTTTTGATTCCACAGTGTAGCATTAGATGATAAAGATGTGTGGGGAAAAATGTGGGGAAACAAATGAAGTATATTTACTTAAAAAAGGACGGGAAGTATCTTCATATTGTTCAAGATGAGCATGAAGATTTTCAAGATTACAGCGACATCAGCGCAATGTACACACAACAGTACGTGCTGAAGAGCGAAAAGGAAGGGGCAATAAAATTTCAAGAACAACGTGAATGCAGCAGATTTTTGGCAACCACTGGACGCAAATTGAAGGGATTTAAAGAAGTAAAAGAGTGATGCCGATTACACACAATCGGCATTCTCCAAATGCTTAAAAGTAATATTATTCAATTCGGAGTATTCCTTTAATTTAGTAAAATTCTGTTCATCCAGAAGTACAATTAAAGTTCCATGCTTTAGGCCTAAAAATACTTTATAGATTGGCTCTTCAATTTTAACAACATCTGACATTACGTTCGTAAAAGTAAAGAAATCTAACTGAGTCACACAAAATTGCTTACCCGTTAAATTGTGTAGAGTCAGATTTTTACAGAACAGACTCTTAAAAAGTTGCATATCACCACCTGATTTCAGAATTTACAAAATTAAAGGCTCTCATTCGAGGGCCTTCACAAGTGCTGCATGTTTTGCATCACAATCATTGTATTTTGCTACAGTGTCAACTGCCCACCGTAAAACATCTTTACCCGCCCCCGCTTCAATCTGATTTAAAGTCGGACATGGTTGAATAAGATTCGCGGGGACTGTCGGCTTTAATAAGACTGTTGATTTCTGACAGCCCATCAGCATCAAAACAAATAGACTTATACAAAGGACGTTCAACGATCTTTTGCACTGTACGCGTAACGGTTTCGACTTTTGCACGCTGTTCGGCTTTGAGTTGTTCATAATCAGCACTCGCTTTATTTGCTTTGTTTTGAGCATCAACAAAGGATTTAACTTGCTTGCGCTCTATATCCTGAATCTGTGCAAAACATTTCTGTTCAGCAGCTTTTGACTGCCCCGCATAATGATTTGAGTAAGCTGTCTGAATGATCAGCAAAACAAAGAGAACAATGATTGCAGTCCAGCGTTTATTTAATAGAATCCAAGTCATTAGAGTTCCTCAACTTCTGGTAAATCCACAGTTTTTCCCGCAAGCTCGTGATGACAATCAGATAAGAATTGAATCTGACCATCTCGAATAAATGAATGACATCGATTTGCATGACCGCCATTCACTAGTAACGAAGGAGAAAAGGTCGGACGCTCCAAATTTCCGTCAAAATTCCATCGTACTTTGTGATGCTCTCCTACATGCAAAGGATGCAGATAATTGCACCCAGGACATTCAATAAAATAGATGCCATTGGATTCAAGCATGACCTTACTTACTTTCTGAAATTCTCCCATCAATTCGCCCCTGCACACTTCTTATGACGCTCAACCTGCCGTGTCCAAACCCCATAGCAGTTGTTAGAGCGAATTGAACAATCACGCTTTGCTACATACTTCCAACGCAACAAAGCATCACATGCTTGCCGATGCTTGCTCTGAATGAGCAATTTGCGCATAGACGAACCCGACCATGCCGATTGCCCAAACTGATACATAAAATCAAGATAAAGGTCATATTCAGTCTGGCTTAACTTGACCCCTGTTAAAGATTTACGAAACACGGCCTCATCTTTAGAAACATGGGCTTTCGCGATCTGCACGGCCCGTTCTTTTGTAATCGGCTTATCTGTCATCTTGACCCGTGTGCCATCCTCATATTTCGTGGACCCGATTCCGATTGTCGGCACATCACCCTTTGTTGGAACATACGGCTGTGATTTATAACCTTCATAACCCATTAAAGACGTAAAAAAAGCAGCCGAAGCTGCTAGTCCAATCACCAAAAATTTAGTCTTGTTCGTCATTGTTACGCTCCAGTATTTTCTTTTTTCTTAACTCATGTAATTCTTGCGCTCGTTTCTCATCTCGACGCTTGTAGTACAACGTTGTGAAATACGTGACTACACCGATTAAGACTGATACCCATAAAGCCCAATCAATGCTTGCTGCATACGCTGCCACCGATACCCCCACTGATCCATAAGAAAATTTTGTTGCTGTTGCTGCGGCTGTACTTGCAGCAGCTTCAACCGCACTTGCTGCCTGCTCTTGCATTTCTTTTCTCCAGAAAAAGAAAAACCGCCAAAATGGCGGCTTGTTTGCGTTTAAAACTATTGATTTGCTTCTAAATAAATCAAAATTGGATCTTCATCTTCAGCACAAATAACTTGATACTCAGCAAGTCCGTCTGTAATGATGCAAATTTTCTGCTTTCTTGTACCCAAGTCCTGCAAATACTCAGACACAATTGTAAAATCCTCATATTTCATAGCACATTACCTTTAATCAGATACGAAATCGTCATTGCCGAACCAGTTTGATTAGCAATATAAATATTTCCGTCCGTATGAGTTGATAAAATCAAGTTTCCTGCTGTGCCGTTACTTCCATCAAGAACACCTGTAGTCACAGAAAAATTTGCATGGCCGCTGATTTTTGATGTGCTTGGACTTGATCCCGCTCTAAACTCTGCTTTACCCTTCACGCCCGATAATGAAGCGTTATAGATTTCAATCTCGCCAAAAACATAAGCCAAAGCCCCTGATTTGGTTAGAGTAACTACATTACCAGAAGCTAAAGTTGTGTAACCGGTATGTATTGCACCATTTAGCTGTAGTGAAGCAGTCACACCAAAGCCAATAACGACCCCTTGATTTGATGTGACCACATTATTCGGCCCATAATTCCCTTGAGCATACCCACCAATCCCAATGACTCTTGATAGCTCTTGGCAACTTACACCAGATTGGCCATTTTTACTTGTGTAAAAACTTCTAGCTGAAATTGTTGCCCCGTCTTTCGCAAGAATACCAGCACTTGGATTTCCTGTAGATGTGCCTGCAAATAAACTTACTTGTGAAATACTAGCAACTACACCAGACCTCCCGCTTAATGCACCTGCACCTGAACCTGTTGACCAACATTGTCCAACTTCAACGAATGACGCAGTGAATGAAAGTCCATGATTCATATTGCATGCAGCTAAAGTGCGTGTGTAGCGACCTGTTCCACAGTTCTGCGCATTGATAGCATTACCACCATTACACATGCTAAATCCATCGACAAACTGACCACCTGAAATGTTGACCGCCATAACTCCATGACTTCCATTTCCATAAATGAATCCAGAGTCAGAGTAAAAGAACCCGCCTGCATCAGTCCGAAGACCCTGCGATTTACAAC
>JASLHF010000020.1 GCA_030152275.1 Acinetobacter sp. | reverse complement strand
GCTAAAATATGTACAGCAATCACATTTTTATACGGAGGTGCAAGTCCATCAACTAGACACCTCTCTGCAATTTATGAATACCTATTTGATTGCACATGAACAGACCCAGTGGTGCTCTAATATGCATCAGTTTTTTAAAATGTTGCAGCCTGAAATTTAAGCCTGCAATGCCCGCTCCAATAAACGCTCGACATCCACCTGTTTAGCTTCAATCATGCCCACCACACGGCCATGAAATGCACTGTAACGGCTGTATATAAAAGCGTCTGATACAAACTCAGGCGCATGGCGTTTCAGCAAAACCGCTTGCGCTAAAATCACCAATCGGCTGACCAAACTGCGCCCCATAAATTGCAAATTATCGCTGGATTGCTGGAACAGGGTAAATAGATTTTGCAGTTCAGCTTTTAGGATTTCATTGTCCAGCGCTGTAGACGCTAAATCTTTAAACAGCACTTCGATAGATTCAGGCTCACGTGCAATTGCCCGCAGCACATCCAAGCACATGACATTGCCCGAACCTTCCCAAATAGTATTCACCGGCGCTTCTTTAAAGATGCGCGCCATGATGCCATTATCGACATAACCATTGCCGCCAAAGACTTCCATTGCTTCACCAGCCAACTCCACTGCACGCTTGCAAATCCAAAATTTGGATGCCGGTGTCATAATGCGTTTCCACGCTACAGACAAGGCATCATCCGCTTCATAACAATGCGCCAAATAAAAGCTGAGCTGAGTTGCGGCTTCGGTTTCCAATGCTAAGTCTGCCAATACGGCCTGCATCAAAGGCTGCTCTGATAAGTGCTTACCAAAAGCTTTGCGCTGACGCGTATAAGCCACGCACTGCACCAAAGCCTGACGCAGCATGGCACTGCTGCCAATAGAGCATGTTAATCGTGTGTAATTGGCCATTTCAATAATCGTGGGAATGCCGCGCCCAGCTTCCCCAATCATGATGCCCCAAGCCTCTTGAAACTCAACCTCAGAGCTGGAGTTGCTGCGGTTGCCGACTTTTTCTTTTAGCCGCTGTACTTGAACATTATTTTTTGTCCCATCTTCCCGCCAGCGCGGCACAAAAAAACAAGCCAAGCCATCTTGCTCTGTTTTTGCCACCACCAAATGCGCATCGCACATCGGTGCAGAGAAAAACCATTTATGCCCTGTCAGTAAATAGGCTTTGCCTCGCCCTGCTTCTGCAATTGGCATAGCACGAGTTTCATTGGCACGCACATCTGACCCCCCTTGCTTTTCGGTCATGCCCATGCCGAGCCAAATCGACTTTTTCTGAGCAATGGGTAAGTCACGCTCATCATATTCAGTCGATAACAGCTTTTCGCCTATTTTGACCCACAGTTCAGGTTCACGCTGAATCAGCGGAATACTGCCTAAGGTCATCGAGTTTGGACATAAATTGCCGCATTCAACCTGACCTGTGAGATAAAAGCGCGTTGCCCAATCAATCCATTTTGTATGAGATGCCGCATGAACAAAAGGATAAGCATGCGTATTAAATTGACGGTTGAGGCCCATCCATTGATGCCATGCAGGATGAAATTCAATCACGTCTTTACGCCGTCCACGGGCGTCAAAAGCATGCAAAATTGGGGTGTGCCGATTGGCAAGCTCGGCATATTGATAAAATTCGGCAGACCCGGCCATCTGCCCCAATTGGGATAAAGTGGGCTGATCCTGACTGCCGTAACGCTGCAAAATTTCGTGCAGCACAGTATCAGTGTCAAACAGGTTGTAATCTTGTTTTTCATCAAATTGGTTGCTGATTTGATGGGTTTGCCACGGTTCATTGGATATCTGGGTTGAAGGCGTTTTGGCTGTCTGAATCATTTTCATTTCCTGCTTGTTCTTATCTCCATTTCATTTCAGTATAGACAATAATTCGCCGCAGGGTGTTCGGCTTTTCGTTGCCTGTTTTTATGAAAAATCCAGAGATACACGTCCGGCGCAAGCCGCGCCAATCACGCGCTAAACTCACGCAAGAAGCACTGCAAGAAAGTTTTGTTCGGCTTTTGCATGAGCGCCCTGCAGATAAAATTACCATTCGGGAAATCACTGAGCTTGCTGGCGTGGGCTTGGGAACGTTTTATGAGTATTTTTCCAAAAAGGAAGATTTGGTTGCGCTGACCATTCATGTGCATGTGAAATTCAATGCCGAACAGATGAAAACTTATGCACAATCGCTGATGCAGTTATCCACAGCTCTGGATTTATCGGCTTCTTTACAACAGATCATTCATTTCCAAATTGAGCAAATCAAAACACAGCAATTTTTATGGGCACAAATTTTCTTATTGGAACGACAGATTTCCAGTATTGAAATTTACCGTAAGAGTTACATGATGATGGTGAACATGTGGCAAAGTATTTTACAGCCCTATTTAAAAAGCGCTGAACACTTACAGCAACAAAGTTTAAATGCGCAACGAATCTGCTATGGCTTTATCTCCCAAACACTTTTAATCCATCCAGATTTTCAAATGTGGGACAAATTGGAAACGGATATTGCGGCAGCTCTCATGGTTTATGCACAGTCCGATGTGTATTTAGACTGAAAAATTTTCCCCAATATAAAAAAGCCGATCTTCATCGGCTTTTTTTAGGTCTGTCATGCCAGTTTATTTAGCATTTGCATCTTGCAGGGCTGAACAAGAGCTTGGGATTCTTCCTTGATCTAAAACTGCCATAAACTCTGCTGAAAATTTTGCGCTTTGGCGGACAGCATCCCGATGATCACCGTTTGGAATGGTATAATAAACAGCGGGTTTATGTTCTTGGCAAACCTGCTGATAATATTGATAAGTACCTCGATAATCGACCAGATGATCAGCCGTTCCCTGTACAATTGCCAAAGGTACAGAAGGTGTCATACGCTCAATGGACTGCTGCTTTAAATAACTTAATAACGGCTCTAAATTTACATCTGCCTTAAAGATCGAATCCGGCGCTTGTTTCAGTTCTGACTGTAATTCACTCAGGCAACGCTTACGTGCAAAATTCAGCAAATCCTTCATTTGCTCCCCAACAAGCTGGTCTGGCACCAAGGTCTGATCTGCCGCTTGTGCACCAAGCAGTACGATTGGAAAAAATGCAGCAACACTGGTATCTGGATGAGGATTGGCTTTGGCATATTCAGCAATACCTTCATATTGATATCCACCTGGCGCTAAGGCAATTGCGCCTCGCAACTTAAATTCAGGCGCATCTTTTTGCCCATACGCTGCCACAGCTAAAGCTGCTGCACCGCCTTGACTGTGCCCCATCACCATCCATTCTTTACTCATCTGACGCGGAAACATGGCATGTGCTGCCCGAACAGCATCCACAACCGCATGCAGCTGGCTTGATACATTCATATACGGATGCACACCGGGCGTACCTAAACCTTGATAGTCCGTTGCTGCGATGGCATAGCCTTGTTCTAACCAATAATCTAATGCAGCATTGGCCACTTGCTGTGCTTCATTTACAGGCCCATTGGGATAATCTGCTGATGGAGCGCAAGTATCTGCTACTCCTGTTGTCCCATGCGCCCAAGCCAATATTGGCCAGCCTTGTTTTGGCGCTTGACCTTTGGGCAATAAAATAAACCCAGATGTCACAATCGGCTCACCATTCACACCACGGCTGCGGTAAGTCATCAAATAACGCTGTCCAGCATGCTGAAAATCAGAAGAAATCGTTTGAGATTGCACTGATAAAATAGTCCCAGGCTTGGTACTGGCAACTTTGACACCCAAAGAAGGCTGTGCTGCGCTGTTTTCAGCTTGCGATAGGGGCGCAATACCGCTGAGCGCAAAAGTGGCCATCATTATTTTTAAAGCATGATTCGTTTTATTCATCGTACCCACCTACTCTTCTTCTAATATAATCAAAAAAAGTACATTCTACTTACCTTATATTTTGCCTTCAGTGTATGTAATTTCAACGGCTATTTCATAAGGATATTCATCATAAAAATAACATCACGATGTGACAATAAACACATAAAAATAAGAACAGATTACATATAAATAGATTATAAAATTATTATCTATAATATAGAATCATCATGATGTGCTTGAATGCAAGTCAAAGAGGACAACGGTAAATGAGCAACAATTATTGGGAAGATGTATATCTAAATAAAGATTCAGAACAAGTCAGCTGGTATCAAACACAAGATAACAGAACAATTGAGCATCTCAAATTTCACAATATTGCAGCAGATGCTCAAATTATTGATGTCGGCAGCGGCGCTTCTCTGTTAATCGATCAACTGATTGAAGCGGGTTATGTACATTTACATGTTTTAGATTTATCTGCGACTGCACTGGCACAAACTCAAAACCGTCTAGAGCAAAAACAGCTGGATCGCTCCCATATTCAATGGATTGTGGGGGATATTGCCCAAGCATCATTACCTAAAAACTATTTTGATGTTTGGCATGACCGTGCCGTCTTTCACTTTATGCAAAGTGACCTGCAAAAGCAGAGTTATCTGCATCAGTTAAAAGCCAGTTTAAAGAATAATGCACTCTTGCTCATGTCTACTTTTGCGGAAAATGGCCCTGAAAAATGCAGTGGCTTGCCTGTACAGCGTTACAGCATTGAACTCTTGCAAAATACTTTAGGTACAGCATTTCAGCTGCAGCACTATGAACACGCCATTCATCTTACGCCGTGGAATTCAGAACAGAATTTTTTACATAGTGTTTGGCGCTACAGTCCCGAATAAATGCTGTCCTCTAAAAATTGACAGATTAAAAACAGCTCATTATCCCATTAAAAAAACCGCCCTCGGGCGGTTTTTTTCTATTTCAGGTCAATTATTTTTTCACATCAAAACGGTCTGCATTCATCACTTTCGTCCAGGCAGCAACAAAGTCTTTCACAAATTTTTCTTTGTTGTCATCTTGTGCATAAACTTCTGCATATGAACGAAGAATAGAGTTTGAACCAAACACAAGATCTACACGTGTTGCAGTCCATTTTTCTGCACCTGTTGCGCGGTCAACAATGCTGTATGCGTTTTTGCCTGTCGGTTTCCAGTTGTACTTCATGTCAGTTAAGTTGACGAAGAAATCATTGCTCAATACGCCCACGCGGTCTGTGAATACGCCTTCTTTCGCGCCGCCGTAATTCGCGCCTAAGACACGTAAACCGCCAACCAGCACAGTCATTTCAGGTGCAGTTAGACCCAATAACTGTGCACGGTCTAACATCATTTCTTCAGGCTGAACCACAAAGTCTTGCTTCACAAAGTTACGGAAACCGTCTGCTTTCGGCTCAAAATCTTCAAATGAATACACATCTGTTTGTTCTTGAGTCGCATCACCACGCCCTGCAAGGAATGGAATATTAACATCCACGCCTGCAGCATGTGCTGCCTGTTCAACGGCAGCAGTACCGCCCAGTACGATCAAGTCGGCAATGCTGACTTTTTTCGCAAGACCGGCTTGAATTTCTTCCAGCTTCGCCAACACTTTCGCTAAACGTGCAGGCTCATTGCCCACCCAGTCTTTTTGCGGTGCAAGACGAATACGCGCACCGTTCGCACCGCCGCGATAGTCTGAACCGCGGAAAGTACGCGCGCTGTCCCATGCGGTTGCAATCAATTCTGCAGCGCTTAAGCCGCTGTTCAGCAGCTTCGCTTTTAAGTCAGCAACTTCGACATCAGACAAGGTGTAATCCACTGCAGGAATTGGATCTTGCCAGATTAAATCTTCAGCCGGAACATCCGCACCCAAGTAACGGGTTTTGGGCCCCATATCACGGTGGGTCAATTTAAACCAGCCGCGGGCAAAGGCATCTGCCAGCTTGTCCGGATTGTGATAAAAATCTTCTGCGATTTTGCGGTATTCAGGGTCAAATTTCAGCGCCATGTCGGCATCTGTCATCATCGGATTACGGCGGATATTCGGGTTGTGCGCATCAACAGGTTTGTCTTCCTCTTTGATGTTCACAGGTTCCCATTGTTTTGCACCGGCTGGGCTGAGTGTTTTTTGCCACTCATAAGTGAACAGCAAGTACAGGAATTCGTTATCCCAACGAGTCGGATGTGTCGTCCAAGCGCCTTCCAGACCGCTGACCATGGTATTCGGGCCATTGCCTGTGCCTTCAGGGTTATGCCAGCCTAGACCTTGGAATTCTACGTCTGCACCTTCAACGTCTTTACCGAGAAGTTCAGCTTTACCGTTACCGTGCGATTTACCTACCGTATGGCCGCCAACAGTCAAGGCAACTGTTTCTGCATCATCCATCCCCATACGGTCAAAGGTCACACGCATATCTTGCGCTGTACGCAGCGGATCTTGAATGCCGTCCACCCCTTCAGGGTTCACGTAAATCAAGCCCATTTGCACTGCCGCCAGCGGGTTTTCTAAAGATGAACGGTCTGCATCGCTGGAATAGCGCTCTTTGGTTGGAGCAAGCCACTGACGCTCTTCACCCCAGTAAATGTCTTTTTCCGGTGCCCAAATATCTAAACGTCCGCCGCCAAAACCAAAGGTTTTTAAACCTGCAACTTCATAAGATACGGTACCTGCCAAAACGATTAAGTCGCCCCAAGAGAGTTTATTGCCGTATTTTTTCTTGATTGGCCAAAGTAAACGGCGGCCTTTATCGGTGTTGACGTTATCCGGCCAGCTGTTCAGTGGCGCAAAACGCTGGTTGCCGGTGTTGGCGCCGCCGCGTCCATCTTGTTTACGGTATGAACCCGCCAAATGCCATGCAGTACGTACGAACATGCCAATATAGCTGCCGTAATCTGACGGCCACCAATCTTGGCTGCTGTTAATCAACTCACGTAAATCTTGCTTAACGGCTTCTAAATCCAAAGATTTAAATGCTTCTGCATAATCAAAGTCTGGGTCTAAAGGATTGGTTTTAGTATCGTGCTGAGAGAGGATATCGAGATTTAGAGCATTCGGCCACCAATCGGCATTATTCGTGCTGGCTAGGCTGGTTTGCCCCCCTTCTTGCTTATTATGAAATGGGCAACCTGATGCTTGCGAATTCTGTGTCATTGTAAAGCTCCAAAAAGAAATGAAGTTAATGTTTTGAACCGTAAAAAAACTGTATTAAAACGCTTTACCGCTACCAACAACATAACGTGTTTTCTGCAGAATCCAAAGTCAATTTAACGAATGAACACAATCGGTAATCCCTATATAAATACTTGGAAATTAATCATTTTATATTTTTATAAAGTTAAATTTTGGCTTTTATTCAAAATACAGCACTTCTTGCTTTTTGTAATCTTGAGAGGGATTTATTCAGTTTTTTAAACACCCGATACCCGTAGATTCACTTAAACCGCAATTTTATTGATTATTCATCATCAGACTCAGGCTATACTCAAATTTAGAATTAAAAGAAGATACTCAGCAATACAAGATGATATTCCTCAGATTATCCAGCAGCACAACATTATTTTATTTGATGCAATTTGCGTACTGTGTAATGGCTGGGCCAAATTCTTCATTCAACATGACCGGCAGCAAAAATTTAAATTAGCCTCTGTCCAGTCGCCTATTGGGCAAGCGATTCTAAAACATGATGAAATGCCGACCGAGCACTATACCGCCATGGCGGTTATTTTAAATAGGCAACGACACCTCGCATCTACCGCCCTTCTCAAAGTCATGCAGCACTGAGGAATGCCTTTCTCCCTCTTCAGTGCGGGCTATATCATCCCTCAAGCCATCTGTGATTTTTTATATCGCTGTGTCGCACTCAATCGCTATCAGCTATTTGGTAAAACAGATTATTGCCTGCTGCCGTCAGCAGAAAATCAACAGCACTTTTTAGACTATGCCATTCATGACTAAATCAACTCGGCACATTTGGCTAGGCATTCACCTCAGTCTGGCCATTTTATGGATCGATTAAGGCTTAGTGCCTAAAATTTTAGTGCAGGTTTCGGATGAACTGCGTATTTGGGCTCTTCAAGGCGTCACTGCAGATCATGCAAAAGTATTAATGCAGCTATCTGGCAGTGCTGAAATTTTGTTTGGGCTGCTGTTTTTTATTTTCAGAAAAAGCCGCTTATTGCATGCGCTTAATTTGCTTGCGATGCTGTTTCTAAGCGCATGAATTGTTTGGCTTGATCCCCCTTATTTTTTGCAGGCTTTCAACCCTTTTGTGATGAACATTGCAATGGCAATGCTATCGGTCATTGCCATTGTTTTGATTCAAGAAGAAAAAACGCAGATTAAACCGTCAGGCGTTTGCCCTCGCGCATGCAGATAAATGGATTCATCAATTTTGAAGATTTATGCATCGCTTTTTGCAAATCAATTTCCGGCTGCTCACGGCTTTCATCGGTCAACTGGAATGTACGGTAATGAATCGCCAAAGAACATTTAGCATGCAAATCTTTATGCGCCTGAAATGCTTCTTCTGGGTTCATATGCAAATAGCGCATCAAGAGGCGCGGTTCATAAGCGCCAATCGGCAGCAGTGCAATGCGCGGCGCGCCAAATTTGGCATAAATCTCTTTAAAATGCGATGCATAGCCAGTGTCGCCGGCAAAAAAGCAATGATCCGTCCCGTTCAGGACCGAAAAACCGCCCCACAGCGCGCGGTTTTGGTCACGCAGGCCACGCCCTGAGCTGTGCTGCGCAGGAGTATAAATAATTTTCAAATCGCCCAGCAGCGCCGATTGCCACCAGTCCAGCTCATAAATTTGAAAGTGTTCAGGCAAATACGCGCTATTGCCTAGCCCTGTGTAAATTGGCATGGCAAAACGTTCATGCAGCCAGTTCAGGGTGTTTAAATCCATATGGTCATAATGGTTGTGGCTCAGCAGAACGGCATGAATATCCGGCAGTTCTTCCAGCGCAATGCCGGCAGGACAAGCGCGGCGCGGACCGCGGCCTTGACGCGGCCCAGCATACTCTGCCCAGACCGGATCGGTCAGCAAATTGTACGGCCCAATTTGAATCAGCACCGTGGCATGGCCAACAAACCAAATTTGCCAGTCATCCAGCTTGGCATTAGGCCGGTTTTGCGGCAGTGAGCGTGAAGCCTGCGCAAACTGCTGATATTCCATCTTGCGGTCGACTTTCCACGTAGAGGAGCGGCGCTTCAGCATCCATTTAACAAAATTGCTTCTGGTATGGCTTTCCGGCGGGCGCAGCGCATTGAAAAAATGCTCGCCATTAAAGTGATCTGACGCTAGAAAATCAAAAACCGGCTGCTGCCAAAGATGAGACCAGCAGGCTTGCGCCGGCAGTTGAAAGTGCTTTTGTTCCGAGTCTTGCTTCATGGACATTCAAAGTTCTTCAATGTTTAAACATGCAAAATATTAATAAAAATGCTCAGCAGCTTAGCTGTCTAAGCGGCCTTTCATGCGTTCCTGCCACACAATTCTAGACTGCGGTTTGACAAACAGCGCTACAATTTCAGGATGAAGCTGTTTAATTTGCGCTTCAATCCGGTTAACACAGGCTTCGATATCATCTGAATTTAAATTATCTTTAAATTCAAGACTCAAAGATGCAATCACCTGATGCGCGCCCATCTGTTCTGTTAATACGCCGTTAGCCGACTGCACCGCAGGATCAGCTTGCGCTACTTGTATCACATTATGCCGTAATTGCGGGTCAGCAGTTTCCCCCATCAGTAATCCTTTGGTCTCGCGCGCCAACAATACAGCAGAAACCGCTAAGACTAAACCAATTAAAATGGAGGCTGCGCCATCCAGAACAGGCATATTCAGCGTATGCGCTAAATAAATACCGGTCAGCGCGATCAAGAGACCAATCAAAGCGGCCGTATCTTCAAACAGCACAGTAAAGGTTGTGGGATCTTTGCTGTGCCTAAATGCTTCAAAATATCCCTGCTTGCCTTTAAGCTTTTTAAACGCTTTTAAAGCCACCAGCCATGATGAACCTTCGCACAGCAGCGCAAACCCTAAAACAAGATAATTGACCAGCGGATCCTGCATTGCTTCTGGATGGCGGATATGTTGCACGCCTTGATAAATGGATACAATAGCACCTAAGGCAAAAACCAGTAAGGAAACAATAAAGGCCCAAAAATACAACTCTCGGCCGTATCCGAAAGGATGTTTCACATTGGCCGGCTGCTGTGATTTTTTCATACCATACAGCAGCAGAATTTCATTCAGCGTATCAACGACTGAATGCACTGCTTCACTGAACATCGCGGAACTGTTCGTAATATAAGCGGCGATAAACTTCACCACAGCAATGGCCAAGTTCCCCAGCAGAGCAGCATAGACCACAACTTTGTTTGAACTTGACATTTAGTGCTGTCCCAAAATTATTATCATCAATGCTGTGTTTGATTTTATCTGTTTTACACCTGCATCTTACCCAAAGGCGCCAGCCTGTAGTTTTAGCTTTTTGTTGTATTTCAAAAGAGTTTCTTTGCACCCTTGCTGCGCTTTATCAATCAGCGCCTCAATGCTGTACCCATGTTCCATGTGGAACATTATTTAGGCAATTATGCCATCTGAGAAACTGCACAGGCGGCCACGCATTGCCAGCGGCCTGTTTTGACCTAGCCCCCATATTTTTTAAAATACTGCTCGCGCCATTCTTTCCAGAAGTACATCACAATACCGAACATCACCACCACAATACCGATAAAAGCATTGGAGCTGATATGTTCACTATTTAGGGTTGCGCCCAATACCAAGGCAATCACGGGCGTCATCACATTACTGAGGGACACAGTTGATGCTGCCAAACGCTTGATCAGCCAGAAATAGCACAGCATCGCCACAATCGATGACATGATCATGGTAAAGACAAAACCGATCATCGCGCGGCCGCTTGGCAATGCGGTTGGAAAATGCTGCCAAATAAATGGAATGATCAGCATCGAACCTAAGGCAGAAACAATCAGGGAACCGGTTGCCTGCGACATCGGTTTTAAAGGTGCGTTAATCTGCTTCACCCAAAAAATCGAACTGATATAGGACACCATGCTGATTAGCATCAGAACCACGCCAATTGGATTGACTTTACTATCAGCAGAATCGGCAAAAACAAAAGTTAATCCACCCACTGCAACTGCCATGCCCAACCACTGCAAAGCGACCAATTTATGTGTTTTTAAAATCACATGCCCAATCAAACCGGCAATTAAAGGTGAGAAACCAAAAATCAGCGCCATTAAACCTGAGGTTAAATAGTTTGCTGCCAGATAAATAAACAGCTGCGCACCAATCAAATTCAAACTCCCTGCCACATAACTTTTTAATGAAGTTTCATCAAACGGCAAAGGATCACACATCAGTTTCAATAGAAATAACGCAATGATGGATGCGCCAAAGTAGCGGATAATCAATACCCACATCGGGTGGATTTCTTGCACACTCCACACAATCGCAAGTGGCGTCGTCGCCCAAATTAGTACCAAAAGCGCATATATACTTGCCGTCAGCGGCAGTGAAGATTTCATTTCATTCTCAAATTTGATTGTTCTAACGACTCAATCTGAAACCCACTATTCAGATCAGGAACTACTCGTACGACCAATGACTAATAAAGTTTAAGACCAATTATTGCTCTTCCCTTTATCAACTATATTGGAGGCGGCATGAATGCCGCCAAAGTGCAAGGAGATGCAAACATCTCCTCAATGATTAATAATCTCCCCTAGCCCCTCTTTAAAAAAGAGGGGAACAATCCAAACGAAATCTATTCTTCGCAAAGACAACCCCCTCCTTTGAAAAAGGAGGGTTGGGGAGGATTAAAACAACCGTTGAATAGATCAATATGAGCTAGCACTGTATATCTGGACTGCAAAAATAGCTTTATAAGTGCGACGCTATAAAAGACAGCCATAAAAAAACAGACCCACGTTACCGCAAGTCTGCTCTTCTTAGATATTCAGCTTATTTTACAAGCTTACGCAAATCTTGGCTTAAATCTAAATATTTATCTGCTTCAAACGCCGCATTCTTGCTAATCAATTTTTTCAAATGACGCATCTCTTTGGCAGCATTCACAGTGATCCCGCCAACGATGACACCGTCAGTCACACCGAACAGTACAAATGACGATGAAGCACGTTGTTCAGCATTCATTTCACCGCGAACCACCCATTCAGCCGCAGCCATATCACCAACGAATTGGTAATTAATGTCTAACTGATCTGTCCAGAACCATGCAGGATTCACAGCAGGATGTTCAACTCCCATCACATGACGTGCAAAAATACCCGCTTGAAGATTGGCATTTTCCCAAGTTTCAACACGGCGGTGATTACCGCAGTCACGTAATTGAGTCGCAACGTCGCCTGCTGCATAAATATCAGCATTTGACGTTTGGCAGTTTTCATTGACTTTGATTGCCAGATCAACATCTAGACCAGCGTCAATCGCCAGTTGAGCATTTGGCACAATACCAATACCGTAAACCACGGCATCAGCACGCAGTTCTTCGCCGTCACCTAAAGTCACAACAATTTCTTCGCCATCTAATTTGCAGTCAGCAATTGAAGTCGAAAGACGTACATCAACACCCGCAAGACGCTGTTGAGCCAATAAGAATTCGCTCAATACGCGCGGAGATGAACGGCCCATCACCATTGGCCCCATCTCGATCACAGTCACTTCACATTCTTTAAAACGTGCAGATGATGCAAGCTCAAGACCAATCACACCGCCACCGATTAAGATGATACGGCGACCGGCTTGAAGTACAGGAACAAGGGCTTGTGAATCTTCAAGGTTACGTAAGGTATAAACGTGTTTACCCAACGCATCGAAATTCGGTAAACGGCGTGCTGCACCACCGGTTGCCAAAAGCAACTTGTCAAATGCAACCATTTCACCGTTTTTCAGTTCAACTGTTTTCGCGTCGCTATGGATTTTCACCACACCATTGCCGCGAATATGTTCAACACCGAGTTCTGCCAATTTCTCTTCTGACAGAATTTCGATTTTGGTCTCTTCCGGTTTTAGAATCACGTCTTTAGACAAAGGCGGACGTTCATACGGAAGATGTGTTTCATCACCCACCAAAATGATTTTGCCTTCATACTTGTTCGCACGGAGTTCTAAAATGGCGCTAGCACCAGCTTGACCAGCTCCAACAATAACGATGGTTTCGATACCATTTTGGCTCATGGGGTTTGTTCCTTATTTCAATTCTGCAGATACGATGCCGAAGCCCGCAATCCACTCACTAATATCTTCGTAGCAATGTGTTGTCATGTCGTATTCGCCGACTTCATGCAGCGCAGCAAACGCAGCCATCCAAGAACGAACCTCTTGACCGCCACGACCGCCGTCTTTACGAATTTCAGCTTCAGTCATGGCTTCAATGGCAGCAAAGTCAGCTTTGGCAAAAGTTTCAAGCAATGCACGATCCCATTCTGGGTTTAGTGGCACTGCGACAGAAGTATCACCAGCTGCCAGCTTTTGACCGACGGCAATAATTTTGCCTTGACGTGCATTACGCGCCTCACTTGTTGGGTTACGACCTGCAATCAGGAATTCTTCCACTTCTGGTGGAACTGAACCCATTTGCGGTGTTGGTGGATCATGAGACAAACCACCTGTACCCAAAACAAGCACACGCTCATTTTCTAAGTTCAATGATTTAATGAACTGACCGACTGCACGACCCAAAGCGACTGTACGCTTGGTGGTTGGCATCGGCGCAGCTGCGCCATTGATAAAAATTGGAATCGTTGGATAACGATCGAGTTGACCACCGCATAGGAAATGCAATGGTTGAGTCACACCGTGGTCTGCCTGCATACGATAAGAGTATGCAACATCAACACCTTCATCCAACACGCGGCGAACCAGACTGATTGCTGTTTCTTCAGGCACATTGATGTGGTCATTATCTTTACCATAATCCCAATCACCTGCTGCTTTGGCGCGAATACCGACGCAGAAAGATGGCATGAGGTCATAGAAGAACCCATTGAAATGGTCTGGACCAAAAGTAATGATCAATGTTGGATTATAGTCTTCAACTTCTTTCGCAAGTTTGGCAAAAGTTTCGCGAACTTTTTCCTCTTTGTATTTCTCTTGCGGAGAAGCGAATTCCATTAGGGGACTGTGCGATGCACAAATAAGTTTAACGGCCATGGGTGACTCCTAAACGGAAGGCAGCCAAAACGGCTGCCGAGTAAGTCCTTTACGTTTTTGGCGAATTAGATCTCGTCAAAGAAGCCAGCGCGCGGTTGACGTAAACCGCGGATACCCAGACCACATTCAGCATTAATTAAAACACCAGTGAGTGGGCGGTTGTTTTGACGAGAAGCCAATAACACGTATGAACCAGTCATATCTTCAGGTTCGGGTAAGAAATTGAGCGGCATGCCGCGTGCAATCTTCTCAGGATCACGTGCATCGAGTAAACCAAGGTTTTCTTGGCCTAAAGAAGCAGCGCCTTTGATGTTTACATTCATACCCGACGGAGCAACAGCGTTCACTCGTACTTTAGGCGCAAGCTCATAGGCTAATTCTTTCATAATCCCAACGCCAGCATGCTTAGACGCTGTGTATACAGGGCCTCCGCCTGCTGAATACAGTGCTGAGTTAGACAAAGTAAATATGATAGAACCTTCTGAAGCTATCAATGCATCAAGTGCAGCTTTAGCACCTAAGATGAGAGCTTTGGTGTTAATGCCCATAATCTCATCAAAAGCTTTTTCCAGCTGTTCACCTGATGTATTGACGATATCTGCGTAATGATCCCAGATACCTGCGTTTCCGACGAAACAGTCAAGTTTGCCATAATGTTCTACAGTTGCTTGAACTGCGCGAACATTATCCTCATAGCTGGCTACATCTCCTGCGATCGCTAGCACGCGGTCACCAAAATGTTCTTTCAAAGCGTCAACTTTCGATTGAGAACGTTGAAGAACAGCAACTTTTGCGCCTTCTTCTAAGAAACGTTCAACCAATGCCCAGCCTAAGCCTGAACCACCACCGGTAATAAGTGCAACTTCGCCTTGCAGCCAACCCATGATTACTCTCCTGCCATCTCTACGTATAAAGCACCATCTTCAACAATCACAGGGAATGTTTTGATTGGATCTGTTGCTGGTAAGCATAATGCTTGACCAGTTTTCAAACAGAATCGAGCCGAATGAAGTGGACATTCAACAGTGCCGTCATCTTCAAGGTAACCTTCAGACATTGAAGCATTACCATGTGAACAGCGGTCGTTCATCGCGAAAAATTCGCCATTGTTGTTGAATACTGCCAGCGCTTCGATACCGTTCACGCCGCAATCTACTTTCAATGCATCGCCTTCGTCTAATTCGTCAACTTGGCAAACAAAAATCTTATTCATTAGAAGAACACGCTCAGGTTATGTGAGTTGTAAGTCACCTGATCAAGAGTAATCTTACGGTTGAAGATTTCAAAACCTTGCTCAGTGTCGACTTTGCGGATCTTGTCGTGACGCTTACCACAGTAGATCGTTACATCTTTCTCTTTCTGGGTACGGTACAACAAGTACGTTACGTAAACGTCGTATTCGCCTTCAACTTCAGTCGCTTCAACAATCACATTTGAAACCATGTGTGTTGTACGTGAAGGAGGTTCTTCAGCCCAAGCCATGCCTGTCTCTAAACGAGCTACACGGCGTTCCAGCAAATCTTTAGTATCGTTAAATACCCAAGTTGTTGGCGGCTCAATCGAACGGCGACGGTCACGTGTTTGCGCGTTTGGTGTGGTGCGTAGCGTATAAGAAATATCTTCCGCCAATACAGCTAACCAATCACGGAACTTCCAATCGTCAAGCAATTTTGCTTCACGATAAAGAAACTGACTAATTTGGTGATGGAGTTCTAAATTAATTTGACTCATTTCATAAGCTCCTTCTCATATTCGTCAGCCGCAGCTTCAACGTCTTCCCATTTTTCATGAATCAATAAGTCAGCCCAGCGGCGGTACATACCGCGTGCAGCTGTTTCTGAGAAAATGTAGTTGGTAATACCTGGAATACCATCTTCACGTACTTTCTCGTTACCTTTACCCATTTCCATAATCAATTTGTTTTGACGGGCTTTATAACCGCGTAAAACTTTTTGAATTTCAATCCAGTTCTCAGAGTCATCTTGTTCAAGGAAACCAGCAGGACCGAATGCGCGAGTCGCAGAACGTTCAAATGCTTCTTTCACTTCTTGAGATGCTTCAGCGTCTGCAATACAGAATGCCCATACTTCAGTTTTGTTTGGACCGCGCGGGTGCCATACACGAAGTGTTGCAGTACCGTTCAACCAAGACAGTGTTGGGAACATAGTGTTGTGACCTGCAAGACGCAGTGCACGAACTTCACCCAGACGTTCTTTCACTTCTTCGTAAGTTTCACGGAAGTAGTTCGCCACTTCACCGTCAACCCAAACGTTAGCGTCTGGTTTTTCTGTGAAGAAGAAGCCTGAACCATGACCGCGTGATCCGTATTGGATCGCGTCTTTGGCAGTTTCCCACACTGGACGGGCTGTTTGCGCAGCGCCTAATTTCTTCGATGATTCGTCATCTGGTTTTGCACCCAAAACTTGGATGGCAGATGCGTGAGAGAACAAT
This sequence comes from Acinetobacter sp., assembly GCA_030152275.1. GTDB lineage: Bacteria > Pseudomonadota > Gammaproteobacteria > Pseudomonadales > Moraxellaceae > Acinetobacter. Next base: position 6,779 of record JASLHF010000020.1, on the reverse strand, counting down.
GCGTGGTATTGGTCAGATGCGAACTGTTCAGCTGCAAATTTCCAGTTACACTCGATTTCCCACTTGTGTACACCGCCGATGATTTCTGTACCGCCTGGACGACGGTCAAGAACGCCATCTAAGTACCAAGCGATATCGCCCATGTACTCTTCTAAATCTGGTGTTGTTTCATCCCAGCAGCCAAATACCAAGCCTTTGTAAGACTTAACGCGGTTTACTTCAACAAGGCCCCAATGCTCTTTGCAAGCGCCTTGAGGGAACGCGCGCTCTTCCAGCGGAATATCTTTCAGTGAGCCGTCAATGCCGTAAGACCAGCCGTGGTATGGGCAAGTAAATGCACGGGTGTTACCGCAGTCTGCAAAGCTCACGCGCATTGAACGGTGACGGCATTGGTTTAAGAATGCTTTGATTGAGCCGTCTTTTTGACGCGCCACGATGATTGGATCTTCACCCATGTAGGTATTGAAGAAATCACCCGCCTTAGGAATTTGGCTTTCATGGCAAAGGAATAACCAAGTACGACCAAAAACTCGTTCGAGTTCGAGTTCGTATAAATCTGGATCTGTATAGATGGATGGCGAGATACGTCCATTTTGCGCATCGACTAAAGCGTCGATTTCGCGAACATCAATTTTTCCACTCATGAAAGCTCTCCTGCGACAACCGTGGGGTCACAAACAAATAGACTCAACTTTTCAACGATGATGGATTTTTGACAGGTTTTGGTGAAATATTTTTTTTGTTTTAATTAATAGTTTTCAGAACTTATTAGCATAGTTATTATTTATATTAAAACACCAATGAAAACGCTAAGACCATTTATTTCCTAAATATCAAAATCATCTTCACGCCATAGTTGTTTATAGATTATACTGACCTGAACTCATAGTAAGACATTTTTTGGATTACTCACTAGGCTGAATTATATGGAATTACGTCACCTTCGATACTTTATTACCGTTGCTGAAGAACTCAATTTCAGCAAGGCCGCTTTGAAACTGTATACTGCTCAGCCTTCGTTGAGCCAGCAGATCAAAGATTTGGAAGAAGATGTCGGCGTCAAACTGCTGCACCGCACCAAGCGCAAGGTTGAACTGACTGAAGAAGGCGCTGTATTCCTAGAACAGGCGCGCTTAACCCTTGCACAAGCAGATAAAGCTGTCGCGATGGCGCGTCAAGTATCACAAGCCAAACAGCAGATGCTGCGCATTGGCTTTGTGCCTGTGGCGGAAATGAAAATTTTTCCCTATGTGCTGCCTAACCTGCGTGTTCAGAACCCCGATTTAAAAATCGAACTATTGAGTCTGAACAACGTTGAACAGATGAAATTGCTGAAAAAAGGTGAACTGGATGTCACTTTTACCCGTCACAATTTTCACAATGAGGAAATTGAAAGCCAGTTTGTGCTGCGCGAACCGCTGATCTTCATTTTGCCTAAAGACCACCCATTGGCAAAATATGAACGAATACCAGTTAAGGCATTGAATGGTATAGATTTTATTATTCCAGCTGCAGAGCAGTCGCTGACCTTGCATACGGCTATTTTGGACTTTGCCAAAGCCAATAATATTGAATTTAATATTGTGCAAAAAGCTGACAACATCTTATTCAATATCAATTCCATAGGCATGGGTTTAGGCTGCACAATTCTACCCGGTTATATTGCACCGCTAACCATGAGCAATACCGTCATCCGTCCGCTGGATATCGAACTGCCATATTTAGATTTGTATGTCAGCTACCGCAAAAACAGTATTTCGACGGCAGTCGACAAGTTCATTGAACTGCTGACCCGAGTGTTTTATTTAAATATCGCCCGTGATCAAGACTGATTTTTGTCCGTATAGATCTTAAGTTTTTCTGCGCTATTATTCATTTTAAAAATAATAGCGCTTTTTTTCGTCAGTTTTTGGCGGTTTACTATACATATACTCGATCCGTCTGACATGATTTATCAATCAGCTCTGCATTTATAATAGAAAATTACGGACAAATTTAACTAAGACTATGGCGGCTTACTCCAGACAGCGCCGGCAATTTACAACTTAAGTCTAATAAGTTTAGCGCCATCAAGATACGATATGTCTAAATATTCCAACCGCAAAGCAGGATGCTGCGCCTAAAAAAAGGAACAACAATGAAAATTCGGCCCTTTTTCAGCATTAAATCCGGGGTCATTTACCGGCCTTATTTCTTTATTTTATTCTTAATCACGCTGCTGCTGTACGGCGCGCTGCAATACCTCAGCCGCTGGACATGGTCTACCTGCCTGCTCATCAGCTGGAATTTGGCTGTTTCAGCCTATTTAATTTTCACCATGAGCAAGCTGTGGCGCACCGATCATCAGGATATTTTACAGCGCGCGCAGCAGCAGGATGCCAGCAAATGGCTGATTTTGTTATTGGTTGTGCTAACTTTAGTGATGTGCTTTATTGCCATCGTGGTTGAAATCAATCATCTGCCGCACAGCAGCGCAATCCGTGCAGGACACCTTACGCTGTCCGGGTTAACGATTGTCAGCGCCTGGCTGTTTATGCATACCATTTTTGCCATTCATTATGCGCATGACTTTTATCTTGCGCGCCAAAGTTCTGACAATGGCGGCCTAGACTTTCCTAAAACCAAAGATCCGGGCTATTCCGACTTTGTCTATTTCAGCTATGTGATTGGCACCTCAGCGCAAACCGCCGATGTTTCCCTCACCTCTCGCGGCATGCGTCAGCTGAATATCGTGCATATCTTATTGGCTTATGGTTTTAATACGTCCATTCTTGCCATCATTATTAACGTCGTCGCGGGGCTCATTCAGAATTAAACCTAATCGACTGATTTAAAAATAAATAAAAGAAACCAACAAAAAAGCCAGTAAAAAAAGGATGACCGAAGTCATCCTTTTTTTACTGGCTATTATCTAGAGGCTATTTATCTAAATAATCTTCATCTAGATAAAATTAAACGCCACGCGCTTTGAGGTAGTCTTTAATTACTGTGTTGAATTCTTCTGCTTTTTCAACTTGAGACCAGTGACCGCATTGGCTGAAAATGTGCGCATCAGCATGTGGAACAGTGTTTAAGATATCCCAAGTACGTGATACTGGAATCACCACGTCTTGCACACCATGAATCAGCAATACTGGAACAGTAATGTCTTTCATTTTGTCAAAATCAAGCGGGAACTCGAAACGGTCACGGTCACGTGCGCCAACAACATCCATCAAACGGTTTGATGCGTAGTCATTTGCAGCAGAAGCAAAACGCACTTTTACCAATTCATCAGTGATCAGGTCTTTGTTTACCACAAACATAGACAAGGTTTTCTTGATACCTTCTTCAGTGAGTACTGGGTTTGCGTGCGCTTTTAGTGCAGCGGTTTGTTTTGCACCGCCAGTACCCATAGACACAATACCGAGTACACGATCTGGATAGTCTAATGCCAATTGGAATGCTAACCAGCCGCCCAAAGAGTTACCCACTAACCACGTTTTTTCGATACCTAATGCATCTAAAGTACGGATCGCGTGATCAACCCAAGCACGGATGCCATACGCTGTATTTGGCGCAACCACAGTTTGACCATAACCAATCGTGTCGATTGCGATACAACGTGCTTGTTCACCAATTTGCGGTAAGTTTAACCACCAGTTCGCAGCAGCTGATACACCTGTACCTGAACCGTGTAAAAATAGAATTGGTGTACCCTCACCTACTTCGTGGTAATGCGTTAATTCGCCTTCAGCAGTTTCAATCCATTTATCTTCTAAACCAAAGAATGAATCAGTTGTATAGTCAGGAATCTGAACAGTGCTCATACATGCTCCTCGTATAGCGTAGTGCTTATGCTTCAATCCATAGCAGATTTAAACATAAGGGGGACTCTTGCGGATTTTGTGTTTTTACCTTGTCATATTACCTGTTCAACAGGCTTAAACTGATACAAAATTACGATCATAAACAATAAAATAGATATAATTTAACCTATTGTTTTATAATAATTTTAACTTTAGAGATTCCCCTATTTACGCTAGGGTATTTTTGTTTTAAATAAAACTCACGACCAAAGATATAAAAACAGGGAAACGGCAATACCGCTTCCCTGTTTTAATCCGCGCAGCGCTTAGAACTTATAGTTATAGGTGACTGCTGTACGGTATTCTTTCAGGTCTGATTTATAATCAAAGTTTGCATCGATATACATCGCTTGGAAACCTAAACCTTTCAGCTTACCTTCTGGAACCGTATAGTTCACAATCAAGTTCAGTTCATTCGAATCCTGATTGGTCTTGCCGTTGGTGTCTGCATCATAGCCGGAGAAATATACTGCTGTCGCATTCAGGCCTTTCGCGCCCAGTTCAGAGAAATCATAGCCATAGGTCAGGCCCCATGATTTTTCATTTTTGGCGGTAAACGTCGCTACGCCCCAGTTCACCAAGTACGGCTGCGGCACCCATCCGCCCAATGTCGGGAATGCGCTGTCGCCAAACATTTGCTGGTAGCCCAGACCCAAAGTATGCGCGCCGTAATTGACTTTCGCGCCGACAGACAAGGCTTGGTTATCAATAGCGCCGTACAGCTTATCGCCAGACTCGGAGTTATCAAAGTAACGGATATGGCTGTCGAGTTTGGCTTTTTCACCCAGCTTGGTTTTGTAGCTTGCGCCGACATAGTGCTGCTGATAGATATCCTGTACATCGGCATACCAGTAGCTGCCGCCAATTTCAGGGGTAAATTGGTGATCAATCCCTGCGATATACATCCCGTCAGATGCTGGGCCATTATCGTAATAGCTTGCGCCTTTTGCTGGAGCAAACAGCGTTAAATCACGGAACTGGTTGTCATATCGGTTGTTAATGCCGTTCACATACGCCAGCGTTAATTTGGTGTCTTTTAAGTCTTTCGACTCCAGCCATGCGCCGCTGTAGGTGGTCAATAACTGACGTGAAGGATCATAGACCAGCACTGGAGATACCGGCAGCAATTCACCTACTTTCAATTCAGTTTTTGACACTTTGGCTTTTAAGGTTGCGCCCACTTTGCCAAAGTTGTCCTTCGACTCTTTACCGTCATGCGGCAAAATAAAGTCCGCATTGGCATCACGGCCATTCAGTTTAAAGGCATGCTGCACCAGCAGGTCTGCACCGACTTGAATGCCGCCGCCGATATCCGCATAGCCTGATTTCGCATCCAGTGTCACACCCTGCGACCATGAACCCCAGTTTTTATTTGGGGTATCTTCAATTTGACGGTCCAAGTAAAAATTTTTGAACTTCAGCTGGACTTGGCTATCGTCAATAAACGCTGCATGAGATGCAGCTGTCCCTAAAGTTGCTGTCGCAGCAAGAATCGCTATCCATAAATTTTGACGACGCATGGCTGAATTCCTAATAATCAGATTAAGCTATGGCATTATCATGCTCAACAATGCCATGTAAAAAAATCCGACTACAGTATTAAGAATTCGCTCTATACCTGAGCTTTACGACCTTAAAGCTTAAATTCACAATTTCCCTTTAGATATTTAAGCAATAACTGTTTTTAAGCTTTTAGACCGCATGATGAAACTAAACGACTGTTTTACAGTATATAAATCGATATATTTTTATTTTTTTCGATTGCATGACGGTTATTAATTGCTTTTATGTTTAATCCAGCGCATTTGCTGAGATTCATCCTCATTTAAATTATAAGATAAAACGATCACAATATACTTTAATTATATAACTATCAATTACTTAAATTAATATTTAGATTTAAACAAAATGAGCGTAGCCTTATTTTTCGCTCATAAATCAGCAAATTAAAAATATATATACGCCTATTCACGTTTGCTTTTGATTTTTTTAATTCTTTCATATCTCATACCTCCTATAAAATACAGAAAAGGTGGCGATTCAAGTTTTTATCAAACTCAAAAGCCTGAAATGACGGCCATAAAAAAGCGCCCTATCGGACGCTTTTTATTGCTTCGGCTTAATCTAAATTAAGCATTTGCTTCTTTGGCTTTAGACATTGTCAATGCTAAGTCTTCAATCATATCTTCCTGACCGCCAACCGTACCACGACGGCCAAGCTCAAGTAGAATTTCGCGCGCCGATACGCCATATTTTGCTTCGGCACGTTTTGCAAATAACAAGAATGAAGAGTACACACCTGCATAACCTAAAGTTGCTGCGTCACGATCCGCGCGAATCGGCTGCTGCAACATTGGCACAACTAATTCTTCAGCAATATCTTGTACTTTGAACAAGTCTACACCTGTTTCAATTTGCATACGGTTCGCCACCGCAACAAACAATTCAAGTGGAGTATTGCCTGCACCTGCACCCAGACCGCCTGAAGCCAAGTCAACACGTTTGGCACCCGCTTCAACGGCTGCAATCGAGTTTGCCACACCCATACCTAAGTTATGGTGACCATGGAAACCGATTTCGATGTCTGAACCCAAGTTTGCACGCAAAATGCCGACACGGTCAGTCACATCTTGTGGAAGCATATAGCCAGCAGAGTCAGTCACATAAATACAGTTTGCACCGTATGACACCATTTTTTGCGCTTCTTCAAGAAGTTTCTCAGGAGCAGCCATGTGCGCCATCATCAAGAAGCCCACTGTGTCCATGCCCAGTTTACGCGCAGCAGTAATGTGCTGTTCAGAAACATCGGCTTCAGTTGAATGCGTTGCCACACGAATGGTTGCTACACCGACATCATGTGCCATTTTCAAATGGTCAACCGTACCAATACCTGGAATTAAAAGTGCAGATACTTTCGCTTGTTTAAGCTGA
>JASLHF010000068.1 GCA_030152275.1 Acinetobacter sp. | reverse complement strand
AAAATTCGCCCGGCGCCTGCGCCATCAAACCAATATTGAAACACTCATGGTGGATGAACGCTTAACCACCCGAGAAGCCCGCGGAGAGCTGGAACATTATCAAGCCCAAGGGCGCGGCAAAAAAATCTCCGCCGACAGTGTGGCCGCCGCCTTATTCATTGAAAGCTGGTACAGACATCCTGAAGGGCTTCAGCCTTAGGCGCAGCGGCCCAATTGAAGAAAAAATAAAAGCATCCGCATGGATGCTTTTATTTTTTGAAATGCTGCAAGCCGGATTATTTCTTCTCTTCTTCAATATGCACAGTGGCAGTACGCCCTGCGACAAAGGCCAATTGATTTTTAGGCATTTCATCCAGCATAATTTTTACCGGAACCCGCTGCGCCAAACGCACCCAGCTGAACGTTGGATTAACATTGACCAATAAGCCCGTAGTCGATGTCCGCTCACGGTCTTCAATCCCGCTGGCAATCCCCTGCACATGGCCTTTGATTTTTTGAGAATCCCCCATTAACTGAATAGCCGCAGGCGCGCCGATATAAATTTTATCCAGCTTAGTCTCTTCAAAATAACCAACAATATAAAGTTTTTGACGGTCCAGCAACGCAGCTACCGCCTGTCCAACTTTAACATAATTGCCTTCTTGCATTTCAAAGTTGGATAAAGTGCCGTCTGCCGGGGCCACTACTGCCGAACGGTGCAAATTCAGCTGCGCCAAATGCAAATTGCTGTTGGCTGCATCAATCAGCGCCTTTTGCTGCACAATATTGGCTTTGGCCTGCTCAATAGCAGCGCCCATTTGCTGATGCTCAGCATGCGATTCATCACGGGCAGCGTACATTTGATCCTGCTCTTGTTTGGAAATCGCGCCATCCATTAAGTTCGAATAGCGGGCCGCATTCTTATCCGCCAAATTGATATTGGCCTGCGATTTAACTAAATTAGCTTGGGCTTGCGCTAACGCCGCTTCCGCCTCGGCCAGTCCAGCTTTGGCTTTATACAAATCGGATTTAGCCTGTTCAACATCAAGCGCTTGACGTGCCACATCAATTTTGAACAGCACTTGGCCTTTTTTTACAGTCTGGTTGTCTTGCACTAAAACTTCGGTAACAAGGCCGGAAACATCTGAAGACACCTGAATTACATCGCCGCGCACACGGCCGTCACGGGTCCATGGTTCAGAATTATAATAATTCCAAATATGGCGCAAGATGAGCACAGCTAATACGGCCACAACCAGCATCAGCACTGGCCGCACATATTTACGCACATTCACAGATGTCATTTTTCCACCTCTACCTATCAAAATTTTAAAGCACAGCCTTATGCCGTATATAGCCAATGTCCGCATCCCAAAAGAATGATGTACAGGCACAAATAAAAAACGCTTGGCATGGGAATCCAGCCCTGTTCGACCCATTTGTCCAATACCAGCATTAAAAGGCGAAGCGCAGCATATGCCGCCACTGCCAGCACCAGCAGCATGGGCACATACACTCCGTAAATATTCATTTCACCCATGTTGAACTCCTTTAGGCAAGACCGCCAAATAAAGCGCGCCTCCGGCTATACCGTTAAAATGGCATAAGCTGCTTTGAATATTATTTAATGAGATTTTCAGCCGCAGGGCTAAGTCGGGGTTTTCCACAGCGTGGCTCTGCTGCATTAATATCCCAATCTGCTGCAAAACACCGTCCCTAAGAGGCTGTTCAGGATGCAGTAATTCTTTGGTGCGGAAATAATCATCCAGCATTTGAATCAGCTCTTCCAAACCTAACGCTGCACTGCTTTCTGCGGGCAGTTTTTCGATCAGCTCCTGCAAGCGCGCAAGATCCACCACAGCGCTGGCTTCGATCAGCGCCAAATTAATATCGCGCTTTAATGCTTCAGCGCCTACAGTTTTGGTATTCAGAACACCAATGCGGTCCAACATGCTGCGCAAGTGCATGCGAAACGGCACGCCGTAAGGAATATACAGCGCCTGACGGATCGCCTTATAATGCAGGGACAAAATACGCTGCACCGTCATTTCCGGTGACATTGCCCTGACTAGATTAATGATATAAACAGAAATAAGCGGGCCAATTACCGTGCCGATAGATGCATCAAAAAACATCACTTGATCTAAGCTGAAACGGTTTTGAAAATTCAGCCCCATCACCGTCCCCATCAGCAGCGGCAAGCCAATGCCCACCAGCGGCGGATGCGAAAACAGCATGAGGCAGTAAATAATAAATGGCGCCAGCACTAAACCCAGCTGCCAGAATTCTGTAACATGCGGGAAAATGCCGTAAGCATAAATAAAGACCACAACAGCGGCATAAATATTGGCGCGGATAAATATTTTTAATGCCGGTACTGGATTGTCCAGCGCCGTCAAAATACAGGCGCTGATGGCTGCCATTTCCGCCAGTATAAAACCTGCTTTCCGGCCGCTGAGTATCCAAAAACCGGTGGCAATAATAATGATAAAAAAGGCCGAAAGACCGCCACGCACGGCGACACCATGATCCCGGTGCAAATTGGGATAATTGGCGGTCAATGCAGTCACTGACTCCGGCAGCGATGCATCGCCGTTTTTAATTCTTTGCCAAATCAGCTGAATCGCGCGGATATTCTGAATAAAATGGCGTACATCCATTTTCAAGCCAGCCAGTACAATCCTCTGTTCAGGCGAAGCGCCTTGCATCAACTGATCAAAATCGCTTTCAAATTCTGGCGGCAGCAAATTCAAATTCCGCTCCAGAACATCCTGATGATCTTGCATAAAATCATGAATATGCTGATGAATTTGAATCATTTCTTGGTGAAAATGCTGATTTTTAAACTGCTGATCGAGTTGATTGACCCGTTCCGACATGGCCACTAAATTGCTCAGGATCATCGTCATTTGATTGAGCATTTCCTGCAGCGGCTTAGTCATGCCTTTTAAGGTCGACTTCTCATAGCTTAAATGCACCGCCATGACGTGAATGTCAGCAATATCACGCGCCAGGCTGCCTAAAGATTGGGCATAGTGAGTTTCATGATGTTCCGCCAGCAGAATGCTGTTGAAAATAGTCCGCGTATCGTCAAAGGTTTTATCAACCCGGGTCTTGACCGCCGGTCCAATATGTATAGGAAAAACAGTCGTGGTCACGATCGCGCTGCACACCACCCCGACAGTAATTTCGATGAAGCGCCCAATCGCCATATCAAAGATAGAAATGCTGTCGATATAGTAAATCGTATTATAGGCAATGATAACCGTGGTATAACCCGCCAGCATAAACACATAGCTGCGCGGCGTGCGGTCCAGCAGCGACATATACAGGCACCAGCCCACCCACGCCGCTAAAAATAGAGTAAACAGCCAAGGGGTGTTAATGAGCGCCGGTGTCACAATGACTGAAACGACAGCGCCAATCAGCGTGCCCAAAACACGGTAAATGCTTTTAGATGAGGTCATGCCGGCATAAGGATTGGCAATCACAAAAACTGTGCCAATAGCCCAAATGGGATAAGCCAAATTCAATTCAAAGGCGACATACAGTGCGAGCAGGCCTGCTGCAAAAGTTTTAGACGCAAAGAGCCAATCCATTTTATTTGGACGGAATGCGAGTAAAGGTTTAATCAACAGCATACAGATTCTCAAAAATGGGTTAAGCATGTCTTTTTTTGAGATGACTTCTGCGCGCCGTCAGAGCAATACAGCGGCGTGCGCGCTTGCCTCAAGGCAAGGTCGGGGAAAATCATGCAAAGAAAAGCAGCTGGCCGCGCCGTCAAGCGCTATCTTTCGAACAGGGCTCTTGCTAAAAAGTATTTTTGAAACAATATCTTTTCAAACAGAATTTCTGCCGGCAGCAGAGAAAAGAGGCTCCAAACAATAAAATAAATTGATTAATTATTCATCATTGGATATTTCTTTGGTTAATTTTTCCAAAAAATACCATTTATGTCAATAAAAATATCTTATATTGATAATTCATTAATACTAACAATCATATTTCACTCATTTTATTTAAGGATTTATCAGTTATATTCGTGCAGACTTTAACTGCCGACATTTACAACACATTAGGCATAAAAGTTCTGCAGAATCTTTTACATTTTGTTATAAAGTAACTTAATCTCTAAAATTTGATTTCAACCCGGCAGGTTCATTTCATATGGCGCTTTCCAGTTTTGGTAAAATTCTCACTGTACTTGATTTATTTTCAGTGTCCCGCCCTGTCATCAATGTTGATACTATCAGTGAGGAATTGGGACTTTCAAAACCCACCAGCTACCGATACTTAAAAGAGCTGGTTTCCGCAGAATTGCTGCAGCGCCTAAGCGGCACCTCCGGCGACTACACACTGGGTTCAAAAATAGCAGTCCTTGACTACATTTCCCGCACCACAGATCCGCTGGTGCAAATCAGCATTCCGTTTATGCAGGATATTGTTGAGCGCACTGAATTTTCCTGCCTGCTGACACATTTAAATCATGATTCCTGCATTGACCTGCATGATGAAGTTTTTAAAAACACCTTGCTTCTATCCTACGGCCGCGGCTGTCCGCGTCCAGTGTATATCGGCTCTTCAGCAAAAGTGATGATGTCTTATCTGCCAAAACAGCAAATTCTGGATTATTATCAGCGTTATGCTGCCCAGTTGGCCAAAGTGGGCTTTGCTGACAATGAAGATGATTTTTTCAGTAAAATGAAAAAAATCAAAAAACAAGGCTATTATTTTTCTAACGGCGAACTGGATCCCAATATTGCGGGAGTCTCCGTACCGGTGAAGTTCTCCATCAAAGAGCCGCCTTTGGCGCTGACGCTGCTGGCCTCAAAAAACCGTTTTGAATTTGTCAATCTGCATAAGCTGATCGAGATTCTGCAGGAAAACGCGGCGCTGATTGAAAAGAAATTTATGACTCTTTCTGAACAGCCTGACAGCGTGTAATCCTGCCAGCACTGCAGAATTTCTTTAAGAATTGTTTTTATTTTTATAAAAAAATAATTTGAATTTTTTATTAAATTCTCATAATATGATTATTGTTCTTCACAACCATTATGTTCCATGACATGCTGGCAAACGACAGAAGACATCCCTCAGAAGTCAAAAGCTCATGAAGTTCATGGGCTTTTTTCTTGCCTAAAATTCAGTGCTTCAGTTTGGCTGGTTGGAAAAAAATAGCGAAACGTCAAATTGATCCGCGGTTCCATCACTTTAACGCTCTTGCTGATGCAGTGTTTCCAGCAGCGCTGAGTTTCACCGCGCATGATAATCAGCTGGCCGCTATGCAGCAGCATTGATACTTGCTCAGCCCGAGTCTTATGCTTAAAGCGCATTTGCCTAACTGCGCCAAAACTCAGTGACGCAATCACCGTTTCCGCATGGCTGGACTGCAGCGCCGGTTCATCATCACTGTGCCAGCCCACAGCCTGCTGGCCATTTTCATACAGGTTGGCTAAGCATGAATTAAACGGATGCCCCGCCACGCGCTCGATGTGCTGTTTTAGCCGGTACAGACCCGCATTCCATAAATGCGCCTGCTTTAAATGGCCAGAATAGCGGTATTGAAAATGTTCATCGCCATACCACGCGACTTTGCGCGCCGTGATGTAATGCCGGCCAAACAGCACTGCTTCATCCGGCTGCCAGGCCAAATGCTGCAGAAAATAATGCAGATACTGCTGACTCTGCGCATCACTCAAAATAAGGCCGCAGTCTTGCACTGTACCGTCAAAAGGCAAAAGATTATCCGCCGGCTGCGGCGCAAAGAGTTCAAGCGTCATCCGTATTTTCTGATCTGCTGTATATACCCTTAGTGTACTCATATTTCGCGCTTCACAATTCAATACAATGCCACAGCTTGTCGCGTCAAATTTTCAGGCATAGACTGATCCTTCAGATTCACAATAAAAATAACCGCTTATGAATTTATGGCACCTGTTTCAAAAACTGCGCCCATTTGTACAGCCTTACCGGCTGCTGGTTATCGCGACCTTAATTTTGACGCTTATCGGCTCTCTCACCGCGCAGGTCAATGCGCTGACGCTGCAGTATGCGGTCGACAGCATTAATAAGCTGGTCGAAGCCGGTTTTGGTTTGGCGCAGGGCTGGCATATCCTTATCACCATTTCCGCCATTTTGCTGGGCAAAGAGGTGCTGAATGCTTTTGTGCAATTCGGGCAAAAATTTTATGGCGAAAAATTGCGCATTATGGTGTCACAGGACTTGGCGCAAGGCATCATTGAAAAATTTTTGACTTACCGTCTGGCGTTTTTCAATGAAGACGCCAATCAGGCCGGCAAGCTGCAGACCCGTATAGACCGGGGCATCGGCTCGCTGACCCGTCTGGTGCAGATTTTCTTTATTGATATTCTGCCGCTGTTCACCAGCGCAATCGTGGCGCTGGGCCTGATGTTTTATGCCAATATTTATGTCGGTTTGGTGGCGCTGTGCATTGTGCCCATTTATTTCTGGCTCACCTACAAACAGGCGCAGAAGCTGGGCGGCTGGCGCAGAAATTTGCGTGACGGGCGGGAAAAGAAAAGCCAAGGCATTTTAGGCATCATTAATTCCATCACGGTGATCAAATCCTTTAACCGTGAAAGTATTGAATCTGAAAAGCAGCTGAAACTGCAAAAGGAATTGACTGATAACCAAATGCACACCCGTCAAACCAGCTTTTTATTTGATGGCTTGAAAACCTTTCTTGAACAGATCGGCATTGTGCTGATTATCATCTTAACCGCTTACTTTGTTTTGGACGGCAAAATGAGCATCGGCATGATTATGTATCACGTGCTGCTGTTCAATAATGTGTCTGCACCCATCCGTTCACTGCACCGGATTTATGATGAAGTCAACGATGCGATGATTTACTCTGAAAGCTTCTTTAAAATTTTAGAAGCTGATGATCAAATTGAACCAAGCGGCCAGCTGAAACCGCAAATTCACGGCCAATTCCAGCTCAAAAATGTTGAATTTTCCTATCCCAACGGCTATCACGCCTTAAAGCATATCAATATGCAGATTCAGCCGAATAAAATTACCGCGCTGGTGGGCCTCTCCGGCGCCGGAAAATCAACATTGATCAGCCTGCTGGATAAGTTTTATCAGCCAGACAGCGGCAGCATTTTGCTGGACGGCATCGATATTCAGCAGATTGACACCCAATATCTGCGCGACCATATTGGGCTAGTACTGCAAAAAAACCATATTTTTCAAGGTTCAATTTTTGAAAATATCCGCTATGGCAAAACCGATGCCCGCATGGAAGATGTGGTCACTGCTGCGAAAAAAGCGTCAATTCATGAACAGGTGCTGCAGCTGCCGCACGGCTATGAAGCGGATGCCTTGCTTCTGTCGGGCGGGCAGCAGCAGCGCATTGCGCTGGCGCGCATGTTCTTGAAAAATCCGCCGATTATTTTTTTAGATGAACCGACCGCCAGTTTAGACGCTATCGCAACAGAACAGATCAAGCAAAGTTTGGATGAAATTAAACAGGGCCGCACCGTCATTATGATTTCCCACAGCCTGTCACAGATTATTGACGCGGACTATACCTATGTCATGAAAGAGGGCTACATTGCCGAACATGGTGAACATGACGCGCTGTATCATCAAGAAGGGGTGTATAAAGAAATATTTGACGCCATGGCCAAGAGCCTAAATATCGAAAAAATTGCCCGTACATTTGAAGATGATGCCGAAGAAGAAACCCACAGCTAACAAATCTATGCAGATCCTGTGAAAGCGCACGCGAATTGACACTGCACTTCGGTGCTGAACAGGCTGCAAATTGCTGCAAAAATAAAAATGCCTGATATTCATCATCAGGCGTTTAAAACCAAAATATTTATGCGCCTTCAGTTGTTTCAAACTTAGGCTGGATGCAGATCACATCCCAGAGCAGGCTCAACAGTTGCGGGTATTAACGCTGCACTTTCTGTTCAATTTCTTCAACGCTGGTATGGCGCACATCCAAACCTTTCACCATATAAATCACCTGTTCGGAAATATTGCGCGCATGGTCACCTATCCGCTCCAGCGAACGCAATACCCACAGCACATTCATGACCCGGGTGATATGGCGCGGATCTTCGATCATATACGTCATCAAGGTGCGTGTTGCAGACTGATATTCACGGTCAATATCAGCATCCGCCAGCAGCACTTTCAGCGCTTGATCCACATCTAAACGGGCAAATGCGTCCAACGCATCATGAATCATAACACGCACCTGATTGCCGATATGGCGGGTTTCCATATAGCCGCGCGGCGATTCACCTTCTTCACACAGGCTTTGCGCGATTCGGGCAATTTTTGCCGCTTCATCGCCTATACGCTCTAAATCGGTATTGGCTTTCGACATCGCGATCACCATACGCAAATCAATCGCAGCTGGATGGCGGCGCGCCAAAATCAGGGTCAACGCTTCATCAATTTCAGTTTCATAGCGGTTGACCGTATTGTCCAGAAACTGCACATCTATCGCCATTGCCTCATCGGTATCCAGCAGCGCGTGTATCGCATTGGCCACCTGCTGTTCGACCAAACCGCCCATGGTCATGAATTTGGTGTTCACATCCTGCAAATCTTCATTAAATTGCGAAGAAATATGGTGATTCAACACAGGATTCTTAGGATTCAAAGGATGTACTCCATGGCTGCCGGCAAAAGATTTTTTTGAGCGTGTATTAAAGCATACCGATTATGAAAGTTTGATGACGGCTTAGTTTTTCTTTGCGCCAGATTCCCTTAGCGGATCTGTACTGCCCTGCCGCACCAGCCACACATTCATTTCCTGCAGATCCTGCCCGGTTAAGCGTCCAACCGCAGCTTTCAGCTGC
This sequence comes from Acinetobacter sp., assembly GCA_030152275.1. Taxonomy (GTDB): domain Bacteria; phylum Pseudomonadota; class Gammaproteobacteria; order Pseudomonadales; family Moraxellaceae; genus Acinetobacter. The sequence continues at coordinate 12,167 of JASLHF010000068.1, read as the reverse complement.
AGCACATGCAGCAGATAGTCGTATTTAGAATTTAAATAATCCTGTTTGGCGGAAAATGCATTGCGCTGCGCCAGCAGCACATCCACCATGGTCTTCAGCCCTTCTTGATATTGGGCTTGCGAAGCTTGAGAAACGGCCGCAGAGGAATCCATCGCGGCTTTACGCGCTTCCAGTTTAGCCTGATCAGTTTCAACCTGCATATAGGCCTTTTTCACATCTGAAGCCGCCTTTCGGGTAGCAGCATCCAGCTGCGCTTCCGATTTCTGCACATTGATGTCCGCCTGTTTAATCGATTTCTGTGTGCGGCCGCCATTATAGATATTCCAGTTCATTTCAACGCCGACTTGGTCAAATCGTCCATCCTGAGACAAGATAGATTCCGGTGTCTGCTTACTGTAGCCATAGGTGCCGACCGCTTCAATTTGTGGATACAGCGCGGCTTTTTCAACACGCTTTTCATCTTCGGCATAGCGACGCTGGGTTTTAGCCTGCAAAATATTCAAATTTTGGCTCATGGCTAAATCTTCCCATGCCTGTATATTATTCGGTACAGGTTTTTGAAACTGAAAATCATCACGCAGCACCGCTAAATTGTCACGGTACGGCCCGATCAGCTGCTGCAGCTGCTCCTGCGCCAGCACCAGCTGCACATGCGTGGCCATCCGGTTAGCGCGCGCATTTTGATACTGCGCATTGGCTTCGCTAACATCGCTTTTCGCCACCAGCCCTTCATTCAGTTTGGCATTCATCATTCTCAGCTGTTCAGACAGCGCCTGTTCTTCCTGCAAATTGGCTGCCGTCAGCGCCTGCTGACGCAGTACATTAAAATAAGACTCAGCGACCTGTAAAATATGATCCTGCTGCTGAATGCGCAGATTGATTTCGCTTAATTCAATTGATGTTTTAACTTGTTTCAGGCCTTCCCATGCATCCCATCGAAACAATGGCTGGCGCGCTGTCAAGGTGAGCTGCTTGGCTGTTGTGCTGTCTGGCAGGGTTAAACCATAAGATGCGCCATTCTGACTGCTGCTTTGATTTTTACGGGTCACATTGCCTGAAAGGGTAACAGTTGGCAACAAATTGCCGCTGGCAATACCTAAATTCAGCTGATCGGCTTCGTACTGCAGCTGGCTGGCCTGCCACGATGGGTCAGAGGCCTTTGCGCGTTCATATGCTTCTGCTAAATCTAAAGCGAAGCAATAAGGACTGGCGGCGAGAAGGCAAACGCTGAATACAAATTTTTTCTTCATTATATGTGGTCAACCCGTTGCAGCGCCCCCAAGCAGTCAAGCGCCAATAATTAAAAATAATCCAATATTAATTTGACTGAAGCAAATTTCCGTATGATTTTTATTATTTTTTTACGAAACTTTGCTCAATTCTGTGAGTTTTCAAACAGCAGCCAGCCTTACTCACAGCACAGTAACAAACTAAAATACAATACTACACAGTATCATGCTATTTCGGTTATAGAATAGCAGCATCCTATCGGACGACTGTATTTTTCTTCAAGATTACCGGGTGCCTGTGTTAAAGCGTTTTTCTTCTGCAGTAAAGTTCAGCTTATTCATTCCCTTCGCCCTTATGCTTTTCGGCTGTCAGCAACAGCCGGAACCTCAGCCTATGCACGAGCAGCTTGAACAAGACAGCGGCCAGCATGAAGCGGCAGACCTCACCCTTCTCTGCAATAAGCTGGAACAGCATATGCAGGAAATCAGCAGCCAGCGCACGACATTCGCCTTAGAACAAGTCAATCAAGACCTAAAAGTCTGCTTGCCGCTGCAGTCTTTAGCACAGCAGCGGCTGCTGCTGCAGCGCTCTAATGCCATGTACCGCAATTTTCTGCAGGTCGAACGCACAGCTTCCCAGCAATTGGCTTTTCAGCAATATGCTTTTGATATGGCCCAGCATCCAACGATTCATCAAAGCCACTTTGAACAGCTGACTATCCGAGACCAGTACTTGCTGAAACATCAGGGCCAAGCCTATATCGAATTGGCTGGGGCCGCTACTGAGCCTCACTACCGGCGCAACCCAGAATATTTGGCTAAAATTTTTGCACCGTATATGCCTGAAGCAGAACGGGTTTTTATTGAAAATTTAGCACTGCAAAATATTGAACCGGCTTTTTCCGATCAAGCGCTGCTCATTGAACCATTTGAAATCGCGCGCCGCGCGCTGTTTTGGGAAGACTATGTGCGCCAATATCCAAAAAGCAGCTATATTCAGGATGCTAAGCATCTGCAGTACCAATATGCGCTGTTCCTGTTTAAAGGCTTAAAAAAATCTCCTGTATCTGGCGCTTACGCTGACCGTTTCGATGTGCAGGTCAGCAGCATGGAAGAAATTAGCAAAATAGCTAAAATTCAGCGCTCATCATTGGCCCGCCAAGCCCAGCGCTTTGTCCAGTTTATCGACTTAAGCCCAGAGCAGCGCGAGCAGGCGCTGGGCGCATCCAGCGGAATCAGCCCATGGCAGCAGATGGAACGCTATCTGCAGCTGCGTGATCCTGCACCGCGCTACAGCAAAGACTGTTTCAGTGACGGTGTTTGCCTTTAATTAGCTCTGCCTTTTAGCAGCATTTCCTCAAAACCAGCCGGCCATGCAGATTAATTGCATCGCTGGCTGTCTTTTCAGCGCAGACTCAGCTAAGATTTAGCCATCGCTTGACGGAGCGCGGGTAACAGCCCGCTGAGATTGCCAACATGCAGCCCTGCTGCAGGTGATGGCAAGTACCGTTGAACCTGATCAGGTTAAGACCTGCGTAGGAATCAAGCCACCGAAAAACTGTATGCTTTTATTCAGCACCCTGGAGTAAAGCGTTTCCGGCGCCGTCTATTTATGTAATGCATGATCTGCATGAGATTGTTTAAATTATTTAAATAGATACGCCACTGACTCTTCGGCGCATGCCGCCAAGAATCCTCAGTTTCAGAAACCGCTGCACATCCGCCCCGTTTTTGGTCGCGCTTGATTCGTTGATGTCATTCATAAGGATCATTGCCATGAACCAATTAACGAATCTATCTTCACATGATTTGTCCGCTCAGCATGAGCAGGACGCCAAAGATCTGACCCGCATTTTACCGGCTTCGTCCAAAGTCTATATTCAAGGCTCACGTGCAGACATTCGGGTGCCGATGCGTGAAATCGCCCTGACCGACACGCCAACTGGCCTTGGAGGCGAACACAACCCGCCAGTGATGGTCTATGACACTTCCGGTGTATATACGGATCCAGATGTGCAGATTGACTTAAATCAAGGCCTGCCCAATGTGCGTGAAGCATGGATTGCTGAACGCGGCGATACAGAGCGCCTCAACAGCCTCAGTTCTGCATTTGGCCAAGAACGCCTTAAAGACATCCGCACTGCAGACATCCGTTTCGCCCATATTCAAAAACCGCGGCGCGCCAAAGCCGGTAAAAATGTGACCCAAATGCACTACGCCAAACAGGGCATTATTACTCCTGAAATGGAATATATCGCAATCCGTGAAAATCAGCGTCAGCGTGAAGGTGCAGATATGCGCCAGCATGCCGGTCAAAACTTCGGCGCGCGCAATTTGATGCAAATCACGCCGGAATTTGTACGTCAGGAAGTTGCAGCAGGCCGCGCCATTATCCCCGCCAATATTAACCATCCGGAAATTGAACCCATGATCATCGGGCGCAATTTTTTAGTCAAAATCAATGCAAATATTGGCAACTCTGCGCTGGGTTCATCCATTGATGAAGAAGTTGCAAAAATGACTTGGGCTACCCGCTGGGGCGCAGACACCATTATGGATTTGTCTACCGGTAAAAATATTCATGAAACCCGCGAATGGATTATCCGCAATTCGCCTGTGCCTATCGGCACTGTGCCGATTTATCAGGCACTGGAAAAGGTGGATGGTGTGGCGGAAGACCTGACATGGGAAATTTTTAAAGACACACTGATTGAACAGGCTGAACAAGGCGTCGACTACTTCACGATTCATGCTGGCGTGCTGCTGCGCTATGTGCCCATGACCGCCAACCGTTTAACAGGCATTGTTTCCCGCGGCGGTTCAATCATGGCGCAGTGGTGCCTTGCGCATCATCAGGAAAATTTTCTGTATACGCATTTTGATGAAATCTGTGAAATCATGAAAGCCTACGATGTATCTTTCAGTTTGGGCGACGGACTTCGCCCCGGCTGCATTCAGGATGCCAACGATGAAGCGCAGTTTTCTGAGCTGCGCACACTGGGCGAACTGACGCACCGCGCATGGGCGCATGATGTGCAGGTCATGATTGAAGGACCGGGGCATGTCCCTATGCATATGATCAAAGAAAATATGGATCTGCAGCTGGAAGTCTGCCAAGAAGCGCCGTTCTATACGCTCGGGCCGCTGACGACCGACATTGCGCCGGGCTATGACCACATCACGTCTGCCATTGGCGCGGCCATGATCGGCTGGTACGGCACTGCAATGCTGTGTTATGTCACGCCCAAAGAGCACTTGGGGCTGCCGAACAAAAAAGATGTTAAAGACGGCATTATTACCTACAAAATCGCCGCCCATGCAGCTGACTTAGCCAAAGGCCATCCGGGCGCACAAGCGCGCGATAATGCACTGTCAAAGGCGCGTTTTGAATTCCGCTGGGAAGATCAATTTAACCTGAGCTTAGACCCAGATACTGCACGCTCTATGCACGATGAAACCATGCCCAAAGAAGCGCATAAGTCAGCGCATTTCTGTTCTATGTGCGGGCCGAAGTTTTGCTCGATGAAAATCACCCAAAACGTGCGGGATTATGCGCAAAATCAGCAAATTGCTCAAAATAGCTTAACAGATAGCAACGCCATTGATGCCGGCATGCAGGCCATGAAAACCGCTTATCAGGAACATGGTCAAAAGTTGTACCATAAAGTGTAAGTCAGTAAAAAAAGCATTTGTCTTCACTTAAATCTCAGTTAGGATGAAAACAGCAGTTTTCATCCTTTTTTGTTTAACTCTATGAATATTATTCAGCAAGCAAGCTATAACAACAATGATTACGCCGTAGAGAAGCGTGAGTATGCATACCGCGGCTTTATACAGGTAGAAAAAATCAGCCTGCGTCACCGCCTTTTTCATCAAGACCGATACACCCCTCTCTTACAGCGCGAACTGATCCGCCGGCCTGAAGCTGCCGGTGTGCTGATTTACAGCCCTGAACAGAAGAAATTTGCACTCATTGAACAGTTCCGCATTGGCGCAATCGATGATTCAGCATCACCTTGGCAGCTGGAAATTATCGCCGGCATTCTGGATGGAAATGAATCGCCAGAAAGCTGTATTCGGCGCGAAAGTCTAGAAGAGTCCGGCTGCCATGTGCATGAACTTCAACATTTGTTTACATTTTACCCGTCTGCAGGCGCATGCGCCGAACTGTTCCACTTATACAGCGCGCAAGCTGAACTGCCTGCGCATGGCGGGGTATTCGGCATGGCGGATGAAGGGGAAAATATTCAGCTGCATATTTTAGATTTTGAGGCTATACCCGGGCTGCTTGCCAGCGGTCGGTTAAAGAATGCACCCGTCATTATGGCCTTGCAATGGCTGCAGCAGCATATACATACTACTCAACAGGCCTAATGGAGAAAATAGGCCTTTTAACGTGTAAATAAAGCACTATTTTTGGGGAAATCAGATACTTTGACAGACTGGACTATTATTCAAATTACAGATACTCATCTCATGGACCGAGTTGAGCTTGAATTTGTCAAAATCAATCCGGAGCACAGCTTTCAGCAAGTAATGTCGCATATTGTCCGGAATTTTTCCGGCGCAAACGCCATTATTCATACTGGGGACTTAGCGCAAGTGCCGGTGCAGGAAACGTATGCCCGCTATCTGCAGTACATGCAGCAGCTGCATATTCCGCATTTTCAAATTCCAGGCAACCATGATGATGCGGCCTTTTTTCCTTTCTACCGAGAACAAGATCAAGTACATTTATTGCATTGCGGCAACTGGGGCATTGTGCTGCTGAACAGCGCGGTCGCAGGCAAAGTCGACGGCTGGATTTCAGAACAGCAGCTGCAGCAGCTGGATGAGATCTTAGCCGCCCACGCTGGACTTCACATGATAATCGCCTGCCATCATCATCCTTTTGCTATGCAGTCACACTGGATTGATCAGCACAAACTGAAAAATGCTGACCATCTGATGCAGGTCATCGCCAAATACAGCAATATCAAGGCCGTACTATGCGGCCATGTGCATCAAGATTCATGTAACCATTGGAATGATATTGAGTTTTTATCTGCACCATCGACCAGCGTGCAGTTTAAACCGGGCAGTGAAAATTTTGCGCTGGATGAGCAGTTTCCGGGTTACCGCGTAATGCATTTAAAAGATAATGGTGAGTTTTCAACAGAAGTGATACGCGTACAAGCCGATCAGCCCCAAATTAATTCAGAAATTTCAGGTTATTAACTTTTCAATTTGATTCTTTTAGATTAATTTATGGCTTTTGAATGCTGCCTGTCGAGCAGAGCGGAAACATCTAAGACTATCTAAATCGAAAAAAAGTCTATATGATGACGGCCCCTGCTAATGGAATATCCGAGTCAGGGGCGATAAAAAAACTTGCATATCACCATATTTTTTGCGTATAGATATATGCATATGATGAGGAATGCCCTATATGGCGAATGACAACCAAAATCAAGTCTTAGACGAACAAATTGATGCGGCGGATGAAAAATCTGCGAAGCGTGTCCGCAAAGCAAAGCCAAAGGCGTCTGAAGGTGGTTCAACTGCTAGCCTGTTTGGTATTGAGCCTTATCAGCCGAAGAAAAATGAAGAATATATGTCGGAAGGGCAGCTTGAGCATTTCCGCCGCATTTTGCTTGCATGGAAAGCCGAGCTGATGTCTGAAGTGGACCGCACTTTAAACACCATGCAGGATGAAAATACTGCGCTTCCAGACGTCAATGACCGTGCGACACAGGAAGAAGAATTTGCTATTGAGCTGCGCACCCGCGACCGCGAACGCAAGCTGATCCGCAAAATTGAACAGTCTATTGAAGCCATCAAAAATGATGACTACGGTTTCTGTGAAACTTGCGGTATTGAAATCGGCCTGCGCCGCTTAGAAGCGCGCCCGACTGCGACTCTGTGTATTGACTGCAAAACACTTGCAGAAATCAAAGAGAAGCAAAATAACGGTTAATGATGTTATTCAATAATCCTCCCCTAACCCCTCTTTTACAAAAGGAGGGGGATAACAGGATGGCTTATGTGGGCCGGTTTGCGCCATCGCCAACCGGTCCTTTGCATTTTGGCTCTTTAATTACGGCAGTCGCAAGTTACTGTGATGCCCGCGCCCATCAGGGGCATTGGGCTGTACGGATTGAAGACACGGATATGCCGCGTATTTTCCCCGGCAGTGAAGAGCATATTCTGCGCTGTATCGATGCCTTCGGCTTTGTGCCGGACGGCGAAATCATTTTTCAAAAAGACCGTTTAGACATTTATGAAGCCGTGCTGGAACAGCTCCATGCGCTTGGGCTAGTCTATGCCTGCCAATGCACCCGAAAAATGCTCGGTTCCAATCATATCTATCAGGGCACCTGCCGCACGCTGAATTTACCGCTGCAGGATCAAGCTGTGCGCCTGAAAGTTGAAGATCAAGATATCTGTTTCAATGACCGCCTGCAGGGCCGGCATTGCTCCAATCTGCAGCATGACTTAGGTGATTTTGTGCTGAAACGCCGTGACGGCATCATCAATTATCAACTGGCGGCTGTGGTGGATGACCATCTTCAAGGTATGACTCATGTCGTGCGCGGCGCAGACTTGCTGGACAATACCGAACGCCAGATTTGGCTCGGCCGCCTGCTGGGCTATGCCCCGCTGCAGTATATGCATTTGCCGCTGGCCATGAATGATCAGGGGCAGAAGCTCTCTAAGCAAAATATGGCGCAAGCGCTGGATCCTGCTCAGGCGCCGCAGCTGCTGCAGCAGGCGGTTCACGCCCTGCATCAGCCTGCTATAGAGCTGGATAAGCCGGAAAATATGCTGCAGCAGGCTATTGCGCAGTGGGATACCGGCTTGATTCCTCATCAAGCTGAATTGTCTGGTATTTACCGCTAGACATTTTTAATAATTTCGCGCTGTAAACCTTTTCTCTATTCCCTCTACCCAGCCTTTGCGCTCTCCAAGACTCATGCAGACAGGCTGTTTTAACCTTCCGCTTTGCGCGCCTTGGCTTAGCAAATATCCTTCATAAAAATGAAACGCGCATAAAAAACCGGACACTGATGTGTCCGGCGCGATGAATACAGCAGAGCAACACTGATCTAGAAACTGGATTCTTCTTTACTCGGATTAATCTGCTGGGTGGTGGATTCAATTTTCAGCACCAGACTGACCATAATGGCGCAGATAATCAGTGAGGAACCACCGTAACTGATGAATGGCAGCGTTAAGCCTTTGGTCGGCAGCATGCCCATGTTCATGCCTGCATTCACCAAAATCTGCAGCAGAAAAATAATGCTGATGCCGTAAGCCAGATAGCCGGCGCGCAGATACTGATTGCGCAGCGCGCGGTGGCCAATCTTAATGCAGCACACCACCATGGTAAATGACAGCACCATCACTAAAGTAATGCCGAAAAAACCGAATTCTTCGCCTAGAATCGCCAGCATAAAGTCAGTATGCGCTTCCGGCAAATAAGACATTTTTTGGATGCTGTGCCCCAAGCCGACACCAAACCATTCACCGCGGCCAAAAGCCATCAAGGCATTCGACAGCTGATAGCCAGTACCCAATGGGTCTGCCCACGGATTGGTAAATGACAGCGCGCGCTGCAAGCGGTAAGGCTCAAATACAATCGCAATAACTAAGCCCACCACAATAAATGCCATGAAAGCAATAAACTGGATAGCCGGCGCGCCCGCCAAAAAGAATACGCCCAAAATCATCAAGACAATAACGGCCGTGGCGCCTAAATCTGGCTCCGCCAGAATTAAACCTACCGTGATGATCATCACTGCGCCCAGCCGGTATAGGCCGGACAAGTTATTGCGCACCTCTTCAGCCCGGCGCACGACATAATCTGCCGTAAATATCGCCATCATCACCTTCGCAACTTCTGAAGCCTGTAAGGTAAAGCCGCCCAAGCGGATCCAGCGCGTCGAACCGTTGACCTCCGTGCCGGCCACCAGCACCACCGCCAGCAGCGCAATGGTCAGCAGCCACAGCGGAAAGGTGTTGTTAAACCAGACATTCATGGGGACTTTATAGGCAAAATAAGCAGCCACAGCCGCAACAAAAATCGAAATGCCGTGACGGGTAACATAGTGAAAAGCATTTTCATGCAGGCGGTCGGCATAGGGCATCGAGGCGGAAGCCACCATGATCGAGCCAAGGCACAAAAGCGCCAATACGCAAAAAATCAGCACATTGCGCATATTGACCTCGGCTGGCAGCCGCGGCGCCCAGCGCTCGTACACTTCACTTATTTTATTTATGGTCGTCTGAGCTAACCCAGCCATACAACTTTCCTTATCGTTCTTTTAAGCCAGTACATTAACGCAGCTGACAAACTGATGACCGCGCTCATTGTAACCTTTAAACATATCAAAACTTGCGCAGGCAGGCGACAGCAATACCACATCATTGGCCTGTGCATGCTGCTGGCAAATCTCAACAGCTTCTTGCAGCGATTCTGCATGCACCAGTTCAGTTGTACCTGCAATAGCCTTTTCAATAATTGGGCGGTCTTCACCTATCAGCACCGCCACTTTGGCGTATTTGCCAAGCGAATCGCGCAGCGCAGTAAAATCCTGCCCTTTGCCTTGCCCGCCCAAAATAATTGCCACTTTACCGCCTTTAGCTTCAATCGCCGCGCCCAAACCGTCAATAGCAGCCAGCGTCGCGCCAATATTGGTGCCTTTAGAATCATTGTAGTAGCGCACACCGTGCAGTTCTTTGACAAATTCGCAGCGGTGTTCTAAACCCTTAAATGTTTTCAGCGTATTCAGCATGCTGTCCAGCGGCAAGCCGATGGCTTCCCCCAGCGCTAGGCAAGCCAAAGCATTGGCAATGTTATGCGTACCCTGAATATACATATCTGAGCTTTTCAGCAGCCGTTCACGGCCGCGCGCCAGCCACATCGTGCCGTCATCTTCTTTTAAAATGCCGAACTGGTTCATATCCGGCGCGTTTAAGCCAAAGCTCTGCATCGGCACTGTATCCGGCACCAACGGGCGGGTCAGCGAATCATCTCGGTTAAAGATGACTTTTTTGACACCCTGAAAAATCCGGTGCTTGGCCTGATGATAGCCCAGCATATCGCCGTGGCGGTCTAAATGATCTTCACTCATATTGAGCACCACTGCGGCTTCAGCATTTAAATTGGATGTAGTTTCCAGCTGAAAGCTAGATAATTCCAAAACATACAGTTCAGGATCATCTTTCGTTAAATCCAGCGCCGGACGGCCTAAATTGCCTCCAACTGCCACTTTTTTACCGGCTTCCTGCGCCATCAAGCCCAGCAGCGTTGTCACTGTGCTTTTAGCATTCGAACCAGTAATGCCAACAATCGGCTTGTCCGTCGCACGGCGCAGGATCTGAATTTCACTGACCACAGGAATGCCTTGCGCCACAGCTGCCTGAATTTCAGGCAATTTTGGATCCAGCCCCGGGCTGATCACAATTTCTTCGGCTTGCAGCAGCAGTTCCTGATCCAGCTTGCCAAAGCTGGTTTGCACTGCTGTTGGGATTTGATCATGTCCAGGCGGGGTAGTCCGTGAATCTGTTGCTGCCACGCGGTAACCATGTTCATGTAAAAAATTCACCGCAGCGACACCTGAAATCCCCAGTCCAGCAACAACCTTTAAACCACCACGCTGTATTAACATTTTTGCCCCATTTTATGGTCTGTTTTTAAAACTGACAAAATGTTAGCACTTTGGCGTTTTGAATGCTTTTTCAGTTTTGACTTTCTGGCACTTTTTTTGTGTCAGCGCGTAAAAAAACCGTCATAAAGATGACGGTTTTTTTTACACAGATGCAGCACCCGGCTGGCTTATTTCCATTTGACCGCCTGCACTTCATTTTTTTTGGCTGGCGGTTCGGCCGGCGCTGAACAGCCGCAGCTGCCGCCGCAGCCAGAAACCGGCGCAGGCTTAAGCCATTTAGCCAATGCCGTCCAGCCACGCTGTTCACAAGCCTGAGAAAGTGAATGATACACAGCAAAAGCGGTTTTCGGAAAAACCTTATGAAATACTACAAATGCGCTCCAGATCACTAAAGCTGCTACAATGAGAAGTTCAAACATTTCACTCTCCTTTCACCGTCCGGCGCAAATTAACCGAAATAATGCGAAGCGATTTGATACGTCAGGAATGACATCACATACGCCAGGCCAAATAAATATATGGTCATGAAACCGACTGTTTTCAATGAACCGGTTTCTCTTTTCACTGTGGCCAAGGTCGCTAGACAATGTGGCGCATAAATAAACCACACCAAAAGCGATAAACCTGTCGCTACAGACCAGCCTAAATCACCGCTGCTGATCAGCGTTGATAGACCCTGCGCAACAGCATCATCATCGGTTGCAGACAAGGCATAGACCGTACCCAGCGCAGCCACCACCACTTCCCGGGCAGCCATGGCCGGAATCAGCGCAATGCAGATTTGCCAATTAAAGCCCAGCGGCGCAAAGATTGGCTGCATAATATGGCCCAGCATGCCGGCAAAGGAATAATCAATATCTGGCATTACAGCGCCTTCCGGCGGCTGCGGGAAAGTGCACAGGAACCACAGCAAAATCGACAGCGCAAAAATAATGCCGCCCACGCGCTTCATAAAAATCTTAGCGCGGTCGAGCAAGCCAATCCAGACGCTTTTTATATCCGGAATGCGGTAACTTGGCAGCTCCATCAGCAAGGCATGCTGTGATTTATCTTTTTGGAAAAACTTCAATACGGTGGCAACAATCAATGCGCTGACAATACCGGCAGCATACAGCGCAAAGAGCACCAAGCCTTGCAGGTTGAATATGCCCCAGACCATTTTTGCTGGAATAAATGCGGAAATCAGCAATGCATATACTGGCAGGCGCGCAGAACACGTCATCAGCGGCGCGACTAAAATCGTGGTTAAACGGTCACGCGGATCGCTGATGCTGCGGGTGGCCATAAT
>JASLHF010000165.1 GCA_030152275.1 Acinetobacter sp. | reverse complement strand
GCTGTACCAATGGTGTTCCAAGACGGCAATCACATCGGTCAAGGCCGTATGACTTTGGAAGAAATCATTGCTCAGTTAGATACAGGTGCAGCAGCCAAAGATGCTGAGAAATTAAATGCCAAAGAAGCGTTTGATGTATTGGTGATTGGTGGTGGCCCTGCAGGCAACACTTCTGCAATCTATGCAGCGCGTAAAGGCATCCGTACAGGTATCGTCGCTGACCGCCCATGCGTTCAGCGACGATACCCGTACGGATGCCTTTACGCGCTGCATAGATTGCAGACGTGTTGCCTGCAGGGCCGCCGCCAATCACCAGCACATCAAACGCGCCTTTGGCATTTAATTTCTCAGCATCTTTGGCTGCTGCGCCGCTGTCCAGTTTGGCAATGATTTCTTCCAAAGTCATGCGCCCTTGGCCGATATGCTCGCCGTTTTGGAAAACCATCGGCACCGCCATGATTTTGCGTTCTTCCACTTCGTCCTGAAAGAAGGCGCCGTCGATCATGGTTGCAGTGGTGCCCGGGTTGTAAATCGCAATCAGGTTCAGCGCCTGAACCACGTCAGGACAGTTATGGCAGCTTAAAGACACAAATACGTCAAAATCTGCTGTTAAGTTCAGGCCCTTGATTTGCGCCAGCACTTCATCAGACACTTTTGGCGCATAGCCGGAAACTTGAAGCAAGGCCAGAATCAAAGAGGTGAACTCGTGGCCCATCGGCAAGCCGGCGAAGTTGACACGCGGCTGCTCGCCTTTTTTTGCAATGCCGAAGCTTGGCGCACGTGAATTTGTGCCGTCAAAGCGTGCAGTCACCAAATCAGACAGTGCGGCAATTTCAGTCACCAATTCTTTGATTTTGTCTGATTTGTCAGAAGCGTTTAAGGTGGCCACAATTTCGATTGGGCTTTCTAAACGTTCAAGCAGAGTTTTTAATTGAGCAGAAGTATTTTGATCCAACATTGCTAACGCCTCCAAAGGAGTAAGTATTTATTTGATAGGTTTATGATAGGCCATCTATTTAAATAGATAAAACAGTTTGTTTTCATAACAATGATCGCTTTATTGAATCAATGTAAAAAAACAAAATGAATAACAATGGCTTATATATCTGTTCAAATTTGAAAATTTCAAGCAAAAAAGCCTAAAAACATGAAGTTTCATGAAAAACAATCAAATCTAATTCAAAAAAGATCGAGTAAACCCAGCGCCTTAAGCTCTGCCTCAAAGCGCTGTGAAAAACATCAAAGAATGAAAAATTAATGTATGCGCTGTTCTATACGCAGCGTCCGCCCTTTTAAACGCGATGACAGCGCATATAAAATCAGGCTGGCGCAAGCGCTCAAAGCAATCAGCAGCAGCAGAACCCAATGCGCGGCCCTATTCAGCAGCTCTGCTTGAGCCACCTGTGTGCTGACGCTTTGCGCCATAGGTGTAAGAATCTGATTAAACAGCTGGTTTTGCATAGTCCACAACTGCTCTGGCTTAAAACCATATTCTAAAAAATGCGGATCACTTTTTTCAGCTTTGACCAGCGCCTGCACTTCTGGAATCGCCGCAGCCCGATCTGCAGGATGATGCAGCAATGCAGTTTGGGCCAGCAAATAAGACTGCACTGGCGCAGGCAGATCTGATTTTTTCAGATAATCAGCAATTTCACTGTCCTGAATATTTTTTTCATAGTAAACGGCTTTTTGAAATTCACCTTGCGCGTCTTTATTCAAATCATACTGCACATAGCTCAAGCCCGACCAAATCACAATCAAGCTAATGAGCCAGCCCACAAACTTCAGTACAAATGACTGAAAACGCTGGTCAAAAAAGCGGATTTTACGCAGCAGATGCACTGCAAAAAAAGCCCCAAAAAACGCAGTAAACAGCTTCAGCAGCAGCCAGCCAAACCAAGACAGCAAACTAACAAAATAATCAGACTGATGACCCAAATCTGCCAAACCCGCATCTGCGCTGGAAGGAATGTGCAGCTGCTGCACTTGTGTGGTTAAGCCAAAAAAACTGTAGACAAAATCCTGCTGTATAAACAAGCCAATCACTGCAGCGATCAGCACAGCTGTAGAACTTAGCGCCAAAAGCATGACATTGCGCTGGCGCTTTTTCAGTATTTGCAGTCCAGTTTCCAGCTGCAGCGGCTGCACCGCATATTCATCTAAGGGAGGCAAAGGCCATACTCCTGAAAAAAATCAGTCTTAGTCGATACCGTGATACAGCCCGCTTAAACGCTTATAAGCTCAGTTTTAAGGCTTTGATCCGCTGCTGCTAGATTCCAGCACCAAATCATTCAGATTTTCCTGCAGCGTGCGCAAACGGCCCGCAGCTTCATCCCGCTTTTGCATCCCTTCTTTCTGAATTTGAATCACGTCATTTACTGTTTTAATGAGGGTGTTTTGCACATGTTCAAGCGTTTCGATATCAATCACCGAACGCTGGTTCGCTTTTGCCGTATCCACAGAGTTTTGATGAAGCAGGTCAGCGTTGCGTTTTAGCAGTTCATTTGTGGCATCATCAATTGTGTTAGCCAGCTGTACGCTATTTTTTTGCTCCTGCAGTGAAATAGCCAAACTGATCTGATTCTTCCATGCCGGTAGAGTAATATTTTTGATGGCATAAAATTTATCGACCAGCATCAGGTTATTCGACTGAATAATACGGATCATCGGCAAAGTCTGCATAGCAGACTGCTGCAGCACCTGCAAGTCGCTGACACGTTTTTCCAAATTATTGGCTAAATGATTTAAATCGTAAATGCGCTGTGTAGTTTGCTGATCCTGCTCTTGTGCAGATAAAACCGCAATTTCCTGCTGAATCTCCTGCTCTTTCAATTTTCCAGCCGCTGCATATACGCCCAACTGTTTATATTCTTCCTGCACGCCGTTGAACATTTTATCCAGCGTATCCACACGGGTTTTCAGGCCACTTTGCGAGCGTTCGATTTCTTTGACTAAAACATCAATTTGTTCTTTGGTGCTATTAAAATGCTGATCAAAGCTGTTTTTGGCGCCTTTAAATTTACTCAGAATACCGCCCAAAAAACCCGAATTTTTAGACTTATTTAAAATACTGCTGGTGTTCAGCTGCTGTGCGGCCTGCACCACCTGATTCAGCTTTTGACCGGTCGCATCCAAATCTTTGTTTTGCACCAAATTCAGCAGCTCATCCGTATAGCTTGAGGTTTTAGAGGCAATATTTTTACCGTATTCGGCAACCGAACTGTGGCTAATATCTGACAGCTCTTTGCGGGCTGCCATGACTTCTTGAAAATCAGCAGGCTGCAGGCCCATGCCCTGCAAGTCCAGCTGCTGAAATTTTTTTTCTGCCTGCTCTGCAGCAGCCGTCTCAATTACAGTGTGTTGATTTAGGTTTACTGGATCCGACTGAGTCATAACGCACCTTATCTGAATGATTGAATAATGAAAAATATAGCGTCGAGTTTAAATATCCGGCTTAGCGGGCTTCTCTAATGATTTTTTTAAAGTTTTAATCAAATTTTCACGGCTATTATCAAGTTTTTCCAAGCTGCTTGTCGAGCCGCTTTGCTGACTTTGTTTGACATGATATTGCCATGCAGGAATCAGCACCTGCTGCGCTTCTTTAAAACGGTCCAGCAATGTAAAAGACAGCTGCTGCGTCAGGTGCATTTGCATCATAGCAATATCATTACTTGCCTGCAGGGTTCTTAAGGACTGGATTTTTTTTGACAAACGCTCTGCAAAATGATCCAGTGGCTGCTGTGAACTAAAACTAGGATATTCCTGCAAAAATTCCTCACCAGCCTGTATGTATTTGGCCATTTGCTCACGCAGTCCCTGAAGCTGGGTAAAACGCGACTGTGATTTCTGAATTTCAATTTGCAGGCGCTGGCTTAAGTGATTGGCCTGATCTAAATTGCGGTCCAAATTTTTATAGTACTCAACCTGACTGGAGCCAAATTCTAAATCGAGGCCCAGCCATTTTTGCAGCGCATTGAATTTCCTGCGCTTTAAATATTTTTTAGAATCCGCCAGCTGCTGAATTAACTGTTCAATACTCTGGCTCAGCCGCTGCGTCAGATGCGGGTCTATGCCGTTTAAAAGTGCCGACTGCGCCTGTATCAGCGAATCTGCATAATGATTCAGCCGATATTGATCATTCAGCAGCGGCAGCAGCTCATTGCGCTTAATCGACAAAAGATCTGCCGGATCTGCAGTAATTTCAGCCAGCGGTGCTAAAAGTTCATGTTGAGTCATATTGGGTAAAACCTAATAAAATCATTTCGATACAGCCCATTTAATATTACGTGTTTTAAACTCAGGATTATGCTGCAATTTGCAATTGCCCCTTAGACCTGAGTAACAATAAAACCATGCTGAACCTGTGATATGAATTTTTGCTTAAAGCCTCTTTCATCACTTTTAATATATCTACGCTAATGTGTCTACACTGCATATTTATTTAAAAAAATACCCTAATCATTGCATCAATTCACATTAAGCCTATCTTCCCCAGCTCCTGCACATGCTGCCATCTCCCTAAAAAAGCTTCCCATTCGCCAATCATTAGCTTTGATTTCACTTACTTGTTTGAAGACGCATTGCGGCTAGAAACTATCGATGCCAAATTCAGTTTTTTTAATTATGACTAATGACTGGCTCAAAGAATAAGAATAAGAATAAGAAAAAAATGTATTTAGCGCTGAAAATGCAGTCCTTCAAATAGAAGAAAACATATCCTCTATCTGAATTTATCTTTTATGTGTTAAAAAAATATATGTAAAATCATCGAATTATGTTGTTTTTTACCGCTGACGATTAAGTTATTCCTAGACGTTTTTCATGTTCATGCGCAGATTATAAAATAGCATTTCATCCATTTTTTTTAATTTATCAGGAGCAATACATACAATAAAGCCATGCAGGAAGCATGGCTTTAAGCGCAAGACAGCAGACCACTCTAGCGGTAATCACCCTCACGTTCTGGCTGGAACAGCACTCTCTCAATTTTGACTTTCATTGTATGGCCATCCGGCTGCGGCCATTCAATTTCTTGACCTTCTGCTAAGCCTAGAATAGCTGCGCCAATCGGTGCCAATACATTGACTTGCCCTTTATCACCGCGAAAATCATGAGGATAAACCAGTATGATTTCCGTCGGTTCAACAGCAGGCGCAATGGTGATCAGCACTTTGGCATTCATAGTAACGACATTGCTTGGAACATCTGCAGGCGCAACCACATCAGCGCGCGCCAATTCATCTTCTAAATGTTCCATAGTCGGCGTCAGTTTAGATTGATGCTCCAGCATAGTTTCTAAACGGTGCAAATCCTGTTCTGTCAGGATGATATTCGGTTTTGTCATCTACATTTTCCTTTAAGCTTTTATTACTCAGAAGCTTTTATTGCTTAGACGCTTTATTTCACAGTCCCAAATCACGGCTGCCCAATGTTAAAATTTTGTTTACGCTCATGCTGTTATATATAGCAGAATATAAGCAGGTACAGCCAGTAAATACTTTTTGTATGCCATAAAAAAAGCCCCCTTGAGGGGGCTTTTCTCAAGTAGAACTTATTTTGCGTAAACAGGGAATTTAGCGCAAACAGTTTCAACTTTAGCTTTCACAGCATTGATTACTGCTTCGTCGCCTTTCGCATCTAAAATGTCTGCAATCCAGCCAGCCAAGTCACGCACTTCAGCTTCGCCGAAACCGCGAGTTGTTACTGCTGGTGTACCAATACGGATACCTGAAGTCACAAATGGAGAGCGTGGATCGTTTGGTACAGAGTTTTTGTTCACAGTAATGTGAGCAGCGCCCAACCAAGCATCAGCTTCTTTACCAGTAATATCGCCTTGTTTGATTAAAGACAATAGGAACAAGTGGTTTTCAGTACCGCCAGAAACAACGTCATAACCGCGAGCGATTAACACTTCAGCCATAGCTTTAGCATTTTTAACCACTTGCTGTTGGTAAGTTTTGTATTCAGGCGCCATCGCTTCTTTAAAGCAAATTGCTTTAGCCGCTACAGCGTGAACCAATGGACCGCCTTGGTTGCCTGGGAATACAGCTGACTGTAATTTTTTCTCAATTTCTTCGTTTGCTTTCGCAAGGATTAAACCTGAACGTGGGCCACGAAGAGTTTTATGAGTAGTCGTAGTCGTTACGTCAGCAATTTGTACTGGGCTTGGGTATACGCCAGCAGCAACTAGACCGGCAACGTGAGCCATATCTACAAATAGGTAAGCGCCAACTTTGTCCGCGATGTCACGGAAACGCTGCCAGTCAACAATTTGGCTATAAGCAGAGAAACCCGCAACGATCATGCGCGGTTTGTGTTCTTCTGCTAAACGTTCAACTTCTTCATAATCGATTTCGCCAGTTTCTGGGTTCAAACCGTATTGAATCGCGTTGTAAGTTTTACCAGAGAAGCTCACTTTAGCACCGTGAGTCAAGTGACCGCCGTGTGCCAAGCTCATGCCTAGTACTGTGTCGCCTGGGTTAAGAAGCGCTAAGTAAACAGCTGAGTTTGCTTGAGAACCAGCATGTGGCTGTACGTTTGCATAGTCTGCGCCGAAAAGTTCTTTAGCACGGTCAATCGCTAACTGTTCAATAACGTCTACATATTCGCAGCCGCCATAGTAGCGTTTGCCTGGGTAGCCTTCAGCATATTTGTTAGTCAGTTTTGATCCTTGAGCTTCCATCACTGCTGGTGAGCAATAGTTTTCAGAAGCAATGAGTTCGATGTGCGCTTCTTGGCGGGCATCTTCTTGAGAAATTGCTTTCGCGATTTCTGGATCAAATTCAGCAATAGAGATATTGGCAAACATTAGCGAGGTCCTATTAATTTAGGGCTTTTAAGCCGTGCTAAGATTGGCGCGTATTGTAGCATGAAGTTTTTAAAATTAGAGTGAGAAGTTTAATCAGATTCAAATAAAAAATGCCCATCTTCGTCAGAAAATGAGCATTTTGTTTAAATCAAATTATTGAATTGATGTAAAAGATTTTATATTTAAGCATTTGGGTATACATCATAGAAAACACATCATAAAGACGACTTATTGAAAGAGCGAATCAATATTGCCGACAAAACTGGCATAATTTAGCGAATAGACAGTTCCATGATCCCATGCTGCATTGGTTATATATTGAATGCTGCTTGCACTAGTGCCATTGTTTTTCATAGATTGAACCAAAATATCAGTCGCTTGATACGGCACTGTTGTATCTGCTTGACCTTGGTAAATAAAGACTTTTTGCTTCAATGCCTTAAGACCTGGCTGCGAACCTGTTTGCAAGAATGTATTTATGACAGGAAGCGTCATAAATCCTGCTTGTGTCCGACCATATCCGTTAAGCGAGCCTTGTCCAGCACCAGCTGCATAAGCATCCATACCATTACGCAGCGCCACTCCTACAGTCGAACTGCACTCAGTTTCTGCGATAGGTGCAATTATCGCAGTATCATTTTGAAATACCTGGTTGTAGGTTACAGAGTTTTGATGACCCTGCATCCCTGCAACAATCAGCGCTGTGTAAGTATCCAGCTGGGCTAGTGCCGGTATTTGCTGAGCTAAAGGCATAAGCTTAGCCTGTGCCTCACCTGCTGTGAGTATGAAGGCAAGATTTGAAGCCGGCGCAATAGCCACAGTCCCTTTATAATTTAACTGTGCACGGGAAGCATACTCAGCCGCACCCAATACAGCTTGACCACCTTGAGAATGCCCAATACTGGCCCATTGATCACTGACTTTTTTGCCAAGTCCATCTTTGACATATTTTCGAGCCGCAACTACAGCATCCGTAATGGAATAAGCCTCACTTTTTAGATTTAAGAATGGGTGATTGCCCGCAGAACCCAATCCCTCATAGTTTGGTGCAACCACCATATAACCTTTTTGCAGGAGCTGTTCGATTAAAGTTGCTGTTGCACCCAAACCTAGCGCACTAGGTGCGCATTTGTCTGCTACACCCGTTGTTCCATGTGCCCAAACCACAATAGGCCAACCATTTGCAGGTGCAACAGTTTTAGGAGTAAAGACTAAAGTTGTTGCATCAACTTCTGTGCCATCTACACCAAGCATTTTATAGGTCAACAATGTTTGATTGTCGCTGGCAGCAAGGAGCTGTCCATTCACGGTATTATCGATATCGGTGTACGCATCTACCCTTACCACAGGATTTACAATATTGTTTTTCGGAATTCCATCATCGACAACATAAGTATATTCCCCTCCATCTCCGCCGCCGCAAGCGCTCAAGAGTATTGAGCTGCCGATGAGTACCGCTAGCACGTGCTTATTCATATCCAAGTTCCCTCTGTTTTTTGTGACTGTTCTTGTAACCGTTTTATTCTTATGAAAGATGAATTTATTCTCTAGGTATTACCTGCTATTTTCTGCGAGCACAATAGTTTTTAAGATCAATGACAACAGACTTATATTAAATATTCCATAATTTATATAAGTTATTGTTTTTTAAAAATATAACCAACCCATCATTTACAAAAATAAACATTTAGTTTTATTTTCTCCTTTTGATGCATATTAATGCCTGCCACTTCACTTGTATTGAAAAGAACATATAAAAAAGGTACTGATCAAACTTAGATAAAATACCGCTTGCTTGGAATATCAGACTGAACCGCAATAAAAGAAATAGCCCGCCTATTTTGTCTCAAATTTTTGTCTCAATTACGGATGTACTTCATCATGCACCAAAATGCTGATTCAAATGCTAGGCGAGATTGAACATGGATCATGCAGTTAAGTTTGTCATCTATTTAGGCAAATGATAAATTTAACCTTTATTACATTCTCCTGATGGAATAGGTTATGCAGGCCATAATTCTCGATACTGAAACCCATACACTTAACGGCCAGCCCATTGAAATTGCCTATGCGCCTATTGAAATCGCCGACCGCAAAATTACTTTAGACAAAAGCCGGCTGTTCGATCAGCTTTACAGTGCCGATGAACCTATTTCGTATGCCGCTATGGCCGTCCATCATATTTTAGAGTCTGACTTAGCAGGCCAGCCGCATTACAGCAGCTTTGAACTGCCTTCTGAAACAGTCTATATCATTGGCCACAATATAGACTATGACCTGCGCGCCTTAGAAAAATGCGGCGTAAATACACAAAATATTAAAGCGATTTGTACGCTTGCGCTGTCACGTTTAGTTTGGCCGGATGCTGAAGCGCACAATATTTCCGCGCTGATCTACATGATTAGCAAAGGCAGCGAGAAGGCCAGAGAAATGATTCGTAAAGCGCACCGCGCCGATATGGATATTATTCTGACTGCGAACATCCTGATGCATATCGTGCATCATTTAAAAATCAGCAGTATCGAAGCGCTATATGAAGCCTCTGAAGACGCGCGTATTCCACGCAGCATTAATTTCGGCAAACACCGCGGCACTGCAATTGCCGATTTGCCGGCAGATTATACACAATGGCTGCTGCGTCAGGATGATTTAGACCCTTATCTGCGCAAAGCCTTGGAAAATACCGCAATAACAGCCATTTAATATCACTTTGTCATAAAACTTTCATATCAGTGTAATTTTCACACAATATCATCAGGCTTAATTTATTTGGGGAATAAATTAGGCCATGGATACATTTTTCAAAACAGAACTGGGCTTTCGCACTTTAAAGCTGCGTGAATTGGAACTCAACGCACGGCAACGCCGTTTATTGGTGCTCATTGGAACCGAGGATTTTAAGGCGATGAGCGCCGCGCTTAAATCCCGTATTGCGTCCCCAGAGCTGATCCAGCAACTGACTGATTTAGGTTTAATCCAGCTCGAGCGCACATCTGAATCCGACTCTTTGAACAGTCTGCAGCAACAGCACATCTCTATAGTAAATACGCCACAGCATTCTCCCAACACCAACCATGCGGATGCTACCTTGCAGGCGGTACAAGGTCAGAAAATTTGGGCGCAGCCAACGGAAATACTTACAAAACTGGTCCAGCCAGTCATTGAATCAGCCAATAAAATATTACCGGCACAATCTAGCCCGCAAAATGCAGCGCCGGCTCCTTCAGAAATCCAAACTTCCCTGAACAATAATTCTATTTTAGAACCTGTACAGCCACAACACATACAGCCATCTGTTGCCCATACACCACCTGAACCAGCTCCGGCGCCCGCACCCGCCGCGCTGCCGGAAGCATTGACATTTGATCAGCTAAAACACTTTATGATTCAGCATCTACAGCAGTTTTGCGGCCTGATGGCACGTCAGCTGATTGATAAAATTCAACACGCGGCACAGGTGCCTGAGCTGAAATCCTGTCAAATGCAATGGATTACTCAGCTGCAAGAATCACGGATCCAGCCTAAACTCCTGAATGACGCTTTGCAGCGTGTCAACTACAGCATGAGGATACTGCAAGGGTCTTAAGTCATTTGTTTAGGGTTTTGATTTAAATCTTTAATTGCATTTTACTGAGTATTGAATGTAAGGCCCTTTGTAAAAATTTTGGCAGCCTTGCAGCCATATAGGCTTAATAATAGTGAATGAGAGCGCCATTTCAGTGGCGCAGCCCTGCAGACTTAGACCTTTTTTGTTATTCCTGATTAGAAAAATGCCTAAAGGATAGAGCTTAAGGCTTTACAAAAAATTATAAACCATTGAATTTAACTATTATTTTTAAAAAACAGATGAATTAGAAAATTAGGAAAGCTAAGGCTTTCGACTTTTTAGTTATATTTTTTTAGACAGGTAAAACGCATAACAGAAACATGTTTCATCATTTCATCGCCATGTTATGACTTATTTTTTAAAATTTGATGCTTTTGACAATCCAATGCAGCTGAGCAAAGTAGGCAATTGGGTAATTACTTTTTTAAGCCCAAAAGAAGAATTAACAAATATTCAGCTGGCGATTACGCATGTATTGCCTCGCCAAATCTGCGAGTATTTACAGCCGCGGCGCATTATCATACATAACTGTGCTTTAGAAAATCATTGGGAAATCGAATGCATTGAATGCTTTGACAGCCGTGTAAATCAAGAACTCTCCTTCCAGCCCAGCACACCCGAGGCTTTACACGTCATAGAAACTGTACTGAAGGAGTTTGAACGCTATGATGTCTGCGTCAATTTGATTGAGAATCCAACTCAAAGCTAATTGCACATCCAGCTGCGCCGACTTTACATTTAGGCCACTAAATAACAGGTGTGCACTCAATGACTTTGTAAATATTGGAAGACTGCTGACTTTCATATAGCAATTCAATGCTTGGAAGAATCACTTCATCATTGACAATAATATGTTCAATACGCTGGTTCAGCTCTTGGTCTTCTGGCGCATCGCGCAGTACAGCTTTCGCGTCAACAATTTGGCTAAATTGATTCTTGACCTTAATATCAATCATTTTTGTCATGGTCATCTCCCTACTGGTTTGCTTAAAATTAATTTGAATATCTAACCTGTTCATCACTTTTTATAGCACAGGCGGTTAAATTCACTACCCAAGAAAGTGTTAGATTTCTTGGCAATGTAAATATTTAAAAAGCAAACAATTATAGATCAAGGACATAAATCGGCAGTTTGTAAATTGTATGACAAGATCTCACCTTTTTCGCAATAAAAAAGCCCGCATCTCTGCGGGCTCTATGTTGGAAGGCTAGTGCTGATTTCTTGTCTGCAATAATCCAAATTTTCATCTAAACTATTACGAAACTCAACGAGCTGTCATTGATCCGTCCAACTCATCAGTAGCGTCTTATGTTATGACCTACTGTGATTTCAATATAGCACTAAATCCTTCCAAGGCAATGCCTTGTGACATTTCAGCACAATTGATCAAATAAAATACAATTGAAAAATTCTAAAAATAAGGGATGATTGTTTAGCCTTAAAATAAGCCGCACTTTTAATTCAATTTTTCTTAAAGAAATCTGCTGCATCTATGTTCTGGTTTCTTCATTCAACATGGATTAAGCTGAATAAGCAATTGAATTTAATCATCTTTTTTAAATTTATTCATCATCGCAATATAAGGATGATCCACTGATTTCAATAAAATTGACATTCTGCACATCAGCAGTATCCCAATGACAATGAAGCCATAAATCACTCGCAAAAAAATTCAATCTGCCCTTTCGTCACGCTCTATTCAACTCAACAGCAAAAATATCAGCTTGCTTGAAACACACGATATAAAACAATTTGGCTGAGCAAAAAATTACCTTTTTCTTTACATAAAAATCAAATGAAGGCTGATGCATGCCTATAATGGATAAAATAGTTTTATGTTGAAAGAATCTATGGCGACACATCATCTAAGCATCTCACAACGCTATTTAAACAGAATCGGTTTTGAAGGCGATATCAGCTTAACGCTAGAAACTTTAAACAACCTGTTAGATTTACATACCCGCACGATTCCTTTTGGCAATATTGATGCTTTTTTAAATCAGGGTGTTTCTGTTGAAATTGAAGATATTGCCGCTAAATTAATAGATAAACAGCGTGAAGGTTACTGTTTTGAGCATAACCTGCTGACACAGCATGTACTGCAGGAGCTTGGATTTGAGTGCTTTAACCTGCTGTGTCGGGTTTACTATATGCATCAGCCAGACAAAACGCCGGCGCAAACGCATTTAATTACCATCGTGAAGCTGAATCGGCAGCTGTATTTGTTCGATCCGGGTTTTGGCGGTGCAACACCGACACAGGTGTTGGCACTAGGCGAATTAAATACGCCTCAACACACCCCTTTAGGGCCGTACCGTTTGATTGATGTTGCGGATTCTGGTGTAGATATTTCAGCACTCACCGGTATGAAATATATGCTGCAAACCTGCATAAAAGCGCAATGGGTCAATGTCTACGCTTTTAATCCGGCATTTCCGGCAGCAGCTTCAGACGTCATGCTGGCCAATTGGTATATTTCGACCTCTGCAAAATCAGTTTTTACGCAAAATGTTATGTTTTCAATCATTCATCAAGGTCAGCGTACCAATATGAATAACCGCATGCTAAAAACCTATGCCAAAGATCAAATCTTTGAAACTGTCCTGCCGGATGAAGCCAGTTATAAACAGTGTTTGCAGCAGATTTTTCAAGTGCATATTAAGGACGATGAATTACTGCATTTAAATAAAAAATTGAATAGCAAAGATAAAAGACCTTGAGATGAATGACATTGAATTTGAACATGCCGTAATACGCATATCTAACATGTATTTCGACATTTTCAATTCAATCCATGTCTTTCTAATACCTAGCGCTGAGTTTAAAAGGCATTATTCGCCCACTGCCCGTATACTATTGAAGATATAGATGGACTAAAGCATGGGCAGGCTGTCTTTTCAGCTTATTAACCCCTCGCCAGCCATGCGCTTCTTTTATATATAGCAAAGCCCCAGTCCAAACAGTTTTGAGCCCCGAAATATTGGACTGGAGCTTGCAAATGTTTATTCAACGCTGCTAAGTTTGTGGCAGATTCATGAATTTTCATCAGCTTAGATTTAAAAACTTTCAGCTAATTGGGCATTTTTCCCAGCCAATCAAAATTAAAATAAGCGTTTATACCGCTATTATTTTTTTTGCTTATGTCTAAGCTTGAACGCCAAAAACTTACACTGCCTGACGGCCACGACAAATTACTTTTACATTCGTGCTGCGCGCCTTGTTCAGGCGAAGTCATGGAAACCCTGATTGAATCAGGCATTGATTTTTCCATCTTTTTTTACAATCCGAATATTCATCCAGTGAAAGAATATTTAATCCGCAAAGAGGAAAATATCCGCTTTGCCGAGAAACACAATATTCCATTTATAGATGCCGACTACGACACAGACAACTGGTTTGCCCGCGCCAAAGGCATGGAAAATGAACCGGAAAAAGGCATCCGCTGTACCATGTGTTTTGACATGCGTTTTGAGCGCACCGCGCTATATGCAGCTGAACATGGTTTTAGCCTGATCAGCAGTTCGCTGGGCATTTCGCGCTGGAAAAATATGAAGCAGATTAATGACTGCGGTCACCGCTCTGCATTGCATTATGATGGCATCAGCTATTGGGATTATAACTGGCGTAAAAATGGCGGCGCGGTGCGCATGCTGGAAATCAGCAAAAATGAGGAGTTCTATCAGCAGGAATACTGCGGCTGTGTTTATTCTCTACGCGATACCAACCGTTGGCGCATGAAAAATGGCCGTGACCGGATTAAACTGGGCGAGAAATTTTACAGCAATGCGATGGATGATGAGCCGAATTCAAATCCTGCTGAGGCGCAAGAGACCGCAGTTCATCAGGCAAATGCGCAAAATGAGGCCGAAAAACGTGCTGCAGAAAAAAATGCTGCGATTGAAAGCCCAAATACAGCACAAGCAAATGAATAAAAGCAGCAACACGAAGCTGCTGGGTTTTTTCTAATCGTTTTAAGCGCTTTCTTCTAAAAACCAGTTTTTCCAAGAGCTGGTGCCGCGGATCTCAATGGGAACCGTTGGTATCAGCTTATTTTTTAGCACAGCCGTTTCCCCGACCGCCTTGGCCAAACGCGCTTTCACCGAATGAATGCATTCCCGGTCGCCAAATTCACAGCGGTCTAAAGATGTGCCGCCGCATGGGCCATTGGCTAATCCTTTCGGACACGTTTCAGGGCAGATATATAGGGTTTCACCCAAACGGCACTGCCCACAGCTTTCACAGCCCACGACACTGTATTTGCTGATATGTTCAGTTTTAATCAGCGTTTGCGCCGCGGATTTTTTATTCCAAAAATCGTGCTTAAAGATAAAACGCCCAAAGCCCATACCGAATTTGGAGCTGAACAACGCTTCATGCATGAAATGCAAATGCTGGTATTTTAAAATTTGGCCCGCACTCGGCTGACGCACGGCGATGCTGACCTGCGGCATCAGTTCTGAACCATCCTGCAGCTGCCATAAGCTGTTCCAGAGTTTTTCACATGCATTTAAATCTAAATGGCGGTATTGGTCCAAATAACTTTCCAGCAGCTGCTGTTCTTCAGGTTTATGACAAGCCGATAAATGCACGCCCGCAAAACCGAAATGCTGACAGATCAGTATCTGCAGCGCGCAGCGCATATAGGCCCGTGCAGTTAAACCGTCCTGTTTTTCCTGCTCCAGCACAGTCAGCATATGCGGCGTCACCACAATACCGGCAACCTGATGTTTCAGCATGAACTTAGCCCGAGCAAGATTCAGCGGCATGACGCAAGCCAATGTTTTTTGCGCATAGCCATACTGCTGCATGAAATGCTGCAGCTGTTTTAAAGCCTGCAAGTCATAGCCCAGCTGGGTAATAATAAAATCTGCGCCGGCTTTTATTTTTTTATGCAGTTTTAAATACTGGGCATCCCGCTCTGCTTCGGCATATTTAAAAGGATTAAAAGCCACCCCAATACAAAATCCGCCATGCGCCTTAGCCGCCATCACCGCATTGACTGATTCTAAGTAGCGTGTGCGCGCATGCGATGCATCACCGTGTTGATGAGCTTTCAGTTTATCGCCAGTCAAAAGCAGTAGATTGCGATGTTGAGCAGCCTTTGCCTCAGTCAGAAAAGTTTGAAAATCTGCAATATCACGGCCTTTACCGGCATAGTGCAGCACTTTATCCACTGTGTTCGGATAGAGTTTGGCTGCGTCCAAGGGCGCCATATCCTCATCAGCATGCACCCGGTCTGCCAGCGTCATCAATGCTGGATAGCCTGCAAACGCTGTTTTCACAGGCAAGACCTGTTTCATGGCGCACAGATATTCCACCAGCACACAAAACTGATTTTGAGCAAAACATTGGGCAAGCTGAAGCATAACTAGGGAGATAAAACAAATAAAGCAAAACCGTAATTATAAGCCAATAATCACGGAAGGCGCACTGATTTTCCGGTTGAAGCCAAAACTCATACATAGCCTTTGTGCATAATTAAACGCTAAAACAGTGACTTAGATCGCATGAGCACTATATATTATCTTATTATTCATATGGTTTTTATTGATTGAATTTCTTTCACAAATTGTTTTTAAACTGGGGGGGAAAATTTATCATACAGCTTGCGTCTTCTTTTCATCTATGATTTAAAAGATGAGCGTTATAACTCGGCAAGAAGAAAAATTTATACGCAGCCTCCACATTTCGGAGCTCTATTTATATGATTCAAAATAGAGACTTTCGATATTCACTTTTTGCCAATCTAATGGCACTTTTTGTGCTTTGCAATCTCTAACTTAATTCTTGTATCAATCAGACATACGGCAGTTCTGGCCATGTTTAGCCGTACATTATTTAACGGTGCCATGTTGTACTGCTAAATGTACTGCTAAAAATTCGGATTATAGCGGTACTACATGAAACAAAGTGAAACAAGGCAAGGACAGATAATACAGTATTTATAAGGATTTGCAGTTATTTTGGCATATTATGAAATAGATAAATGGTGCGCTCAGCGTGCATATAATTTGTATTATAAATTACTGTAATTTAATTAATTTTAATTATAAAAATATTCATGTAACGTAACCTGTAACGCATAAAGGAAAATCAATACCCATTCCGAATATTGGGGCTAGAATCCGGTGCGCATAAAAAAGCCCTCACTTAGAGGGCCTTCTATTTAATTATCCTGAGCCGCAAATTTTAAATTTTCAGCAACCCGGTTCACCCAGCCTTTGCCATATGTGGCCCACTTCCCAAGTGATGTATAGAATCTTAAACGCTCTGCTGTAAGACTGAGCAGTACATCATTCAAGTCTAAAGCGTTCACAGCTTCAATTGTTTTTGGCCCAATGATACCGTCTGCAGTCACACCAGCAACTTGCTGCAGCTCAATGACTGCCCGCTTCTGTCCAGCATTAATCGCAAAATCCCAAAGCTGAAAAGTAATAGCTGAATGCAGGCCATGACCGCCTAACTTATCCCACCAGTCCTTTTTATAAATTTCTTTGGCTTGAGCCAATGTGATGCTTTTAATATCAAGGTTTGGATAAGTATTGGCAGCCAATCCAAATTTTGTACCCTTTAGAGTACCTACACCTACTTTGCCACCAGTCCAGTTACCCGGATCGCGCTTATCGTTGCTATAACCACCTTCATGTCCGATCAAGCGCCGAAATGCTTCATCAAATGTAATTGAATCTGCAGGAATACTAGCAAAACCCAACAGGGTCGGTTCGGGATGTAACTCAGGCTGGTATTTCTTTTTGCCGATATAACCCAGAATTGGCAGCACAACAGATAGCAATACGGCATGATATTCGGTAGGAATAACTTGCGTATCCATTCCCTGCTGCAATGCAGCAGGCAATAGACCCAAAATAAAAGCACCCCACAACGGCCACTTCACTGATAAATATTTCAATGGATTATCTGCTGATAATTTCATTTGTTGTCCTCTCTATGGCTCTGAATTACAGCCACATCTTGTTTGAGTTGATTAATTGAGTTGATCGTCCATGCACCGCCTGAAATCGCTATGCCGAGCACAAACCCCATACCCCAGCGCAGCATTGAAATAGCGCCTTGGTTGATGTGGTTTTGCTGCTCAAGCGCCTCAACCTTGTCGCGCTGCTGATCCAATGCAGCGTGATAGCTTTTATTGATTGCATTGGTTTCAATCAGCTGCTCTGATACTTTCTGCAGCCTGTCAGAAACTTCGTTTAATTTTTTCCATAGTGCAGCACTTGGTTCATTCACTGCCCACCCCTAATTTTTTGGTAATAAAAAAGCCCTAGGCTTATTAGGCGCTAGGGCTTGTAATGATTTGTCGTGTTAATTAGCTGATCTCATGCACACCAAGTTCATCACTGCGTACAGCATCTTCAGGCAATTCAGATGTTTGCAAATCTTCGCCAAATTTGATTGCCTCTTCATGGGTTTCAACTTCAATTTCACGCTCTATACGAAAACTGCGGTTCACTATTACTTTGAATTTCATAATTCATTTCTCACATTAAAAGTTACTGATAGATATTTGATGTTTAAGTTATTCATTACGCCAATCAAAAACTGTTCTGAATTGAAATCGGTAATTTTTGGACATGCCGATCTGCGTCAGTTTCTGATTTTTTGCATCGGCTAAAACATGCTCAATTTGATAGCGATCACGTTGCTGGCGATAGCACAGTTTTGCATTTCTGATGTATGCAAAAATGATGTCTGCATTCGCAGATTGATGTAAACGATGCTCGTCTAGCGACAGCTGAGGGCTTATATATCCCTCACCAAATTCAGTTGTAATCTGCTTTGATGCTGATGGGTCGTACCACCATAAATATGTTTTCCCATCTGCAGCATACGTTATTTGCGGACGCATATTAAAGTCAAAAGCCAATCCAAGTGCAGTTACATTTCCAATAGAAATCAGCGAATGAACTAAATCACCATTTGTGATTTTAATTTGCCCATCTTCATAAAAACATTTCCATATTTTTACTAAAAGACCTTGAGAAGTATCACGAATATCAACTCCGCCCCATTCATAGTCTATTAGCTGATTTCGAAACGGTACAATGAAAGCTTCTGTTATTTCTTCACTTGATATAGCTTTAAGCATATTAAGCAGTCTCGTATCTATCCCAAGAAAATTCAAATGTGTATGACATTATTTGTGTACTATTTTTCGAAATCGGCGGTGTCATTTCGAACTGATAACCGCCCGTAAAAATGCTGTTTTGTAAAGACAGATAAATAGTCTTATGCGACATGTTTGCAGTCGTCAAACCAAGAGACATAATCGCGCGGATTTTTTTAGGAGAAGGCACTGAATTACTTGGAACCCCGCCACTTTGACTGCTTCCCGTGGGCCATGCGGTAATGCTTTGGATTGATGATGAAAAAATTAACGCACCAATATCGCCAACTGACAGTTTTCCGCTCGGCCAGCCTGCGCCAACGATGTAAGGCCGGACAAGACACGTATGTGTACTAATGACAGCACCAAGCTTATCTTTAAGTTGAAATTCACTCGTCACATTATCGGTTGGATAACAGCGAATTTCTGAAATAACATCAAGATATTCATCTGATAACACTGTAATCGTGGTTGGATTTCCCGTTGCATCCTTAATTAAGGCACGGTTCCATAAATTAGCATTTCCCCAACCTAAGCCGACTTCTGAAATATTGCCAGCAGCGACTCCCATGTCGAAGCGCCAAGTTCTCCGCGCCCATCCATAAACTGGATCTATCGTTACAATGCCGTTTGAGTTGGCTTGTGCTGTAGTTGTTGATGCTTTAAATGAATCAAGTGCAACTTGAGATGCTAGGGGTGTTGAATTGCCTGTTCCTACACAACAACGATCTGCATACGAACCTATAGCCATTCGCTCTAATCCAGTATCTAAAACAAGATTGTGAAACCACTGTGTTTCACGTGCGATAGTTCCGTCGGATTTTTTTGCGACAAGCTTAAATCGTGCGCCGACTTTGGCTTTTACTTCAAATTTCATTATGAGTGCCTATTGGTTTGTAATTTGTGCTGAAATTAGGATTGCTGTTACAGCACAAGATTGAATTTCTGCGGTGTTTGTAACTATTGCTACGCGTCTTGATGCTGCTGTTATTAATGCTGATGCAGTAACTGCTTCTGTAATTGTTGATGTGCTGTTCATAATGCTGCGTCGCATGACTTCAGTGATTAAAGCTGATGTCACAACGCTTTCTATTTCAGCATCAGTGCTGTTCATGACATCGCGCCAAGTTGCTTCGGCTAGCGATGCCGAAACTGAAACACTTTCAACATCTGAATCAGTGCTGTTCATGACTACTTTTTGAGTCGCTTCAGTCAATAATGCGGAGCACTTACATGACTCAAAAAAGAAGTAAGGAAACGGTTTTGTAGATATCAATTTAGCCGGCGCATTTAGCACACTAATATTTAAAATCTGCATAATCACCCCACTGCATATAAGTCGTAGTAAGGGAATCGGCCAATCAAACTCACAGCAATGTTCTTAACTGAGTAATGAAAATCCAAAAGCTGCAGCTTAACTAAGTCACCTTTTTTAAATTCGATAACTTCGTTTACTAAAAAATCAAAAGTGTGTTGGTTTTCATCAAAATTGATTTCGCAGAACAGTAAATCGTTCTTATAAACTCCAACGCGTATCGGCTGCTGGGTATCTGAATATGCAGTATGTGGGTATGCTGGATTGATCTTAAAATCACGTCCAGCAGTGTATAAACCAAATGTAATATCAGGCTCAGCAAACGATGTTGAAGACACAATTTCTAAAAAAGATTCTTCTCTTAAAATCAATTCTTTTAGCAAATCAATACGCTTACTAAGATCGCCATCCTGCACGTCTACATATTGCTTTAACTCACCGTCACGCTGATTAACATAATCTCGAAGCTCATTAATTCTCACTGACAAGAACATCTCAGAAACATGCTGTTCCTGCAGCGCCCACCAAATTATGTCAAAGTCTTTGTTTAAGGCGCTTGGGCTTAAAGAGTTGTCATAAGACTTGTAATTAGTTTCCCGCTCAAACTTAGTTTGCCGGCGTATGCTGATTAAATCACCAGACTTAGGCGCAATTCCAAAAATTACAAATCCGTCTGAAAACGACCATTCAGGGAAATACACAGCTGTATCATTTATGCGAACAACAAGCCTGTCTTTTGTATCGCAATCAAATCCCAAGCTGAACTGTTTTGACACACCATTTCCAATGTGTTCGGTATACGGAACTTGCTCTGGTACTGCCATGCCTAAACCTCTAATCAAAATCCAAAGCGGCTTCTACAACTCCGCTATCACTTCTCCAATTAGGCCTTTCATTTGGCATGTTTGTTCTGTGTATTTTCCCGACTCGCTCCGGCTGAGATACAATTGCACCGGCTGCAGAATCTAAATAGTCATCAGGCTGATTGCTAACCGCAGGACTCCATTCACGCATCTGTTTAGCTGGCGCCGCATCTTCTAAACCACTTGTCGTTTGAACCTCAAGTACAGATATGTGCGCCCATAAAAGCCCTGACATTAATGGCCCCTCAAAGGCCTCTAGGATGCGTTTATTTTTATTTTGTGAGGCATGCTGCTCTTCTACACCGCATTGAATTTTTCGTTTCTTTAATGCGCCTTTCAGTGAAGAACCAGCGAACCCGCCGATGCCGTTTGTTTCAATCACGGCTTTCGTAATATTGAATGCTTCGATCAGGTCGCACAGCTGCCAAACTTGACCGCCGACAATCTCACCACTTTCATTAGTAATAACGTCTGGGCCAGTTAAGGCTAAGGCCCGGTGCCAATACTTGTTGCCGTAGTCATCATGGAAAAATAGAGCCACGGATGATACGTCTGATTTCAGTTTTCCTGAGCTTGGATCCCATTTCAGTGATGCGCCAATAATACGGCGCTCACCGAGCATTAAAATGTACTGTCCATTTGCACGACGCAGAACCGGCTCACAGTCATAAGCAAGAATCTTATCAGGATCTAATCGCACCTCACCTACTGGCTTGGCATGCATCTGATACTGAGAATCCCACTCATTCAGGGTTTTACATTCTTCGCGCCTGAACTCCATTTCTTCAGGTGTGAAGCGCTCCTCCCAAATACCCTGTGAATAAAAGTCCACAATATAATTGGATTCAAGCAGTGTAACTTCCCAAACCTTACCAAGTTTTTTGCACTCGTAGTGTTCGCCTTTTCTAAGGTATTTAGAGCCTACGCCAATGCCTGAGAATGCATGTATGGGTTCAAAATCCAGTAATACTTTTTGCCCTGTTACACTATCCTCAATCCGTTTTTCATTCTCAAACATTTTGAGAATCAGCTTATCTACCTTTCTTTGTTTTTTGATTTTCTCGTACAGCGAATCATGAGTATGCGGCGTTCCGATCCATAATTTTCTTGCACCAGGTATAGCAATATGCGTTTGCTCAGATAGTCTTTTTGGCAGCTTTTCACGCTGTTCAGGATTTGCTGTGGTCTGTGGCGTTTCTACGTCATCGTTTTGAATGAAGTGCGCGCGGTGACCTGTTACCCCAGAAAGAATGCCTTTAGCCAGCATGGTGCCATAACGGACGTCTGGTGTGCCATTTACAAACCAGCGCTCTACCTCGCCCTGCCTAATGCCCGCAGCTGGGTTATTTAGGCATAATGGATGCCGCTCCAATACATCACGTGTGCCTTTAGAGCACTTATAGGCATCTGGGTCGGTTGTGCCTTGGTGCAGGATTTGAGTATGCGGCCAGCAGTAAATAACCCATGCATTGAACACATCCAAAATACTTGACTTAGAATGCCCGCGCGGAAGCATGAGCAAGCCTGTACGGCCTTTAAGATAGAAGTTCTCAAGGAATACACAAACAAGGACATGAAAGCCCGGCACTTTCCATCCCTGCAGTTCAGCCCACAGCAGAAAGAAAGCAAGGAAGCTAATCTTTGGTTTAGTCATTAGCAGTGTCTTGCTTTAAGTTCCTCAGCTTCTTTTTCAGCTTTTTTTATCAGCTGTTGTTCATATTTCTCTTGTGTTGCTGCAGTCGCGCTTATTAGTGGAATTTTCCCATTTTTAAAAGCAAGTACCCTTTCTATTGTTGCCAATACTCCCGCAGTATCTTTTGAAATTTTATATAAAAATCCCTTATCGCCACGCCCTTGCTTGTCTGCAATTGTTGTGTTTATGGCTGCACAAGTTGTGATGATAAAATCATCTGCAACCTCCTCAGCCAGTTTTTCCATTTTCTCTACTTGATCGTCACGCATAAAAAAGCCCTCGTATATAACGCATATATACAAGGGCTTAAGTAGTGGTTTGTTGGGTAAAAGCTTATTGAACTATTTTTTCAAAATCAGGCGTTTGAATATCGCCAATATCGTCACCCCAAAACCGTGTGCGGTCATGTTCACGCTCTGCTTTCCTAAGCAATTTTTCACGGTATCCGGGCGCAATCATATCCTGTATTTCATCAAATACAAGACGGTTGGCTGCTGCCTTGGTGTACCACAGGTTTTGTGCAGGGATTTTGCCTTTCAATAATTTAAAAGCTTCATTGGCAGCGTTGGTGTCCTTGCCTTCATAGTACTGCGTGAAGTTACCAACTGTTAAGCCTAGGACCGCTTTAGCATCCGATCCCAATGGCCCAACCATAAAGTCTGTAGCACTGCGCCCGCTGGTATCTGTACCAGCCACCAGTATGTCACCAAGAATGGAAAGACCACCGCCTTGGACTGCTGAGCGAGTTAAGAAGTTAATGCTCTTTTGCGGATCGTTTTCATCCCACATAGTTGATGGGTCATTACCATTGGCTAGCTCTTTGAGTTGCACAACCAATGCACCAAGCAAAGTTGTCATCGCAAATATCGAAGCGCCATAAGCCGCTTTAGAGGTGCCTTTCTCAAATGACATTGCGCGGCTGCCGTGCCGCATTAAAAATGCAGCAGGGAATGATTTAAATTGCAGCATGCCTTTTAATATTTCGCCCATGGCTGTACCTTTCTTTTGCCCTGCGCTCATCCATGTACGTTCCCGTAGTCCAGCTTCAACAACCGCCATGCCCTGCTCATCCAATAAATGCGCTTGAAAGCTGGAAGCTATTTCATCTTTGACTCTTTGCGGGTCGCCAAATGAAGTTAATTTTTCATTTGGAATTTCATAGATAGAACGTGCTGACATGAGCTGATTGCCTTTGCGGTCTATAACAGGATCAGCTAAACGCATCACTTCCCATGCACGTTCACTTAGTCCAGTTTTGGTCATGAGCTCTCGATCCATTTCGCTCAGATCTGACCATGCCTTGTCACGACTCAAACGCCCATATTTTTCCATGAGCATTTTAGTGAAGCCGACTTTTGAGGCAGCAGTTAAAGCATTCAAACCGGATACGCGCATAACTTGTGAAGCAACTGCACTTGATACACGCGCAAGCTTTTGGCTCTTGCCGCTGACAGACGTCAGGCCATCATCCGACCAGCGGGCAATAGAGCCGAGCATTTCCTCTGTAGCAAGGCCGAGTGAATGCGCCAGCTCCCGATCTTCTTTATTTTTGGGGTTCAGCTGCGTCAGCAATTCGCCAAAGGTTTTACGGAAAGCAATGTTATGGATAGAGGCAGTTTTAGCAATCATGGCTTGGTCAGTAATGGAAGACAATGTAGTGCCGCCAAGCATGCTTGCCACATTCATAGAGCGATATGCAAGGCCCAAATTGGCAAGTACTTCTGATTCTGGTGTATTGGCACCCATGAACTCATCAAACATTGTCTGTGCGCGTTTACGTGACTTTCCTGTGGTGCTTGCATCAATACCTTTTGACCAATCTTTCTGTTCTGCTGCATCCATCAGAATGCGCATAGCAGCTTTTGGATTGCTGCCTAAGTTTTCTACTAAGGCAATATCTTTAGACAGGCCGTTAATGTGCGCTTCTACAAGGTCAACTAATGGTAGACCACCATATTTATTTTGGTATCTCATCCATGCATCGGCATCTTTAAAATGCAGTACCCGGCTTTCAGAATGCCGGCTGGTCACTTTGGAGTTACCGCCAAAAGACTGACGGCCAATTTCAGTTTTATTCGCGCCATTGCTCGACAATGAATCATAAGAATAATCTAAAAGTGCCTTAATCTCTTCATCAGAATATAAGCGCCCATCTTCATGTACAAACATGCTTCTATCCTGATCTGGAAACACGTCATTTATCCATTCTTCTTTCCCTGCTTTTACTATCTTCTGCAGGTCATGCGTTTGAGGTAAACCGAATTTATCTCCTAGATTTCCAATATCACCACCTGAGCGATTGAATCGATCCTTCATATTGTCAAACACTTCGCCCATTTTATCGCTGATCTTCTTCGCTAATGGGTCGCCTGTACTATCACCAAAGCGTTCTCGTACGATATTTCCCACCAACTCTTTATCAGTAAATACACCTGTACCGCCTTTAATATTGGTGTAAAAATCTACAAGTTCGCCACGGTAAATAGATGCAATACCGCGTGATTTAGAATCAATAGATTGAATGCCTGACATATCGCCATGAGGTGCAACCATACGGTCTACAACTTCACTGGCGCTTAAAGTTGGGTGCTCTAAAGCAGCAAGGTTTTTATTCTGTGTGAGAATGTCACGCGCAGCAATGGCGTGCTTGCGTTTAAGCTGATCTTGAATATCCTGCGCCACAAACTCGCCTGCTTTGGTGAGCTTTTCGGCATCGGAAAGATTGCGCCATGCCTGAATGTCTTTGCGTGCTACAGACTTCATCGCATCTTTAATACGGTTCTCAATATCGGTAGCTTCTTGCTGATTCAGTGAGTCTTTGCCGAGCGCTTTTGCTACGGCCGCTTTGCATTGGTCTTTCATAAAA
The DNA here is from genome assembly GCA_030152275.1 of Acinetobacter sp. Classification (GTDB taxonomy): domain Bacteria; phylum Pseudomonadota; class Gammaproteobacteria; order Pseudomonadales; family Moraxellaceae; genus Acinetobacter. Next base: position 12,293 of record JASLHF010000165.1, on the reverse strand, counting down.
AATGCTCAAATGTTTTTAGCATCTGAGCATTGATAAAGGAATGGTTTGCTGTGTAATGATTTACTCCCCAAACTGTAAAGCACAACTAATGGCAGTCTGAGCCGCTAAAGTATCCTGCTGCGCCTGCTTCGCTTCAGCTTCCAGTTCATCCAGACGTTCACGTAAAGTCATCGTGATTGCTTCTGGATTACCGTCAGGATCATACCGAGTTACACTGATATGTTGATCAGGATTTTGCAAAATAATATCCAATGCTGCAGACTCTTCTGGGCCATCACCAAATAATGAACCTTGTCGCGGATCTCCCATTGCCTCGATCCGATCAATCTCAGATTGAATATTTTCTGAAATGCCCTTAGCGCTGCGCTTATTGGTATCAAACACATTTAAAAACTGCTTTGCACCATCACCTAAACCGTCATCGAGCAGCTGCATTTGATTCAAATAATCATCAACAGTTTGACCATTGGCTTTTAAATCACTGAGCTTTTGAGCTGCCTGCGCCAAGTCTTTAGACAAAGTATTGGCATGACGGCCGCCCTGCTTAACTAAGTCATCCAGCTGAGCTAGCTGTGGAGCTGCACGAAGCAATGCATTTAAAACGGTCTTACTGTCATCATCGATGTTTTCATATAGTCTTGTTACAAGACTAGAATCTTTGTAGGCGCTCTGCATAATTGCTGATTCAATACGCTGTTTACCGCTTTGAGATAAGCGACCATCATCCGTCAAAACATTTGGCTTTTCTGATTCAGGCAAAGTATTCACAAAACCGCGAACATAATCCATAGAGCCATCTAAATTGATCGAACCATCATTATTAATTTTTAGCAAAGATGCATCCGGCAAACGGTCTTTATCACCAATTGCGCGCTCAGTTGCGCTGTATTGCGCCACATCAGACTCATTAGCAAGCTTAGTGAAGTTGGTGCGGTCTGTATCAGTTAAGCGTGTACGGACTAAAACAGGACGGTCAATGCCTGATATATCCCAGCCTTTTTCCTGAGCATACTGCTCAATGAAAGCGCGGTAATTATCAGCCTTTCCTGTTTCATATGCTTTTGTGATTGCCAGTGTACGTCCATTGCCCGATTCAACCACATTGTCCACCCCGATAATTGGTGCACCGTTGGACAGCATATTTGATTCTGAAAGCAGCTCCGGTCGCAAATCATTTGCCATGTTTTCAATCTGCTGACGGCTGGCTTCACGCGTCCGGTCGCGCGGCTGAAGTTCTGCTGGGTAAAGTGGATTCACACCATAAGCGGCATCATTGGATGCAATCAAGTCACCAAGGCTTTTAACTTCATAAGCCATGTCATAGCTGGATCCATCCATACCGATTGCTGTGCTGTTGTTGCCGGAATAACGTGCGCTTAAGCTATTCCATTTGTTGCGCCATTTGCCGACTGCTTCACCAACAGTTAAGCCTTTCATGCCGTTATTATTGACAATTGCATCGGCATTCTTTGCATCGTACCCACGAACAATATCAATCAATTTTGCATTAGGATCTGCTTTTAAAACTTTGCTGGCCCCAGCTGGCCCAAGCAAATGCCCCAGATACTGCTCATGCGCGACCGGATCACGGCCTAAACTTTTACGCATTGAATTGTTTGCAGACTGAATATGCTTTAGCCCGATACGGATTTGTTCATCTGTATTATTCCGATCTCCACCACCCAATCCTTTCCATGTTTTATCTAATACTTGGAATAGGCCATGTGCAGATGATGCGCTGTTTTGCGCTGTATGGCTAAATTTACCGCCTGTTTCAATATGGCTAATGGTAAGGGCTACAGCAGGATTCACACCGTCTTGCTGCGCTTTACGCGCAATGGCTTTGGCATTGGCAGGCAAAGCGGAATTTTCAAAAATAACAGACTTTTGCTTCTCCTCACCTTTAACGTTATGTTGCACATTGACAGGACGGCCAGCGCGCAAATTGCCTACAGCTTCATCCATATTTTTATAATGATTATTGGCCTGTACAGGATTGGATGGATGCACCGGTGCGGCAGCATTTTCAAACTCTAATTCATTCGCAACCAAAGCTGCTTGCTGTTTTGTCACATCCGCTTCAATTTGCGCTGCAGAACGGTTGGCATAATGAGCAACACCCCGCGCCGCACCAAAAAATAAAGTATTTAGTAAAGCATCTGTAACAATACTTTCGCCAGTTACTTCATACTTTTTAGCCTGCTTGTTATAACCCTCTGATTTTAAAACTTCACCACTGGCATATTGGCCGGTGGTCGATAATACTGTAGTACCACCAATAGACAAAGCTGCATCCGCAGCAAGGCCGCCTGTACCCTTAAGGCCATAAGACAGTGGCAATACCGTAGATGCAGCAGCAATACCGCCATCAATCAAAGCTGCTTTTGTGGCCGTAGATTCATCCACGCCTTTGTGAATGAGCTCATCACGGCTGTAATTTGTTTCGGATGCGCCGGTCAAAGCTGCTGCGCCTGCTGGCCCCGCAATCAATCCACCGCCTAAGGCACGTACACCGTAATCAGAAAGGCTGAATAAAATATTTCCTGCAGTGCCTGTATTTTGCGCATCCTGCAGTTGCTCAATTTCCATGACAAGTGTATTTCGGCGGTCTTTGTTTTTTGCCTCATGAACATCAGAAAATGATGGTTCACGCACATCCAAAGTACCATCAAGCCCGCCATTTTGTACATCATTAATAGAGTACTGCAGGTGATCGGCTACACGCTCAAATGGTTTTGATACTGTATCCGCAACTTTCACAGCACCAGCGACTAGACCACGCGGAATTGCTGATGCAGCACCATCAAATAGGCCAACTTCTTTTTTTTGCTTAGGTGCATTCCCTAAGCCCTTAGCATTCATTTCATTAATGGATTGCTGTTCACTATCGTCAATTTCATTAATCCAAGCCATTAGCGGGTCACTCCATTCATTTTAATGCGCCATGCAACACCCTTGACGACCAAAGGCTTTCCACGTTCGTCCAGTAAATCATATTGAAGCTCACCGCTTTTTGTTCTTGATGAAGATTGACGCAGGCGAAGTGTTTTTAATTCGGCCTCACTGATTCCGGTACTTGATGAAATGGCGCTGTATCCCGCCTCAATTCGATTTTGAAATGAATCTTCATGCATGCCATATGGCATTGATACCTTCCAGTCTTTCAGCTTGCCTCCAGCATAGTTTGTGAATGAACCTTTCTGCTGATATACACCGCCTGTAGCTGATGCCAGTGCAAATTTCAGTACTTCAGCATTTGGTGGATCATCTGCTTTAGAGTGTTGTAAATTGCGTGCTGCCATGGTGTCTGCATATACGGCGCGAAATACGTTGTACATATTATTGGATGTTGTACCAGTTACCGTATTGCCCGCATATTCATTAAAGGCAGCTTTTAATTCGGCGTCTTTAGGCATGACCAGCTGCTTATTTTTCAGGATCTGTGTGCCGTTAATAATTGACGTTGCCAGCGGCCGTCCAGCTGTACTGCTATAGCCATTCATTTTTGCCAGTCCAGCTGCAATATAATTTTGATCCCCGGCACCTAACTGGCCCAGCGTGGCACCCCAAATACTTGCGCCATTCTTAATTCCTTTAGTTTTATTGATCATGCCGCCAATAAAACTCAGCTTTTGATCTACACTCATTTCATCGAATGCTTTTTTTGCCTCCGGAAGATCCTCTGCAGAAATAGGCTTTAATTTGATATTGGCATCTTTTAAAGCCAGCTGACTTGTGCCGTTATCAATTGCGCCATTAATCCAGCCTGATACGTCTGTTTTCAATAACAGGCCGCCCAGCTCATTCACTTTAAGCCCAGCCTCACGAACTGCCTGATTTGGATTGTCTTTCACCGTCTGCAGTTTTTCTTTGTAAATACTCTCGTATGCATTCAAAACCTTTTCATCATCTGCAGCACTTGCCGATGGTGAGTTTTTCATTTTGGCTTTCTGAGCATTGATCAAAGCCTGCTGCTCTGATGTTGATTTATTGGCAAATTTTTGAAAGTTTACAGACTGCTGCTGCAAAAATTTAAACTCTGATTCATGCTCAGTGCCGGCCACCAGCTGCGCCACATTAGCCTCGTAGACTTTATCTTGAGCCCGGCCAGTGAGTACATTGGTTTTATATTCATTCAAATACTTGCCTGCCTCAGAAACTCGCTTGTTTTCTTCGGCTTTCAGCTGAGTATTTAGCGCATCAATTCGACTTAATACCCGGTCTTTATTCTGCTGAATCTGCTTGCCGTCCAAGTAGCCAAATTTGTTACTGCTCAAATCCGTCATAATGCCTTGCAGTGATGCTACATCTTTGCCTTGCAGCGCTACGGTGATCCGGTCATCAATATCAAGCTGATCACGCACGCTTTCATATGTGTTAAGCCGCGACTGTTTATCGGCTTCCGACAAATTTAAAGAATTGAGATTAGATACAAGATATTCACGGCCTTTTGTGCGGTCATAGCGTGTTGCTATCTCGCTCATGCGGTCGGCCAGCACAGTGCCTTTCTGCACATCTGCACGCAGCTGCAGCGGCAAAAAACCGGTAGTTTGCTGATTAATATTACTAGACCAGTAATTTTTTAAATTCTGCTGTGCATGCATAGGTAGGCTTGATTCAAGTTCTTTGTAACGCGTATCCGACCATGCGCTTAAATTTTTATTAGCAGTTTCAGCTGTCATTGAGCCGTTTGAAACGTCATTTTTAAGCAGTGTTACCTGTTCTGGCATTTCAGTTGTCAGCACTTCATCAAGTTTTACCTTGGCTTCTTTCTCAGCTAAATCGTTATTGTAAAGTTCAAGACGTTTTGCACTCACCTCGGCTTCACGCTGTTGCTGATCTTTTTCTTGCGCACGCTGCCCCACGATCTGAGAAGCGTTCTGCAATGCACCAGCAATCATTTGGCCGCTTTGGTTTTGTGGCATACGAATGCGCTCAACTTGAGGCATCGCATTACCAAAATTACCCATCGGAATTTTAGGCATTATTTCCATCCTCCACGTGAGCCATATGCAGATGCACCTGAATTAGCAGCATTCATTGCCCCTTCTACTAATGCGGTATTTGCATTCTTCTTGTATACACTGGCTTCGGCTTTTAACCGTTGCGATGAGTTATAGCCTGTTGTTTCAGCCATATTTGCATCGTAGTTTCCAGCCTGCTCAATAGTGTCATTGATTACAACGGCTGTACCCTCGTTCACATCAAGACCATTTTGAGCCAGTGCCGCACGCGCTGCAGACTGTGTTTTTTCTTTCTCTTTTCGAATGCGCTCTGCTTCCAGACGGCCATATGCTTTTTGTGCTTCCGCATCAGCATTTGCTTGGTCTTCAAGATATTTATTATCTTCGTGTTTTTGATACCCCGCATATACAGCTGTTACCGCTGCCACCGCGACTGCTGCCCATGACATTATTGAATCTCCTTACATTTGCTTGGAAGTGATGCAAGAAATTGATCAATCTCTTTTTCCGGTACAATTACTTGCTGTTCTATTAACTCGAGATCTGTTTCATTTGTTGGGTGTACAGTGATCCAGCTGCTGTCTTCATGAAAATATCCAATGCGTTTTGTGCCGGGCATGGATTTTAAAACACACGGTGCCTGCAGATATTCAATGCCATTTTCAGTTGCCACAGTTAACGAGCCAGTAAGCAAGATATTCATGTGCTCAGTACGATGCATTTTACTAACTACCAATGTGCCAGCTACTGCATCCATTTGCCGCATATAAACACCCGGTGCAAAATGATGAACAACAGGAACATCGATCAATTCAGCATTGTCAGCAATCTGCTGCTGTACATTTCGCACTGTATTGATATACGTTTTGTTTTGGATGTCACCCAATATTCGAGCTAGAAGCTCTGTATTTTCATGTGAAATAATTTCACTCATGCTTTTAGCTCCAAATCCAAGACAGTGCCGTATTGCGTAAAACCGAAATGCTCATATAGGCGGATGCAGCCACGTGTATTAATGCCTGTGGTAGTGCCGCACTGGATGCGACTTGCTCCCATATGCTTAGACCAAGCGATAAAAGCATCTAGTAAGAGAAATGAAGCGCGTGACGCTCTATAATCCGGCTTGATATAAAAGACCTGTTCAAAGGCAATCACATCATTGTTAAACCAGTCTTTTGACGTTAAGCAAACAATGCCGCCTGCTATCCCGCCATGATCTTCAACAACAAAAATTGAACCCTGACCATTCACTACACCCTCAAGGTTCAGCCGCAATGCATCGGCATCTAATGGTCGGCTTTGATAATTAGGCGCTTCTTGTATAAATGATTGCCCCAGCTTCACCAGCTCTGGAACATCGGATAAATTTGCTGGTCGCACACGCATGGTTATTTCTCATTAATTGATAACTGCATGGTGATAGCTTGCAAGTGAAACGGCAGCGGTTTGCTGTGTGTTATTACTAAAGGCATTTTGTGCAGATCCTCCCATGATCCACCCTCCTCCAAGTGATAGCCTGTATAGGGCTTGCGCGGCCCTAGAATGTTATCGTCAAAAGTGAATGCCTCAATAAGCTGGCCATTCAGTTCCGGCGCAATGGTATTGCTGAAAAAGAATGCTGTGCGGTCTACTTTGGCTTTATGCATCATTGACGACATGGGTGCTTGACTGAGTTCAGGCGGGAATAACTCAACAGTGCATTCGATTAGCTGACCAACTTTAAGGCTTTCACCATTCAGTTCATCGTCAACACTCAATTTTGCGCCTGTATCCTCACACTCGACCTGATAAACAAAATCATCACCTTGATGATATGCAGCAATATTATTTAACTGTTCCGGCTTAATCACAGCGCTATCGGTCACTGCAAGAGTGCGCTGTGAATCTACCAACGCATCAAATGAAACCTCCTCAAAACAAATCGTTCCTGAGCGTTTCACTAACATGAAAGTTCGATCAGATCCCAGCAGAGTCGGCACAGAACACATGCTGATAACTTCCCCGCCAAAGTCATGCTGCGCCCAGGCCAAAACTTCTTGATCACGATTGAATGTGATTGATGCTACTTTTCCATCACCCAGTACCAGCCACACCAAGCTTTCAGGTTCCTGCATATACGAAATCTCATTGATACCGTTATGCAATTCGCCAATATGCGAAGATAGCGAGCTAATTTCCGGTGAAACAAGGCCATCCACTTCATAGCGATAAGTCAATGCCCGGACACGTTTACCGCCACGCTGGATGAAAAGCAGCTCATTACCAACCCGTTCCGGCCGCGTGACTGGATATGCACCGTATGCGCTATGTTCATTGATATTCACTGTTGTCGGGGTTAATGCGCCGTCAGAATCAACCATGTATTCCCCGCCAGACGTTAAGCAAACAACGCCGCGCTGCGCTTCTAAAAATAGAATACTGTTTGAAAGGCCAGATGCAGACACGATGCTGAATGCATCACCGTCTTCTGTGGTTTCTAAGAAGTTGCCATTGCCGCCTACTGCGCTGAACCAAATCTTATTCGGCGCTTTTTTGGTATTCGACAAAACCAGCCGCTGCTTGAAGAATGTGCAGCATCGCGGGTAGCCATTTGCGGCATTAAATGCCGGCGGCAAAATACCCCATGACCGTTCAATTGCCAGTATGTCAGAATCAAGTTTTTTTAATATTTCTCCATTTACCTGATTCACACTTATAAATTGCGTAATCTTGATTATTCCGCCGTTTACATCCAAATAATTACCGACATCTGCAGCAGTAAACCCGCCAAGATCAGTTGTTGTTACCGCCCAATCTTGTGCATTTTCATCCGGCTTTTTGTCTGTACTATCCTTCAGCGCTTGATAGTACTGGCCTGCATACACTACAACATCACCAGTTAAATATGCTTGGGTATCAACCCATGCGCTTGGTGATGTAAGCGAAAAGGATACGATGCCGCCAATATCTTTGCCCGACGGCTTGCCCTTTCGAAATGGATAACGCGCATTTTCTGAATCAGTTGGGGCGTGGGTATATACGAATTGATTGAGCTGCCAATTTAGATAATCGCTATTGCATGAAATGCGCTGTACAGGCACATCGTTATGCGTCAAATACATTTCATAGCGATACTGCACAAACTGAATGTCATGGATCTGCTGAGCGCTATATGGTGACGCCAAAATAATCGAATAACCCATTGATGATGTATCTATCACTTCTATCACATTGGGCTTTAACACCAATAAATATGTGTTAGCAGAGTTCACAACAAATGGAATTAAGCGCACAGCAGTATTTTTATCAAATAAATACAGCGTTCCCGGGCGCTTCATGACGCCACCTTCAACCAATGGAATGACATTTTTTAAAGTCTTGGCACCATTGCTGTACTGCTGAATATCTGTGCGGGTATACAGTGCCGGCGCTAACTCCCCAGCACTGAAATTATTTTTCATGACAAACTGCTTCATTAGTAGCGCACTCCCATCAAGCTAGGCGTGTAGCCTGCTGCAAAGTCCTGTGCTGGCCGTTCCTGTCCGTTGATTGCTCGGCCTTGTTTAAGCATGTTCTGCAGTTTCTGCCATGCGCTATCTGCCTCTGCATTGCTGCCGGTTATGGGCTTGGCTAACTTATTGACTAGATAAAGCGCCATACATTCACAAAACAGCGAGTCCCAATATTCTTCGTTATCCTGATCTGCCACATAAGCTAAATTGATCAAATTGGTATTGGCAAGAATCTGCCGGCCCTCTATTTCATATTCATATTCGCCTGTATCCCACAAGCGGATAAAATCTTTAGGCAGCGGAAATGCATGGCTGTAGCCAAAGACGGGATGTGTGCTTACTGGTGCAAGCTGAGTGCGCTTCTTTGCGAATGACCACGGATGCATGCGCAACAATGCACGGCGCGTAGAATCATAAATGGATGCACAGCGCCGTGCATTGTCTGTGTTGTCATCAAAGGATTGAATTGCTTTAGCACCAATCATGCTCAGCGCTTCATTGCAGATGGATACTTTTGTTGTAGTCATAAAAAAGCCCTCAAGTTTTGATTAGCTTGAGGGCTTTTAAGTATTGGTTTGTTGGGTGTTAAAGAATAACCCAATCATTTGCGGCCAAGTCTGCCGAACTTGGGACCCAAGTATTAACACGACCAGTTTTCCCATTACGGATTACCATGTGACGTTCAATACCGTTAGCAGGGGTGACAAAATAGACAGACAAATCTGAACCATTCCACCCACTACGTGCAATACGCACCCCATCTTCTTTGATAGAAGTTGCTAGTGCTTCTGCAAAACCTAATGCACCATTCGATTTGTAAGACTGCTCAAATTTTTCAGATTGCATGCGTTCAATGTGGTTTTGGGGTTGTTGTGGCTTAGAAAATAAGCGATAGCCTTCCAATTCCCACAGCTTATTTTCAGCATGCTTTTCAGCATTGCTGCGCGCCAAACGCTCACCAATATCCGCATCAAAGTTTTCAGCGTTCACACATGCGCTAAAACCTGTGGCTAAGAAAAACTTGCCATCAAGGAATGCATGCACGAATGTTGAGGTTGTACCGCCAGGGCATTGTTCAGTTGTATATGTGATGCGATCTTTCAGCGCATCGATGTCCGCTTTGGTTACGCGTGGCGCTACTGCTTTTTTTGCTAACTCTTGCTCTGTCACAATCTTACTCATCTTAATTTTCCCATTTAGATTAAAAAGAGACCTAACACCTCGCTCAAAGTGTTAGGCCGAAGGCTCACTTATTAGGTAGCGTAGTCAATCGCAACCACTTTCAGCTCATTCGCACGGCCAGCAGCCATAGAATGAACACCACCAACCTGTTTAATATTTTTCTTGTCCGGGCGTACCGAAATTCCGAAATCAGTAATTGCCGCATCACCATAATGCACAGCTGATTTGCAGTACATTGGGGCGCGTTTTGAGCCGGCTGTAGCGCCAGCCACAACTTTTTCATAAGCAACCCAGGTCACACCCAACCATTTCGTGCCAACAGCACCATCATGCAGCATTTGGATTTTCATGTAATCCGCATTTGTCAGCGTGGTGTCGTTCAGGAAATCAGCCAGCATGTCTGATGTATAGATCTGGAACAGCTCTTCGCCATTCTGCTCATCACATTCGTTTTTACGGAACAATGATTTTGCATGAATGATCTGCTGCTTTAGTGTGCCAAATGTTGGCGCCACAACTTGGGAAAGAGGCAGTGACACATTTGCCGTTGATGCTGCGCCCGCGTCGTCTACAGTTTTGCGCGCAATAGTGCCGATCAGTGCTTGATAAACAATGTCATCCACTTTGCGGTTATGCGCGTTATGCAGCAGCTGCATGTATTTATCATCAGGATGGGCTTTTAATTTTGGCTCATCGCGCTTTTCAATCGGAATAAATAAGTCAAAATCATTCATCAAGACTGAGCGCACACCTGCGTCAGGAATTGTCCACTCAGTATCACCAAAGCGCGCGCCTGACGGTTTCATTTCCACCTGGCCCATGTCGTTAATAGTGAATGACTCACCCTGAATACGGCCGCGGTTCGTGATTGTGGAAAGCAGGCGCGATACATTCTGCGCGCATGCCAATTCATAATTGTCATGGAACTGCTGAACAAACGCCGCCGTGATTTTATTTTCGTTCGCTAAAGGCATGGATTACCCCTTATTTGTATTGCTTCTGGTAAAAGCTTTCTACTTGGGCATAAACACGCTTGTGATCCGCATGATTTGAATTCAAGTAGGCTTCCGATTTCATTAATGATTGAATATCTACGCCACTGTTTTGCTGTGTATTTGCAGGGGGGGTATCTTCCTGCAGCTGCTGCCCGAAATAGGCCGCCATTTTCAGCACCAGTGGATTGTTGCCAAATTCAGGGCTATTCACTTCCTCTGCGGTGAGAATGCCGTTCTGAATTGCATTATTTGCAGCTGCCTGCGCAAAACCAAAGTTTGCCGATGCTTCGCTGCCCCACACTTCATTCATGGCTGTCACACATGCATCATTGTCCAGATGCTGGCTTTCCTGCATAAGCGCCGGGATCAGCTGGTTGTACTCGCCAAGCAGGAACGACAGATGATCATTGCTTAGGCCCGCTTCACGCGCACGCTCTAAAAACTCCTGGTTTTCAGGAATGGCTTTAAAGTCGTCATAGTTGAAGCCCTCCACATCAACTTGATAGCCATCAATTGATTCAGGCGCGCCGACTGGCTGGTTCCCGGCGCCTTCATCACTTTGGTTTTGCTCTGCAGCGCCAGCGGTGTTTTGCTGCTCTTCTTGGCCACCACCCATCATTGAGTTTTGATTTTGCTCTTGGGTGTTTTCAGCTTGATTAGCTTGCTCAGTCATTTACTTCTTCCTTATAGTTCGGATCGTTTGCACGATTGATTTGCTTAATAATGAATTCGACGACGTTGTTCTGCCCCGCTCTAAAGCAGGATTCTCTGTCTGCTTCATGACCGCCACGAACGTAAATCGATTTGCAAAATGTGGCTGCCAAGTGCTCCAAAACCCTCATTCCGTTAATATCTAAATCAAATAGATTTCTGTAGGTTTCAGGGGTTACAGGCTTGTAATAACGGCGTTTTACCAGTGTTCCTGTTTCAATATCTGGCTGCTCTGGCTGGTCTTTTTTAAGCAGTCTGGCTTTTACTGATTGCTCATCGATGAGCTGCTGCTCAAGCAGTTGGCAGTTGTGGTGTGCATAAACAAAAGCCACACTCACAATCAGCAGCAGAATTGCCAAAACGGCGATAATTAAAATCATTGCATCACCTCAGTTGGCATTTGCGCCATTTGGTTCCCCATGCCCTTAGCAATGGCATCACCAGCTTTATCCATCATTGCGGCTTGCTGCTGGGCTTGCGCCTGCTCTGCCTGCTTCTCTTCACGTATTTTGCGAAGTTCTTGCACTTCTTGTGTGGTACGCATGATTGTTTGCGGAACGCCGCGGCCAGTGCCTGTGAGTACTGCCACGGCGTCAAAATCAATATTGTCCAAAATTGTCGGCTCTATTTTCGCTGCGTTTTCTAAACTTATGATGTATTGCTCAGTTGCATACACTTCTTCCATGCGCTGAGAACGCGCCAGCGGTGAAACAAACTTGAATGAAAGATTGCGGCCCCAAAGCTCCTCAGGTGCTTGCCCTAGCACATCGTCACGCAATGCCAAGCCGAAGCAGCGGTCTAAGATGCCACGCAGATATTCAGTCTGCAGGCGGCCATACATCGGCCCTAGCAGCTGACGTACTAATTCAACGCGGGTATTGATCTCTGTTGCTGTCATTTGGCTTGTGCCGATCGGCGGCAGCTGGTCAGCCATAAGCTTTTTACGGATG
>JASLHF010000139.1 GCA_030152275.1 Acinetobacter sp. | reverse complement strand
TCAGCCGATTTTCCGTCAATTATAAAAAGTATGACGCTATGTATGATAATCTTTCTGCAGTCATCACGCCTAGCTATAGTCCAGATTTGATCTAATGACTTGAATATACAAATAAATGCGCCATCAAAACAGTTCATTTTTTCACATTAAGCTCTATTCTTAATGCGGCCGCTATGACAGTCCCTGCAGCAAAACCACAAAACCCAAGCAAAGCATATTCTCTGGTTCACCATTTTTCATCGGTGATCTAATCAAAGCACGGCCATACCTGCCCATCAACACCATCTGTTCACCCTCCCCATCAAACTGCTGCTGCATATGAATCTTCATTTTTGGAACATACCTCTGTCTTTCCCAAAAATATCGATAAGTATCCTCTTGAGCGCACATAGGCTCCCGCCTCCATTTATCCCTGTTGTTCTAACGTTCACATTTATATTATTTTAATTTTCAATAGTATGATTTTTCTTTGCATGATTAACATTTAAGCAACCATGAGCTTCATCAAAACGGGCAATTCTTCACAGTGAATTAGCATATCGAATATTGGGGTTAAATCATCGTTCCATACATCCAGTTTTAAGCTGATTTGAATTTTTCAAACAGCATGAAATAGATTTACCCAATTGCAAGCCGCACGTTATGCAATATATACACAGATTTTACTGCGGCTTAAGTGATTCATTCTATTTCTTCGATAAAAATCAATTCTTCCAATCGTTTTTTTATCTATTGCGAATTTTTTCAGAAAAAATCCAGCGCTAAAAGTGCTATAATAAATAGTTTACAGATTCTCCTTGGCCACCAATTCTTGGTGCCTATTTGAAATAAGTTAGGATTAACAATGTCTGATAATGCAACTATCTTGCAGAATGTCCCAGTAGGCAAAAAAGTTGGTATTGCCTTCTCTGGTGGTCTAGATACTTCAGCTGCTTTATTGTGGATGAAACAAAAAGGCGCTCAGCCTTATGCTTATACAGCAAACTTAGGTCAGCCTGATGAAGATGACTATGATGCGATTCCACGTAAAGCAGAAGCGTATGGCGCAGTAAAAGCCCGCTTAGTTGACTGCCGTTTACAGCTTGCATTAGAGGGTATTGCAGCCATTCAGTGCGGTGCATTCCATATCAGCACTGGCGGCGTTCCTTACTTCAATACTACGCCGCTTGGCCGTGCTGTTACAGGCACTATGCTTGTAACTGCAATGAAAGAAGATGACGTAAACATCTGGGGTGATGGCTCAACTTATAAAGGTAACGATATTGAACGTTTCTATCGTTATGGTTTGCTCACTAACCCTGCGCTTAAGATTTATAAGCCTTGGCTGGACCAACAGTTCATTGATGAATTGGGCGGCCGCGCTGAAATGTCACAATTCTTAATCGACAATGGTTTTGACTACAAAATGTCGAAAGAGAAAGCGTACTCAACAGATTCAAACATGCTGGGCGCAACTCATGAAGCAAAAGATCTTGAATACCTAAATGCAGGCATCAAAATCGTTGACCCAATTATGGGCGTTGCGTTCTGGAAAGATGATGTAAAAGTTGAAGCTGAAGAAGTTTCTGTAACTTTCGAAGAAGGCTTCCCTGTTGCATTGAACGGCAAACGTATCGAAGATCCTGTTGAATTGATTCTTGAAGCCAACCGTATCGGCGGCCGTCACGGCTTAGGCATGTCTGACCAAATCGAAAACCGTATCATCGAAGCGAAATCTCGCGGCATCTATGAAGCTCCGGGTATGGCGCTTCTTCACATTGCTTATGAACGCCTTGTAACGGGTATTCATAACGAAGATACGATTGAACAATACCGCATTAACGGTTTACGTTTAGGCCGTTTATTGTATCAAGGCCGCTGGTTCGATTCTCAGTCACTCATGCTGCGTGAAACTGCACAGCGCTGGGTGGCTAAAGCCATTACAGGCACAGTGACATTAGAACTGCGCCGCGGTAATGACTACACTATTATGAACACTGAATCTGAAAACCTCACTTATGAAGCTGAGCGTTTAACCATGGAAAAAGGCGACTCAATGTTCAGCCCTGCTGACCGTATTGGCCAGTTGACTATGCGCAACCTCGACATTACCGATACCCGCGCAAAACTGGGCATCTATACCAACACTGGCCTATTGTCAGTTGGTACAGGCTCTGCAGTGCCGCAATTAAAAAATAAAAACAAATAAGTTTGTTTTAAATAAAAAACCGCTCAACTGAGCGGTTTTTTATGGCTTTAATGTTAGCCGCAATATATCCCGCTGAATTTTGAATCACAATAATGAAAATATGCAAAAAAGCTGATTCAAATAGGTCTTATATTAGAGAATACTTAACTTCGCTTATGGCATGCCTTCCTGACCAAGCAGACAGACTGCCCATATCATTTGGCTGCACTGTTATTAGGCTACCTGTACAGAACGGATAGATTGATAATAAATCTGATTGCGCCCCAACTGTTTAGCGCGGTACAGTGCTTGATCAGCAATAGTCAGCAGCTCTTCTTTGGTTACTTCCTCACCGCGAAACACAGTAATCCCTAAACTAATCGTGACATGGGTCGACACTAAAGATTTAGCATGCGGAATTTCCAGCCGGTCAATCGCTTTATAAATATTGGATGCAACTGCATAGGCGCCATGCGCGTCTGTTTCCGGCAACAGCACCACGAATTCTTCGCCGCCATAACGCGCAACAAAATCCATATGCCGAATGGCATTTTTAATCGTTTTGGCAATGGATGAAATTACATCATCACCTTTTTGATGGCCGTAAAAGTCATTATAGTTTTTAAAATGATCGACATCGATAAATAAAATCGCCAGCGCGCTTTCGGTACGTTTGGCCTGATCATAAAACGTATCCAGCATTTCATCAAAAGTACGCCGGTTAGAAATTTTGGTCAGTTCATCATGCTGACTTAAATGCAGCAGTTCAGTAGTATGAATCCGGTGAATTTTTTCACTGATATCTGCACGTAAAATACTCAGGAAAATCATTCGTTCACGCGCACACAGCATTTTACTAATCGCAAAACCCAGCACACAGCTGCCAATCAGCACCCGCCCCATCACCATCGCATCAAATTTGACGTACATCGAGAACAGCATCAGCATCGTGACTATGGCCGCCAGCAACCCTGTCATCAGCATATGTCCAGGCTTCACCCCTGACAAAATAAAACCCAATATGTAAATCATGCAGATAATCATCATCGCCTGATGTTTCAAGGCCGGCGTACTCACCGTCATAGTCAGCCATGACATGGAAATAACCGCCCAAAACACCAGCGCCATAGCTGCAAACGGAAAATATGGAAGCATTTTCTTAAAATTGGCAAAGACAAATAAAGCCAGCAGGCAAAACGCGCCATTCACAAGCCCTGCGATACAGCGGATAAAATCATGGGCAAAATAAGCTTTATCAATAATCCAGTAGTCGCCCGGAATAATCAGCACAGTTAAAATGAAATAAATTAAAATCCCTGTCCAAAGATAGCGGCGGATATGTTCACGGGCGCGTTCAAGATTCATACTCCAAAACTGAGTTTCCAATTTTTTCGGGAAAACCTGTCCGGCACGGCGGCCCTGGCGTGCAATCAACTCTTCTAGTTTTTCTTTGTCATACTGCAGTTTTGCAAGATTGTACTTGTATTCCATCACCAAGCATTTATGTAATTTTTTTAGTATTTTTAAAATAGCACATATTTTTAAATTTATTTAGACTCGCCAGGCCATTTGTCTTTAAAACACGTTACCATTTTCACATTATATGGATTATCATTTGTATTATTTGCAAGTTTGAAACCGCCTTGAATACGATTACGATGATTCAGCCAGATGACTGGCATGCCCACCTTCGTGACGGTTTAGCATTAGCGCGCACAGTTCCAGATTTAGCCAATCAGTTTGCCCGCGCAATCTGCATGCCAAACCTCGTTCCGCCTGTAAAAACCGTCGAAGAAGCCAATGCTTACCGTGAACGCATCATGGCGCATGTACCTGAAGGCGTACATTTCGACCCGCGCATGGTGCTGTATTTCACCAACAATACCGCGCCAAGCGAAGTGCTGAAAATCAAGCAGTCTGAGCATGTCAACGCAATTAAGCTCTATCCTGCCGGCGCAACCACCAACTCTGACAGCGGCGTCAGCGACATCAGCAAAGTCTATGCTGTTATCGAGCAGATGGAAGAGCATCAAGTGCCTTTACTTTTGCACGGTGAAGTAACGCATAACCATGTCGATATTTTTGACCGCGAGAAACGCTTCTTAGATGAAGTGCTTTCACCGCTGCTGAAACAGTTTCCTAAACTCAAACTGGTACTGGAACACATTACCACCAGTGAAGCGGCCCATTTTGTGCTGGAACATGACCGCAATGTAGCCGCCACCATTACGCCGCAGCATTTGCTGTTTAACCGTAATGACTTGCTGGTTGGCGGCGTTAAACCGCATTTCTATTGCCTGCCTATCTTAAAGCGTCAAACCCATCAGCAAACTTTGCTTGAAGTGGCGACCAGCGGAAACCCGAAATTTTTCTTGGGCACAGACAGCGCGCCGCATTCTCAAAATGCCAAAGAAAATGCATGTGGCTGTGCAGGGTGTTATAGTGCCCCTACCGCAATTGAGCTATATGCTCAAGCATTTGATCAAGTCGGTAAAATTGACCGTTTAGAAGGATTTGCCAGCCATTTTGGTGCAGATTTCTACGGTCTGCCGCGCAATACCAGCACCATCACGCTGGTGAAAGAAGATCAGGTAATTCCTGAAAGTTTAGACTATTTGGACGGTGAAAAAATTATTCCGCTATATGCGGGTAAAACCATCCAATGGAGAAAAGTGTGACAGATGAAACTCTACCAGTAATTGGTCAGCGTTTCCGTGGATTCCTGCCTGTCGTTGTCGATGTCGAAACCGCAGGCTTTAATTCACAGACCGATGCATTATTGGAAATTGCAGCCATACCTATTGTGTATGATGCAGACGGAAAATTTGTGCCAGGCGAGGCGCATCACGCGCACATCAACCCGTTTGAAGGCGCAAATTTAGACCGCAGATCATTGGATTTTATTGGTGTTGACCCATTTAATCCAATGCGCATGGCCATGGCGGAAGATGAAAAAACTGCGCTGAAACGCATTTTTAAAGCCGTGAATGAAGTGCGCCGCAAGCAAGGCTGTACGCATGCGGTTTTAGTGGGTCATAACGCGCATTTTGATTTAGGTTTTGTACAGGCAGCCATTGCCCGTACAGGAACGAAAAATCAAAACCCATTCCACAGTTTTTCTGTTTTTGATACCGTGACGCTAAGCGCAGTTGTGTTTGGACAAACAGTTTTAGCAAAATCGTGCATTCAAGCCGGTATCGAGTTTGATGGCAAAGAAGCTCATTCAGCGCTGTACGATACACAAAAAACGGCTGAATTGTTCTGTTTTATTTTAAATAAACTTGGCCCATCACTGTTGGACACCCTGTCTGCAGATAAATAATTCATCTGCAATCAGCCTGATGTTTAAACTCCAATGCGTATTAGCTTGTTAATATCGCCATTGGAGTTTAAACCGCATGCCCCCCCCATTCCTTTTACACTCTAATATATCTTGCACTTATTGATGTCTTTTCAGTCCACTTGACACACTCCAATATTGCAAATAATTCTCATTTGTATTGATTATTCCAAAAAAGATAACGATAATCCTTCGCATTACTGTTTGTATTAGCTTTTAATTTATGCGCTTTGCCTATTCCCCGCTTTCCACAGCAATTTGCACCATCCTCTTTCCTATCGCTGCAGCAGCCAATGAATCACCTCAAGTTGAGGTGAAATTGAATACTATTGTGGTCGAAGCGGCCAAGGCCAATGAAATTGGGCAAACGGTTTACAGTCAAGAGGATTTAGATAAAACGCCGAATAGCTCAAAAAATATTACTGATTTTTTGAAAGTAAATCCGAATGTGCAATTTAACGGCAATGCGCGCAGCAGCCGCCAGCAAGGTGAACTAAATCCCTTAGAAATCAGTATTAATGGCGGCCTGCCCTATGATAATAAATTTCTGATTAATGGAATGAGTATCAATAATAATATCAATCCTGCGAGTGATGCCGGCAGCACACATGTTTCAGAATTGATGGGCAACGCTCAAACTGCTGCAGTCAACACAGACTTATTGTGCAAACTTACAGTTTTAGACAGCAATGTCAGTGCTGAATATGGCGAGTTTACCGGCGGTGTTGTCAGCGCTGAAACCTGCGCTCCAAAAACTGAAATTGGCAAAATTCATGGCAATATCAGCTATGACTACACCTCGGACAGCTGGACTAAAATTCACTTTTTAACGCAAGAACAAGCAGATAGTTTCGAAGACTCTGTAAGTGAAGCAAATCAGCCTTTTTTTACAAAGCAAGGGATAAGCGCCACCGCTTATGGCCGGCTATCTAAAACATTAGGAGTAAATGCATTTGGTTCATACCGAACGTCTGATATCCCGCTCAAAACCAGTATCATTGCTCCACCGGATTATGATCAAAAACGTGAATCAACCAATGCGGGTTTAGAATTCTTCTATACCCCTGATGATCTAACTTTGCTGAGAATCGGCACACAGTTTATGGAATCTGAGGGTAAATATTTTCTAGCAACTACTGCCAATTCTGAAAGCATTCACACTTCAGATAGCGAAAACTTTTATCTTAACTACGATAAAATTTATAATAATGTGCAAATCAAACAACAACTCAGCTATCAAATACAAACCGCATCCCGTGAGGGTGAAAAAGACAACTACTCATGGTTAAAATCTTCCACTAAACACTGGCGCGCTTCGGGTACACAAATTGAAGGCAGTTTTGGCACAATGCAACAGCAAGAAGAAAAGCTGGAATACTCTGCTAAAGCAATATTTGAGCCGCTGCTTATCAGCAATACCAGCCATACCTTGAAATTTGGCGCAGGTTATGGACATTACAATGCCTATTGGGAAAGACCTGAAACTACCTATATTTACGCAGGAGCTGCAGGAAAACAAAATAATCTGAGCTGCTATGACACTTCAGGTGAACGCTATGATGCATGTAATGAAGGCGATGGGACTGACGGTCAATATCTTCGCAATAGGACAGGATACTTAGCCGGAAAAATTGAGATACAGCAAGACCGCTGGCATGCATTTGCAGAAGATAAAATCGAATGGGATAAATACGTTACTGCAACATTCGGCTTAAGAACTGACTACGACAGTTTAACCAAAAACACTAATATTGCGCCTCGCAGTTCATTCGTTTACAAGCCTTTCGGAAATGACCATTTATATTTCACTACTGGCTGGAACCGTTACTTTGGCCTAAATGCTTTTTATAATGAACTTCAAGACCGTAAAGGCTTATTGATGCTCAGCCAAAGCCGTACTGATCTAAGCAATAATTGGAAAGATAAAATTTCAACAGCATCTTACACTTACCGTTCACAGCTAGATACACCATATGCAGACGAAACCCTGCTTGCTGTGAATGGCATATATGCCAATGCGCTTATGGGCTTAAAATGGGTAAACCGTCAAAATAAAGATCAGCTTCGCAGAACACAATCTCTTATTGATCCTACAATCGACAATACAAGAAGTACCTACACTTACGATAATACCGGGCGCTCTAAATCAAACATTTTCAGCCTGAATATCAGCAACATTCAGCCGTTTCAGTTCTTAGGCGGTCAACATAAATTCAGCTTGAATGCCGACTATACGGAAACACAACGCAACTTCAGCTCGTACAGCTCAACGTTCTATCTAGGCACGCCGCAAATTTACTATGACGGCAAGATTATGGATGCTGAAGACCGTCCTTCTGAAACATTTAACACGCCATGGACAACACGCTTAGGCTGGGATATTCAATTTGATAATTTGCCATTATCAATTCACAACTTCATCAGCTATCAAGGCAGATCTGATGCCATGAAAAAAACGGCTAAAGGCTATACCGATGAAAACGGCATTGAATATGACATGTACACCCCATACACCACAAAAAATAAATTTTATTGGGATTTAAGAGCGGTATACGACATTCCTATGGCAAACAGCCGCAAGACCACATTTGGCTTAACAGTAAATAATATTACTGATCGCAAAAATACTTATATTTCATCTGGCGTTATTTATCCCGAAATTGGCCGTCAATTTATTGCCGATGTCACTTTTAAATTTTAAAGAGCCTAATAACATAAATTCAGCTAAAGCCCTGCACAGTTTTCGCTATACTGTGCGGGAATTTTTCAATTTTTATTTCAAGATTATGCTTAAAAATGTCCTGTTGGTTTTGCTTATTCTATTGCCTGCTGCGCTGTACCTTTACATGGTCAGCGGTGATAAAAACGCTCATCCTGCAGAGCAAAAACAGCCCTCTTCCGAACAGCCTTCCAAAGCTCAGTAAAGTCTTAGCTTAACTTAAGCAGTTATATCTATTTTGTTTATAACAAAATAGAAACTGTAAGAAAAAAACGATTTATGTGATTTTTCATTTAATGAACCTATAAAATATCGTTTTAAAAACTTTAGCCACATTCTATGCAGTCTCCCTCTGAACCTTCGCAGCATTCGTCTGCAGAGGGGCAAAGTCCGTCGCTTAAACGTGCGATGTCGACCCGTCACCTCGTTATGCTTTCTCTTGGCGGTGCCATTGGTACTGGTTTATTCATGGGTTCGGGTGAAGTTATTTCACAAGCTGGCCCGCTTGGCGCAGTCCTTGCCTATATTATTGGCGGTTTAATTGCCTACATGGTCATGCTGTGCTTAGGTGAACTTGCCGTCCATTTACCTGTATCCGGCTCTTTTGGCGCTTTCGCAACCAATTATATCGGTCCCGGCACGGGCTATATGGTGTCTTGGATGTACTGGCTGGGTTGGTCTGCAACGCTTGGAACAGAATTTACCGCTGCCGCAATTTTAATGCAGGAATGGTTTCCGCAAACCTCTATTTGGTTATGGACGCTGATTTTCGCAGCCGGTGTACTATTATCTAACCTGAGCTCTACTCGTACCTTTGCCGAATCTGAGTTTTGGCTGTCGATGGTCAAAGTGGCGACTGTACTGATCTTCATTATTCTTGGTTTTGCCTGCATTTTTGGCTTTGTACCCTTCCAAGGCTATGAATCCGCACCCATGTTCCATAACCTCACAGAACATGGCTGGCTGCCCAATGGCTTATTCCCGCTGTTTGCAACTTTGCTGATTGTGAACTTTGCCTTTAATGGTACAGAGATGATTGGTATTGCCGCGGGTGAAACTGAAAATCCTGAGAAGAATGTCCCGAAAGCCATTCATGCAGCCGTTTGGCGCCTGATCATTTTCTTTGTCGGCACGATTATTGTGATCAGTTCATTGTTGACCTATACCGATGCCGGTTTAAATGTCGGCGGTCATGGCGGCTTAAGCAGCAGTCCTTTCGTTTCAGTATTTAACTTAATGGGCATTCCATACGCTGAAGATTTGATTCGTTTCGTGATTATTACCGCATTACTCTCGACTGCAAACTCAGGTCTGTATGCTGCATCCCGTATGATGTGGGCACTGTCTGCACAAAACCAATTGCCACGTGTGTTTGGAAAATTGACCAAGTCTGGCGTACCGTATATTGCCGTCTTAGTCACCATGATTGGCGGTTTGCCGGGTTTGCTTTCAGAGCAATTTGGCGCAGATGTGATCTTTAAAAACCTGATGGGTGTCGCTGCATTCACCATGGTGATTGTGTGGATGAGTATTTGCTGGAGCCAGTTTAACTTCCGCCGCCAATGGCTGAAACAAGGTCATCTTTTATCTGATCTTAAATTCCGCACGCCGTGGTTCCCATTGGTGCCCATTTTAGGTTTTATTTGCTGTACTGCAACCGGTTTAAGTATGGCAGCTGATCCTGAAATGCTCTCTGGTTTCATTGGCTGCTTGCTGTTTATGGCAGCATGTTATGCAAGCTATTACTGGCTATATCACAACAAAGATTAAGCCTGTTGAGCGCATTAAAATCTGTAGATTTTTTAAAAGCGAACTTAACTTTATTAGGTTCGCTTTTTTTATGCGGTTATGTTGATTAGCTGGAGCAACAGTATAAAAAATGAAGATCGAATGATCTCTCAGCAGTAGAGAAAATCTCTATTTTTCGACTATTAAAGATTTATTTTGCAATCTTCATGCGTTTAAATCGTTGATCAATACCGTCTAAAAGCAGTCATCTTTAGATTGATAATAAAAAAATCAGTTTATGTGTATGAATATCAAACGAATAAATCACAATCTGTAAAATTTCCTTTGACTCAGTTTCAGTTTATCCATAACATACAAGCACCTCAAAACGTCCCTATCGTCTAGAGGCCTAGGACATCGCCCTTTCACGGCGGTAACCGGGGTTCGAATCCCCGTAGGGACGCCAATTCTTTTTGTCAGTTCTGACAACCAAAAGTTTATTTATCTATAAATTATATTTATTGTTTGCAGAACAAACACATTGTTCTCTACAATGAGCCGCTTCATTTCTTAATTTTGCTTTTTTCTCTATGCAGTCATCTCATTCTCCGAATGATGCTTCGCATCAGGGCAATTCTGCGCCGTTAAAACGCGCTATGAGTACTCGACATCTGGTCATGATTTCGCTTGGCGGCGCAATCGGTACAGGTTTATTTTTAGGTTCGGGTGAAGTCATTGCACAAACGGGGCCTGTAGGTGCCATTCTTTCTTATTTCCTTGGCGGTGTCATTGCTTATATGGTAATGCTTTGCTTAGGCGAACTTGCCGTACATATGCCTGAATCTGGCTCATTTGGCGCGTATGCAACCCGCTATATTGGGCCTGGCACCGGTTATACCATGACTTGGCTGTATTGGCTCACCTGGTCTGCGACCTTGGGCACCGAATTTACTGCAGCCGCTTTACTCATGCAGGAATGGTTCCCGCATATTTCAGTTTGGTTATGGACTATTGTTTTTGCCATTTTTGTGTTTGGCATGAATATGAGCTCAACGCGATGGTTTGCCGAATCTGAATTTTGGCTGGCTTTGGTCAAAGTGGTGACCGTCATTGCCTTTATTCTTTTAGGTTTATTGGCAATCTTTGGTGTCATTAGCTACCAAGGTTTTGAGTCAGCGCCACTGTTTAGTAATTTGACCGCTCAGGGCTGGTTCCCGCAAGGTCTATTCCCGATTTTTGCCACCATGTTAATTGTGAACTTTGCCTTTTCAGGTACAGAACTCATTGGTGTGGCCGCGGGTGAAACACAAGATCCAGCAAAAAATGTCCCCAAAGCCATCAATACCGCTATTTGGCGTTTATTGATTTTCTTTGTCGGCACGATTGTTGTGATTAGCGCCTTACTGCCACATCAGATGGCTGGATTAAATGCTGAAGGTGTCAGCAGCAGTCCATTCGTGACGGTATTTGAACATATCGGTATTCCGTATGCAGAAGACATCATTCGCTTTGTGATTATCACTGCACTATTGTCAGCTGCGAACTCTGGCCTGTTTGCAGCTTCCCGTATGATGTGGTCATTGTCATATAAGAAAATGCTGCCAGCGGTGTTCTCTCGCGTGAATAGTCGCGGTATTCCGTATGTCGCCATCATTATTACCATGTTCGGCGCATTGCCGGGTTTATTGTCGGAACAATTTGCTCCTGAAACCATCTTCAAAAACCTGCTCGGTGTCGCTGCATTTACCATGGTTGTGGTGTGGATGAGCATTTGCTTAAGCCAATTCAACTTCCGCCGTCAATGGTATAAAGCAGGGCGCACCAAAGAAGAATTGGGCTTTGCTGCACCCTTATTCCCAATCGTGCCAATTCTCGGTTTTGTATTTTGCTTCATTACCTGTGTCAGCATGGTCTTTGACCCTGAAATGCTCACGGGTTTCATCTGCTGCATGATCTTCATTGCCTGCTGTTATATTAGTTATTACGCGATTTATCACAAAAAATCCAAATGACAATTTTGCAGCAAATTTGAGCGGCCAAGGCCGCTCTTTTTTATGTATATATAGACTATAAGAACTGATGAAGCGCATACAATGAAAATAATTTTTATTCATGGCATGAATCAGCAAAATTATCAGGGCGATACCCTGCTGCTTCACTGGATGAATATTTTAAAACAGGGCGTCGCCCACAGCCCCTATGCACAAACTGATTTAAACCAGCTGGATATTGAAATGCCGTTTTACGGCGATCTGATGAACCTGCATCATCAAGAAAATACCTTAGATTTAAATACATTTTTGCCCAAATCCTGGCTGAATTTTCCACTGCCGCTCAGGCGAAGTGAGCCCAAAACGCTTGAACACAGTGAGTTTATTCCTTTTTTGCCACAACATAGTGTCAGCCGCAACCTGCCCATTTCCGAACGGCTCAGCCTCTACAGCGCCTTGAGCAAAGATATTATCCTGAAAGAATTTTCTGTGCTGCTGAATTACTTTCCCAAACTGCATGCACAGTTGATTCACCAGTTTTTGATTGAAACCTATTTATATTTATCCAACGAATGCTTTATGCGGGAAGTGCATGCACGCATTATGCGATGTCTGCCGGCTAATGAAGAATTGATTATCGTGGCGCATTCTTTAGGTTCTGTTGTTGCCTATAATTTGTTATATCAGCATACAGAATTAAATGTGAAGCGGTTCATAACACTAGGTTCTCCGCTCGCATTCCGGGTCATTCAGGATAAAATTCTGCATCCCATTATCCGGCCAGAATGCATTCATGGCGACTGGATTAACTTTTATTCACGCGACGATTTTTTAACTGCCTTTCCGCTCAGCAATGCGCCGTTTGACTTTAAACCAGCAATAATCAATACGATGATCACTACTTTTGCCAGAGAACCGCACAGGATTGTCGGCTATTTACAGCATCCAGATGTAGTCGATGCCATTATGAGTGCAGCGTTAAAACGTTAATTTTCGACTTTTATTTATACAAAAAAACGTTTTATGATGATAATTTATTCATTCGCTGCATTTTCCTCAATTAATTTAAGAAATGCGTTTGACACCCCTCTGTTTTCACCCTATTATACGCCCACCTCTGAAACGTCCCTATCGTCTAGAGGCCTAGGACATCGCCCTTTCACGGCGGTAACCGGGGTTCGAATCCCCGTAGGGACGCCAATTTTCAGAAGTACATTTTATTAAGTCCCTATCGTCTAGAGGCCTAGGACATCGCCCTTTCACGGCGGTAACCGGGGTTCGAATCCCCGTAGGGACGCCATTTATTGTTCTTAATTGCTTTAGAAATTAAGAGTAACGGTTTTAAAATTTACTTTCTGTACTGTCCCTATCGTCTAGAGGCCTAGGACATCGCCCTTTCACGGCGGTAACCGGGGTTCGAATCCCCGTAGGGACGCCATATTTAAGATGGCAACATCTGATAAAAAAGCCCAAGCATTTAAGACTTGGGCTTTTTTATTGCCGTAGATTTTATCTCAGTTCTTATCAGCCTTATTTTATGTCATTTTTCTTTACCTGACGGTCTGTCATGCAATGATTGACTGCGCTATATTGAAGGCAGATCTTCAGCGATAAGAATCAATCATATGCAAGAAACTGTAATTACTTTGCATCATCTGCCCAATTCCCGCTCACAGCGCATACTTTGGCTGTTGGAGGAATTAAATGCGGATTATGATTTAATTATTCACCGCGATAAACAGGCGGCTGATGCCCGGCATGAAAATATGAAATTTCCTACGCTGCAATTAGATCAAAACGGTCATACCCAAACACTGACCGAAAGCAGCGCTATTGCAGAATATCTGTGCCAGAAATACCAGCGCTTGATGCTGAGCCCTACAGATATACAGTATTGGAATTATTGCTTTTATAAAAACTTTGCAGACGCAGCCTTTATGCCAAATTTAGTGCTGAAACAAATTTTTTCGCATATTGTTCAGCAAACCCCATGGCTGCTGCGCATAGTCAGTGTAACCTTTAAAAACACCTTTAATCGAGCCTATCTCAATCCAGAACTAAACCGCCAGCTGCAGCAGCTCAATCTGCATTTACAGCACAATGACTGGCTGGCCGGAACAAAGTTCAGTATGGCTGATATACTGCTATGGTTCCCTTTACAGGCTAGCCAATATGCGCACTCCGGCTTTATCAGCTATCCATCTCTCATTCAATATTTAGCCCGCATCAAAAGCAGACCCGCTTTCCAAACTGCGCTTGAAAAAGGCGAATGGTCTGCACCCGAATTTGAACGCTATTGGCAAATCACCCGGTAATATATACAGCCTGAAGCAAAATTTACCCGATAAAACATTCAAGCTAAGACTATTAAGCAGATTTACGTGAATTTACCTGCCCTTTAATCACTGCCGTTAAATTACCTTTTAAATATTTAAAGAATACTTTCAGCGGAGATAGTTTTGGATTTGGCTGTTTGCCCTCACCAATTGACTTAAACTGCGCGGCGTACCAAATAATTTCCATAATCGCCATTTTATCAATCATCGGAATACCGGTTTTAATTTTATCAACACCATAACGCACATCTTGACCTGCCAGCAGTCGATCAGCCAAGTCCACTTCCACCGCAAATGGGCGCGCAATGCCGACAAAGTCACATGCACCACTGTCTAGCGCCGCATTCATGCCTGTCACCGTTCGGAAGCCACCCGTCACCATTAAGGCACATTTCACTTCCTGACGAATATTAGCAGCGAAGTCGAGGAAATAGGCTTCTCGTGCAATGGTACTGGCTTTGCGCTTATCTTCTTTGGCGCCAGCCATGGCAGGAGCCTCATAAGTCCCCCCCGATACTTCAATCATATCAATACCAGCAACATCAATAGCCTTAAACACATCAATCACATCTTGTTCTGAAATACCACCGCGTTGGAAATCGGCAGAATTTAATTTAACTGAAATAATAAAATCGTCTGAAGTTGCTGCACGTACCGCTTTATAGACTTCAAGCAAAAAACGCATCCGGTTTTCATTCGAGCCACCCCATTGGTCTTGACGCTTATTGGTCAAAGGCGATAAAAACTGGCTGATTAAATAACCATGCGCACCATGCAGTTGAACGCCGTCAAATCCGGCTTTTTCACACACCTGCGCTGCTGTAGCAAAACGTTGGATAATATCTAAAATTTCATCTTCGCGTAGTGCACGTGGCGTACCAAAGGTCGTTGCCAGCATGGGACTAAATGGAACTGCCGATGGTGCTACGGTTTCTCGGTTTAATCCTTTAGGACATTGACGTCCCGGATGGGACAATTGCACCAACTGCACCATGCCATGCTTTTTACCAATGTTTGCCCATTCGGTTAATTTAGCTAAGTCGCGTTCCGTTTCAACCACCACCACGCCCGGTTCATTCTTGGCACGAAAATCCACCATGACGTTACCGGTAATTGCACAGCCCAAACCACCTTTTGCCCAAGCCTCATAGAGCCCCAAATGCAAATGATTTGGCTGCCCTGCGGTATTTGCCAAGGCTTCACTCATAGCGCCTTTGATAATGCGATTTTTAAACGTGGTATTACGTATTTTAAAACTTTCAGCTAAATGACTCATGGCACAATCCATCTTCAAATTTATGATTACTGAGTAATTACTCTAATTCTTATTTTTCAAAGGTCAAGGTTATTTTGACAATCTTGCATGTCAAAATAACCAGTGTTGTATTTATTGCCTGTTGAATTGAATAACTCATCAATTAGTACTGACTGGCTTCAATCAACTTACGCGTGTAATCGGTTTGCGGCTGTGCAAACAGATCTGCGGTATTTTGAAACTCCATCACTTGAGCATGACGTAAGACCAAAACTTTTTGGCAGAGCGCTTTGACCACTTGCAAATCATGGCTGATAAATAAATAGCTGATGTTAAATTCTTGCTGTAAACGTCGCAGCAGTTTAACAATCGCACGCTGTGTGGTTCGATCCAGTGCCGAAGTTGGTTCATCTAAAATCAGCAGTTTTGGTCGTAGCACCAATGCCCGCGCCAAGGCAATACGTTGCCGTTGCCCACCGGAAAGTTCATGCGGATAACGCTGTTTAAATGAAATCGGCAGCTCCACTTTTTCCAAAGCTTCATCAATACGTTGAGCAATTTCAACCGCCGACAACTGCTTTAGCGCCAGACCTTCCCCAATGGTTTGCTCGACATTTAAACGTGGATTCAGACTGCTAAATGGGTCTTGGAAGACAATTTGAAATTCACTGCGTAAAGGTCGCAGTTGTTTTTCAGACAAATGATTAATCGATTGATCTTTAAGTAAAATATCACCATCACTTTCAATTAAACGGGCAATGGCAAGGGCTAAAGAGCTTTTCCCCGAACCGCTCTCCCCGACAATACCAATGGATTCCCCTTCAGCCACGCTCAAATCTAAAGGTTCAACCGCAACCACGTAATCTTTTACCCGATTCAGCAAGCCTTGTTTAATCGGGAATTTCACCCCGACTTGTTTCAACTGTAAAACGGTATGTTCTGAATGCGTCTGAATCGCTTCACCAAAATCATGGTTCAATAAATTATGCGTATACGCTTGTTTCGGTTGCTGAAAAATGTCGTGTACCGAACCATGTTCTTCGACAATGCCTTGATTCATGACAATCACCTGATCGGCATAGCGTTTGACCAAGTTTAGATCGTGGCTAATCAGAATCATTGCCATATTACGCTGCTGCTGCAAGGATTTAAGCAGGTTTAAAATTTGCGCCTGCAAAGTGACATCCAAAGCGGTGGTCGGTTCATCGGCAATTAATATTTCGGGATCAAGTGCCAATGTCATGGCAATCATCACCCGTTGACGCTGCCCACCTGAAAGTTCATGTGGATAACGACGCAATTTATCTTCAGGTTCAGGAATACCGACATCAGTTAATAATTCAATGACCCGTTGTCGCGTTTTGGCTTTAGACCAACCTTGCAACAGCAAAGTCTCACCAATGATTTTTTCCACTCGATGCAAGGGATTCAGCGCGGTCATCGGCTCCTGAAAAATCATGGCAATTTTTTGCCCCCGAATCTTGCGATGCTGTTCACTGCTCAAGCCCAGCAATGCCTGCCCTTCAAATTGCACATTGCCTTGAATGCGTAAATTGCGCGGCAGCAAACCTAAAATGGCGAGGCTGCTAATGGATTTTCCAGAACCACTTTCCCCGACAATCGCCAGCGTTTCACCTGCATGCAAACGAAAGTTCAGATCTTGCACCAAAACCTGCTGCTGATGCGCAATGTTTAAATGCTCAACGCGCAGTACTTCTTGATCTGCATCATTCTTATTATTGACGTCTTGGATCGAATGCATCTCGAGTCGCCTCCCCAACATAAATCAATAAAGACAGCACGATGGCTAAAGTAAAGAAACCCGATAAAGCCAGCCAAGGCGCGTTCAAGTTATTTTTACCTTGAAGTAACAATTCACCTAAAGATGCCGCATCCGGCGGTAAGCCATAACCCAAGAAATCCAAAGCAGTCAATGCAGTAATATTTGCAGTTAACATGAAGGGTAATTGCGACAAACTGGAACTCATGGCATTCGGTAAAATATGCCGAAACATGATGGTGCGATCCGTCACCCCAAGACTGCGGGCTGCACGAACATAGTCAAAATTTCGCGCACGCAAAAATTCTGCACGTACCAATCCCACCAGGGTCGGCCAGCCAAAAAGCAGCATAATCACAAACAGCCAATATACGCTTGGAGTAAACATGCTGACCAAAATCATCACCATGAACAGCATCGGCAAACCGCCCCAGACCTCCAATATGCGCTGTCCGATCAGATCTACCCAACCGCCGTAGTAGCCTTGTACAGCCCCGACCATGATGCCCAATAGCGCTGAGGCAATCGTCAACGCAAAACCGAACAATAAAGACACCCGTAAACCATAAAGAATGCGTGCCAAGACATCGCGTCCTTGGTCATCCGTACCCAGCCAGTTTTGCGCGGTCGGCGCAGACGGCACCGGCACTGCCAATTCTAAATTTGGGGTTTGGTATGAAAATTTAATCAGCGGCCAGACCGCCCAACCTTTATCGTTAATCAGCTGTTGAACCACAGGATCTTTATAATCTGCTTCGGTTTCAAACACACCGCCAAACGTCGTTTCAGGATAGGTTTTGAGAACCGGTACATAGAGGGATTGATCGTACTTGACTAACAAAGGCTTATCATTGGCAATCAATTCTGCGGCCAAGGACAAAACAAAAATCAGGGCAAAAACAATAAAGCAGCCAAAACCGAGTTTATTTTCTTTAAACCGTTGTAAGCGTGCTTTCATAATTGGAGACATTATTTTGCCCCCTGTGAATCAAAGTTAATACGCGGATCAATAATTTGATACATCACATCACTGATTAAACGCAGGATCAGCCCCATTAACGTGAAGATGAATAAGGTGCCAAAAATAACCGGATAATCACGTTGTACAATTGCTTCAAAGCCCAGTAGACCCAAGCCATCTAAGTTAAAAATAATTTCAATAAACAGGTTACCGACAAAGAAAATGCCAATCAGCGCTTCAGGCAAGCCAGCAATCACAATCAACATGGCATTGCGAAATACATGCCCATACAACACTCTTGACTCGGTTAAACCTTTCGAACGCGCCGCCAAGACATATTGTTTATTCAATTCTTCCATAAAAGAATATTTGGTCAGATAGGTTAAACCCGCAAAACCACCAATCACCATGGCAAATAAAGGCAACGCCATATGCCAAAAATAGTCCGCAATTTTGCCGACTACACTTAGTTCGGCAAAGTTTTCAGAAACTAAGCCTTGTAATGGGAACCATTGAAAATAAGAACCACCGGCAAAAAATACAATGAGTAAAATCGCAAAAGCAAACGCCGGAATGGCATAACCAATCGCCAACAAGATAGAGGTGCTTTTATCAAACAACATGCCATGTTGACGGGCTTTTTTAATGCCTAATGGTATAGAAACCAAATAAATCAGCAAGGTACTCCATAGCCCCAAAGACAAGGACACCGGCAATTTTTCCCAAAGCAATTGTGTTACTGGCTTATCTTTAAAAAAACTGGTACCAAAATCGAGGGTTAAATAGCCTTTTAGCATTAACCAAAAGCGTTCCACCAACGGTTTATCAAAACCATATTGCGCTTCAATTTTTGCCACCATTTCATCGCTTAAACCTTTGGCACCTTGGTATTTGCTGCTTGAAGTTGCCGTTTCGCCGCCGCCAGTTGTCCCCATGCCCTGAAATGCTTCGGCTTGCTGAATTGCTTGCTCGACTGGCCCACCCGGAGCAATCTGAATTACCACAAAGTTAATCAATAAAATGAAAAACAACGTCGGAATAATCAGGAGCAAGCGTTTTAATATATATGTGCCCATGTTTAGGATGACTTTCCTTGTAATTCAGTTGCCGTTATTGTTGACGCAAATATTGCGCGACTTTTTTTGCTTCAGCTTCATTGCTCCACCAGTAATCAATACCCGTGGATAATTTTGGTTTTATTTTTGGCTGTTGATACATATTCCAATAGGCAAACCATTTTTCACCTTTGCCATAAGTCGGAATTTGGTAATAACCTGCGCGTAATAACCGATCGAGCACTTTGGTACGCACCACCAATTGTTCCCGGTTTGGTGCGCGAATCACCTGTTGAATCACATCATCAATCACCGGGCTTTTAATCCCGGCATAGTTGTAATTGCCCGCCTGATCCGCAGAGGCACTGCCCCAAAATTGCGCTTGCTCATTGCCCGGATTGAGCGATTGCGGCATCACGCTGGTGGTCATATCAAAGTCTTTGGAGCGCATGCGTTCAATATACTGCGGCACATCTACCTGACGAATGCTCACTGTCACCCCTAACCGTTTCATGTTACGGACGAAGGGCATCAAGGTGCGTTGCAAACCATCTTGATGAATCAAGAACTCAATATAAATGGGCTGACCCTTGGTATCGAGTAATTGTCCATTTTTATAATGATAACCTGCATTCAACAATAGTTGGCGCGCCGTCAGTAAATTATTGCGATTAAACCCACTGGCATCTGACACCGGATATTTCCAATTCGCCAAAACGCCTTTGCGTTCTAAAGGACTTAATTTATTCAATAAAGGTTTTAAAACCTCCATTTCCGCCGCAGATGGCGTGCCTTTGGCTTCTAATTCACTATTGGAAAAATAACTTTGCAGGCGTTGATATTGCCCATAAAAAAGCGCTTTATTTTGCCATTCAAAGTCATAAGCATAGGTCAGCGCTTGACGGAATCGAATATCATTAAAAGGCGCACGGCGAATATTAAACACAAAGCTTTGCGTCGCAATCGGGTTTTCATGTTTATCGCGATATTTCACCACCATGCCTGCTTTGATGGCTGGGAACTTGTACTCCGTCACCCACTTGCGTGCGGTAAATTCTTCATGCAAGGTGTATTGACCAGATTTAAAGCCTTCAAACGCAACATCTAGATTTCGGTAATAGACATATTTCAGACGTTCAAAATTATAACGCCCGCGGTTAATCACCAAGTTTTTGCCCCAATATTTAGGGTTACGTTTATAGCTGATGCTGCGTCCAGAATCGATCCGATCAATTAAATAAGGGCCAGAGCCCAAAATGGGCTGCATGGTAATTTTCGTAAAATCTTTTTTTGCCCAATCTTTTTTTGAGTAAATTGGCATTTGCGCCAAAATCAGCGGCATTTCAGAATTATTGCCAGACTTAAATGTCATTTTGACCTGATATTTAGATAACACTTGAGTTTTATCTAAATCCGCCAAATACATTTGTAAGCCTGGATTAGCTTTGGTTTGAAAGGTATCAAAACTAAATTTAACGTCTTCGGCAGTCAGTTCAGTGCCATCACTAAACCGCGCCTGAGGATTGAGATGATAAATGACAAAGTTGGTATGGTCTGGGTCAAAGGTGACTTTCTCCGCCAGCAATGGATACATCACCCCCGGTTCATCCAGAGAACTATCCATCAAACTATCAAATAGATAATTTACGCCTTCAACCGAACTGCCCTTGCCATTCATACTATTGAGGTTATCAAAGGTGCCATTGGAAGACGTGCTTAAATAGCCCCCCTTTGGCGCGCTTGCGTTGGCATAAGGCATCACCTGCACATGGCTATATTTAGGTGTGCTGTGAATGGCAATATAAGGCGTGGTCTGTATCGCTGCATAAACTTGAGAATACGCAGCGCTACACAAGATGAATCCCGCAATTTTCCATTTCGACTGTGCCAAAGCAAAGCGCATCAACGAACTCTCCCTGTATTGAATGACCTACTATTAAATCGCTTGATAGCAAATCGACAAATGTGAAAGGGCTTAGTTTGGCACTTTAATCACATCACCAATTCTTAACTGAGCCGATGGTTTCAGGTCATTCATTTCTGCTAAAGCCGAGCTATCCATACCGTAACGGCTGGCTAAACCAATTAAGGTGTCGCCACGTTTAATGCGGTATTCGCTCACAGTTTTAGGCACTGAAATTTTCTGCCCCACCCGCAGCCCCGCACGCGCCGACATATTGTTCATTGCTGCCAATTCTGCAACACTAATGCCTATACGCGCGGCAATAGCATTCAAAGATTCACCCGATTTAACTGTATAGCTTTCGCTGTTTGTAGCTGGCGCATTGCTGGCTGACTGGGGTTCTTGCGCAGCAGCTTTAGACGAATTTTTTACAGCTGGCGCTTCTGCTTCATCTTCAGTCAGTTTTAGACGCTGGCCAATGCGCACTGAGCTAGTGCGGTTTAAGTTATTCAATTCAGCCAAATAATTCAGTTGCAAATGATACTTTTGCGCAATCGAGGTCAATGTTTCTCCTGATTTTACGACATGTGTATCCTGTACCAAGCCTGAACTTCGGCTATCCGTTTTGGCAGCGGCTTTACTTTCAGTTTTGCTTTCTGCTTTAACTTCCGGAACATCACCGCTAAGCTTCAAACGCTGACCAGCTCGCAAACCTGACGTGCGGCTAATGCCATTTACATTAGCGATATAGTCCATACCTAAGTTGTAGCGGCTGGCAATACCAGACAGTGTATCTCCAGACTGCACAGTATACAGATCCGGTACTGCAGCACCGGCAGGAATCTGAAGGACTTGCCCTGCCCGCAATCCGCTGCTGGCCTGAATCTTATTCAAATCTGCCAGTTCAGTCATCGCGATTTTTGATTGCGCCGCAATGCTGTATAAAGTATCCCCGCGCTGCACAGTGTAGTTTTCAGTCTTGTAAGCTGGTTCTGCTTTCGCTTCATATTTTACAGCTGAAACAGTTTTCTCGTTCTGTTT
Organism: Acinetobacter sp.; assembly: GCA_030152275.1. GTDB lineage: Bacteria > Pseudomonadota > Gammaproteobacteria > Pseudomonadales > Moraxellaceae > Acinetobacter. The sequence continues at coordinate 4,018 of JASLHF010000139.1, read as the reverse complement.
TACGCTGCTGTCTGCTTTTGCATTACTGTCATCCGCATTAACTTCATTCAGCGGCACTTTAATTTTTTGGCCCGCCATTAAGCTGCTGGAAGACGTCAGCCCCGGTGTTAAGTCAGCCAATTCCTGATTAGACAGCGCATAACGGTCCGCAATCAGCTTGAGATATTCACCGCGCTTGACAGTATAAGTTTTGGTTGGAATTTTAATGTCTTTTTGCGCTTTTTCTGCATCGGCTTTTTTACTTTCAGCTTCCGCTTTGGCTTCAAGTTTCGCTTTAGACGCCGGCGTTTCTTTTAAAGAAAGCTTTTGACCAACAAATAAACCGCTCGTCACGCTTAATCCATTATAGTCCGCCAGCTGTTTAACCGGCATGCCAAACTGGCTAGCAACGCCTGTCAGGCTGTCATTCGCTTTAACAATGTAACTGTCTGGCTGCGCCTTAACTTTAGGCTCATCCGGAATAGCAGGTTTGGCATCGTAGAGATAAATCGTGGTGCCAACATACAGTTTTGAATCTGCATCCATTTGGTTCCATTTCGCTACATCACGCCAGTTCACACCGTTTTTCATGGCAATCACTGCCAAGGTATCGCCAGACTGAACGGTATAAGTGCTGCGTTTGCCTTTAGGCGCCACCACCACGACTTCCGAATCGGTCTTGATGATATTCTTGCCTTCATTGCGGCGCGCCTCTTCCGAATCAGGACGTGTGCTTTCAGCAACCGATTTCGGATAAGCAAAACCTTTGGTCAACTCTTTGCCTTGCTGCTCAGCCACAGACATGCTGGTTTGAATTGCAGTCAGCTTAATTTTACCGTCATACGGATCAACAATTTCTGTTCCCCGCGGCGCCAGCGCACGCAATTCCTGCACGACTTCATCCTGTTCCGCTTTGGTCGCTACAGGTTTCAGCACTTCATCCACAGTTTTGTTTTCGCCTTCGGCCTGAATCGCAGCCATAATCTGTTCGCGTTCTTTAGCTGACAGCGGCGGTTCTGCAGAAACCTGTTTGACTGGCGCTGCCGGAGTTACCGCAACAGGAATACGCGGCGCGCTTGGAATATCTGTGTTGGATGCAAAAGCGGCCAGTGCCGACGCGCCTTGTGGTGTAATTGATTGCGGACGGCCTAAAACAGAAGGCGAAGCCGCGGCTGCAGCAGCCGGTTTAACAGATGCAGCTGGTGCTGGAACAGGTTTTGCTGCTGCCAGCACCGGCGGCGCAGATTTGGATGGCGTGATAATTTTAGTGTTCAGATCCGGCGGCGTTTGTTTTGATGGAGCAATAGTGACATTATTTTGCGGCAAGTTTTGCGCATAGCCGCCAGCCCAGTAACCGCCATTGCCTGACTTCATTTTTTTCAGCTTTTCATCAACAGATGGACTGAGATCAGCTGGAATTAAAATTTTCATTGGGCTGGCAGTATCAATAACATCACCGCGGTGCCCCGGGTTCAGCGCATACAGTTCACCGCGGCTTAAGCCAGTCACAGAGGCAATTTCATTTAAATTTGCCGGCCCAACCACCACTTCCCGAAAGTGCGGACGGTTAGCAATCGGCGGCAAACTTACGCCATAAGCATTTGGGTTTTTAACAATTTGCGCGACCGCCAAAAAACGCGGCACATAGTTCATGGTTTCTTGGGGCAATTTTAATGACCAATAATCGGTCGGCAAACCGGCAGCGCGGTTGCGGTTAATCGCCTGCTGAATACGGCCCGGGCCGGCATTATAAGCGGCCAGCGCCAGCTCCCAAGAACCAAATTGATTGTACAGGCCGCCTAAAAACTCATAGGCAGCTCGAGTAGATTCCACCACGTCACGGCGCCCATCATACATGCCGCTTTGCTTCAAGCCATAAATACGGCCAGTGCTGGGAATAAACTGCCATAAACCGGCAGCAGCAGCGCTGGAGGTCGCTGCTGGGTCATAAGAACTTTCAATTACAGGCAGCAGCGCCAGCTCAGTCGGCATGCCGCGGCGTTCTGCTTCTTTAACCGTATGATACAGATAGCGTGATGCACGCGCGCTGAGGCGGTCAATATAAGGCTGACGTGACGCAAACCAGCCGCGCTGCGCTTCAATTCGGGTATCCCAATGGTTTAAATCCATTTTGAAGCCCACAGTCATGCGTTTCCAAACATCACCGTGCTTCAGAACCTGCAGGCGGTCACCTTCCACTGCGCGCATATCTGTTGCAGAAAGCAAATCTTCCAAACCGTCCAGACTGTTGGCGTCTAAATAGCCCGAAGAACCAACCATTTTTGTCTTCGAGGCCTGTGTTGCGCTTGAAGAAGATGAACATCCCGTTAAGCCTAGCGCAGCTAACGCTGAACCCAATATTGTAATTTTAAATAATCCAGGCAAAGTGGGCTGACACCAGTTTATGGTTGGTTTATACATAAAAAAATCCAAACAACTCGTATAAAATTTATTTTTTAGATATGCCATTGTAGTGAAGCGGGACGCAGACACAAGGCGTTAATTTAACGTGTTTCTACTATAAATGTTACAAGAAATTAAAAAATCATGGCGATTCCCCTTTCGCAAATTCATTTGCGTTATACAATACAACACTTATTTCAGCCTTAATTTTTCCGGATTCTGTTTTATGTCTCAATCAATCACGCTTTACGTCGATGGCGCCTGCAAAGGCAATCCCGGTTTAGGCGGTTGGGGCGCATATGTCATTACAGAATCTGAAGAACACAAACTTTGCGGCGGTGAAGCTGAAACCACCAATAACCGTATGGAACTTACCGCAGCCATTGAAGGCGTACTGTTTTGTCCTTCCGATGCCAAACTGACCATTTGGACAGATTCTAATTATGTCAAACAAGGTATTACCGAATGGATTCACGGCTGGAAAAAGAAAAATTGGAAAGATGTTAAAAATCCGGATTTATGGAAAAAGCTGGATGCAGTATGCCAAGGCCGTGAAATTGAGTGGAATTGGATTAAAGGCCACGCAGGTCATGCAGGCAATGAAATGGCCGATCAGCTGGCTAATTTAGGTGCAGAACAAACTGCAATGCAATTAAAAGCTGCAAGCAGCGAATCCATTAAAAAAAAAGATGAATCTGACTGGCTGCTGAATGACCCTTTCGGTTTAGAGCTGGCCGACAGTGAAGATGAAGAAGAACTGCTGGAAGATGAATCCGTGGAAAATGAAACGTTTGAAAATGAGTCCGTTGTGAACGAGCAAACCAAACCTTCAGATAACAGCGCCATGACGCCAAATATGCCGGCAGACACTCTAGAACAGCAAGACAACTTTCAAGACATCAAGGCTTCTGCACCTATTCATCCTAAAATTGTGATTACCCCAGCGGTCAATGAGCAGCAAGGGCCGCGCCAGCTAATTCTGGATACAGAAACCACCGGTTTTTATTTTCAGGACGGCGACCGGATTATTGAAGTTGGCGCGATTGAAATGATCAACCGCAAACTGACCGGAAGCTCCATTCATATTTATATCAATCCGCAAAAACCGGTAGGCGAATCTGAAAATATCCATGGCATCAGCGATGATTTCTTAAAAGACAAACCGCTGTACGGTGAAATTGCCGACACACTGTTTGACTACTTAAAAGGCGCGGAAATTATTGCGCACAACGCAACCTTCGATATGAACTTCTTAAACATGGAGTTCACCCGCGCCGGCTTGCCTGCACTCTCGGAAGTCTGCGAAGTAACAGATACACTGGCGATGGCGAAAGCCAAGCATCCGGGACAGAAAAATTCACTGGATGCCTTGGTACGCCGCTATGAAATTCCGCAGCGCGACCGTACTTTCCACGGCGCCTTACTGGATGCTGAAATCCTGTCGGATGTCTATTTAGCAATGACAGGCGGCCAAGTATCATTTGATATTGATGCTCTGACCCATACCGAAAATGAACATGGCAGTGTTGCCCGCCAAGCAGTCCAAATTGATCTGCCAGTGATCCTGCCGAGCGCCGAAGAATTAGAAGCGCATGAGAATTGGGTCAAACAATTTGAGGAAAAACATGGAACACCT
>JASLHF010000133.1 GCA_030152275.1 Acinetobacter sp. | reverse complement strand
CGCAGATATTCAGTCTGCAGGCGGCCATACATCGGCCCTAGCAGCTGACGTACTAATTCAACGCGGGTATTGATCTCTGTTGCTGTCATTTGGCTTGTGCCGATCGGCGGCAGCTGGTCAGCCATAAGCTTTTTACGGATGCTGCCCTGCAGATTTGTCAGCAAATATTCTGAAATTTGAAAGTTTGTTCCGTCATCCAAGCGCTTCATTGAATTCACATCATTTGCAATGATGACTTTACGTGGCCCAATGCGGACTGTGTGCGGATTTAATACGCCATCATCCTGAGCAATCCACATACCGCCAATCTGCAGATCGGCAGCACGCACTGTATTTTTCATTAACTCATTAGCCGTCTTCGCATCAGGCAAAGCCAAGGTCATTTGACCATTTCCGTAGACTGAGCCGGGCAATTTGCGCAGGCGCGGTATTGAGCATGGGAATTCGTGATAGCCCGATTCTTTAAGCATTTGCTTATGAGCAATATCAATATGATATGAAGCAAAAGGCATGGCTTTATTGAGCTGACCTGCGCCCACTTGCTTACGCGGCTGAATCACATGCAGCAATGCAAATTTTGTGTCTGGACTGTTTTTAGCAACTTCAACGACTGAATGATGGCAATTATCTTCGCCGTATGTATTCAGCATTGTTTCTGCTGTCATTTCATGTTCACGGTAGATAGTGTCAATCAAACCATCTGCGCGGGTTGAGCCGATATAACAGCTGCCAATAGGCCACGATTCAAAGACATAGCCGCCCTGCGCCACACGGTCAACATCGCAATACATCACACCCCAGCCTGCTGTAACAACGTCTGTCAGCGTATCGAAGTTTTCACTATCGAAATTTGATGCATGAATATTGCGCCACATGAACTGACACACGTCTTCTAACCAGCGTTCACCCTCAGTTAGTTCTGCTAAATCATCAATGCCATCAGGCTGCGCTTTAAACCAAATCGAATTGGCTGGCGTTACACCGCTCATGATCATTGAAACAAGGACTTGAACTGAATCTGCTGCAGTCGAATCATATAAATCAGCGCGCTCTGTTTCACGCTGATTTTTCACATCGCCATTGCTAAAGCTTTGCTGACGCTCAGGCGCACCAAATCGATAGCATTCAGCCCAGTGCGGTTCAAATTGAGCGCGGGCAGATTTCAGCTGATTCAAGCGTGTGCAGTAGATACGAGCGTCATTATTCATTTAGCCACCGCCTAATGTCGTTTTAGAGTTATCTGCACTGCCCAGCATGCTTGTGCCGCCGGTATTTGCAGTACGGCGTGCAGCTTTTTTTGCATTTGCCTCAGCTGTGGCTTTTTCCGCAGCTTTTTGCGCATCGCCTTCTGGGTCTTGCTGAACTACTTTTGGTTTGCTTCCCATGTCAATTACTCCACTTCAACCTGCATCCAGCCTTTAGGGCCTAGCACCGACTTCATGCGCTTCTTAACTGCTACAGATTGCGCTGCTCCTGCATTTGCAATAACAGGTTGAGGCTTGCCCTGCAGTTCAGCTACACGGCCCAGCATGGCTGCAATGTCATTTTTAAATGCAATGAGTTCGCCCTGTGCCGTAGCCAGCTGGTCTTTCGCTTCGGCTAGATCTGCTGCGACTGCATCAAATTGTTCTAATGGAATAAAACCCTCTGGCGCTTCTTCTTGCCCTTCTGCATCGCCGCCAAGAATATCCGCCAGCACGTCTTCTGCTGTTTGCGGTTTTTCAGCTGGATCTGCAACTGCTGTTTCCGCTGGCGTGTCAGCCTTACCTAATACAGCATCTAATGCGTCATCAGCTGCCTGCGCCGTATCTTTTACTTCTGTTTTCGCACCTGGTGTGCGTGTGGTACGTCGTGGAGTAGTAGCCATAAAAAAAGCCCCATCATTGGTTGATAGGGCTAGATTGCGGGGTGATGTGTTGCGGTTTGTTGGGTGATTAATGTGTTACACCCACTCGAATGGAACAGTAAGTTCATTGTTTACAATAACCTTATGCCCTTTTAACGTGGCTGGTATATTAAATTCATTTAAATAGTTTCTTATTTCTAAATAGGTGTCTTGAGTCACATATAAATTTGTCGGCTTAACTGGTAGTGATAAATACGCAAGCCTAATATTTTCAATCATGTCTTATCCTGAAATTCATGGTTAGTTAAGCCAGATAGAAATACACGATTAAGCATTTAAAAACTATAAGCTAAATACTAAATACACTAATATTTTTTTTAATCACCACTTACCTGCCAATTGTCTATCTTTGTACCATTCAATTTCTTCAGTTGTGGCCAAACGCGCTTCTACACCTACCGGTTTAAATGGGTGTGATTTTGCACCAACTTTTGCAACCAGCAAAGCTCCTCTGATTGAATCCTTTTGAACTTGATATAGACACGGTGTTCCATCTGCAAGCATAACAAAGTCACCGCGCTTAAATTGATGCCCCGCAATCTCCTCATCCAACACATCTATAACCTGATCACACAACCCACCATCATCGAATATGTCCAGCTGCCCTACAGTGTATTTGTAGGTCATCCACTCGCCATCACGCGGCACAATATCTATCCCTGTTTCCATCTTCCAAAGCTCTATAAACGCTTCCCCATTCTCAAAATTAGGCTTTCCACCCCGCGCCCATTCGCTGACAGTTGATGCATTCGCTACAGGCAAAACGTCTGCAATCTTTTCGTGTGTCCAGCCGCAGTGCGTGCATAGATCTAGAATCATGCGGTTGAAGTCTGGACGCTTATAGCCACGCTGTTTTACGAGAAATTCTTTAACTTTCTTTTTCGTCCGTTGATTAATGAAACGCGTGCGCGCGCGAGGAGAGTGTGTAAAAGCTATAGAATCCACTATCTCAACCATTATTAAATCTCCCAAACCTTAAGTTTTATTAAGCCGCCTTTGATGACATTTCCGCGCTTTACATGAAGCTCATCAAACTGTTCATCGTCTTCGCAGAATCCGCATTTCACCAAGCTGTCTATCGTTGCTTTCAAGTGATTGTCTATGTCGCGTTTTTGGTGTGTCGGGAAATGAAATGTCACTTCCATTTTCAGCCGCGATGTGAGTCTTAGTGCTGGAATTAGGGCAATAACAACAGCGTGAAACTGCCGTGCTTTGTCGCTTAACCTGAACCCCTTGCCGGTTTTCTCCCAATAGTGATTTACACTTGGCGGTGTCGCTGCAATTTCACAGCTTAAAACCTGATTTTCGATACACGGCGTAAAACGCTCTGAATTGACGTTTACGGCGCTTTTATTGGCTTGCTGTACCTTTGCTTGATTTTGCTCTTTAAGTCGCAATTTCGAGAGATTTGCCCTATCTCTGTGCGCTTTTAAGTGCGCATTGAGCTGTTCTTCACTCCATCTCAGTCCTGTCATATGCCCTCAACCCACGTTTCAAAGAAAAATACAACTGGGTCTGGCTTGATCTCAATCAATCCGAAACGATGTAAGTGTCGTGCATGAGTGCTATCACGTAGCAATTGAACATCACGGTAATGAGCTATCGATCTGCGCCATGATTCCAAGCTCATTGAAGATTTATTTGTGTTACATGGCACACAAGCTGGGTTCATGTTTTTCAAATTATCGTTTTCAGGCTTAAATAAAACTCCATTTGCAACTGGGATCATGTAGCCAGTTTTAGGGCATTTCTTCATATCAAAATCACGCTTAACAGCCTCAATATGATCTGCATGCCACTTATCGCCCAATTCACACCCACAATAAGAGCAATGGCCGCCAAACTTCATTTTTAATTCAGCGCGTTGTTTTTTAGTCAGCTTCAAACCACACCTCACAACTGAGTAAATTTATCTAATAACCTGTTGTTCACTTTTCCAACGAAGTGACACCAGCCCCAGCCAGTGCGCCACCACATCCAAATACCTTTTTCGTTTTTCCAGTACGTGCCGTCAGTTTCAATGTGTGTTGCATCATCCGGCTTGATTTGATCTTTCATCATGCGAAGTCCTCAATATTTCCAGTGAAGCCCACGTCTTTGAGATATGAAGCCCAGTGTTTCAGCTGCTCAGGATCACGAAGTTTTGTAGCGACTCGCGCCGTGAAGGATTTCTGTGTTTCACCGACGTTTGCGTACATCGCTGCGAATTCGTGGAAGTCAGTAAGCTTTGAAGCGAATAAATCAATTTGAGCATCAGACAAGCCTTTGCTTTTCGATTTAGCTGCTTTTGAAGATTTAGCCTTAGGCGCTGAAAGTTTTTGAATCCGGTAGATCCAGTAATTCATCCAGCCCTGTGCTGTGGTTTTTTCTCTGCTGGTTGACCACTGAGCAAAGTTTTTCAGCTCGCTTTTAATTTCGGCATCTGTGAGCTGTGGAGCGCGGTCTACGATCTGATCTATCAAATCTGATTGAACTGTGTAGACGTTTGCCAGTTCTCTCAAGCTGTACAGATTTTTATCGTCCCCGTGGTATTCGACAGAATCACCAAACATTTCAGATTTTGATTTATCCACAGGAACGGTGTTTTTTTCTTTATTTAAATTTTCTTTAGAGTTTTCTTTATTAGCCCCCTGTTCAGCGGGGGTACTCTCCCCACCTTTATCGGGGGTGCCCCGCCCATGTTCAGTGGTACTACCCCCTTTAGATGGGGGTAGTACCGTTTGATGGTACTGGTCTAGCGTTAAAAAATATTCATTTAAGCGCCCGGTTTTACGCTCAACTTTGATTGCTTTTACCAGTTCAAGTTCACGAATTGCTCTTGTTATGGTTTCTTCTTTTTTAATTCCACAATGCTTTTGAAACTGTGTAATTGAAATTGTGTGAGATTCACGGTCAAAACCTAGTGTTTGACGAATAATAAACATCAGGCACTTAAACGCTTTGTCGTTCAATTCAGCCATGATCTGCGAGTCAATCAAGACATTAGGTAGTCGAGTAAACCCTTCTTCCTTTTTAGACATTGCGTTCTGTCCTGTTTTTGGAAAATGCACTATTTCGCCTTGAGTTTGTGAAAGTGCATGTGCTAAATTCGGCATTGGTTAATTACCTCGTTTATATTTCGGTATGAACGGCAGAAAGGCTCAGTTGTTCGCGCAACTGGGCCTTTTTTGTGCCTGTTGTTTTTGGCAGCGGCATAGCCGTCAATTCAAAGATTGGTGTGTCTACGGTATCTGTGGTCATACGCATGAGTGATGCGAGATGATTTATACGTTCCCGAACTTCCGAGATATTCGATATGCCAAGCCCTCTTATGTGCTCAGACAGCGTTTTTTCTTCTGAACGCGCAATTGCTTCTAAATCCCTCTTTTCTTCATACGTGCATTTGAAGGTGATGCTGTCGGTTAATTTTTCTGACATAAAACCCCCTCAAACACGTGCAACTACAGAACTTAAATCTGCTTTTAGTTTTCCATTTGTCAGCAGTTGAATTCGGGCTTGTGTATCAACAGGTATTCCCCGATGTCGCCATTTGCTAACAGTTCCTCTGGTTACACCTAGGATTGTTTTTGTTAGATGAATGTCTTTTTCAACGCCGAAATGGTCTTTTAGATCATCAACGGTCATGTTTACCTCAATAAACCAATAGTTTCCATTAGTAAACCATAAGTTTCCGCAATCTTCAATGTGTTTGTTTACTATAGGAAACATTAATCGGAGTGTTTTTTATGAGTTCAATTAGAGATCGAATAATTCAAAGAATGACTGATCTAAAGCTCAAGCAAGTTGATTTAATGGAAGCAACAGGCGCAACCAAGGGAGCTGTATCGAAGTGGGTTTCTGGGATAAATGTGCCCAGATCTGAATTTATGCCAGCTCTTTCACAAGTTCTAAAAACTTCTGAAAACTGGATTTTGACTGGAAACTCAACGCCCGAATTCACACAAGTAGAGCCATGGGATAGCAACACCCCGCTTGATGACGATGAGATTGAAATCCCATTTTTTAAGGATTTTTCTTTTGCTTGTGGTGCTGGTTCAATTAGTGAAGCTATTGCAAACGAAACACGTAAATTACGAATGTCGAAAGCAACTTTAAGAAATTTGTCGATCACAAAAGAGAATGCTGTTGCTGCTACGGCTATTGGGGACTCAATGAGTCCGACTATTAAAGATGGCGATACGATTCACGTGGATCTTGGTAGGAAAAAAATTAAAGATGGGAAAATTTTTGCTATCTGTATAGGTGGGCTATTTTATTGCAAGCGCCTTTATAATTTACCTTTAGGTGGTATTCGTATTGTTTCCGATAATGCTATTGAATTCCCAGAAATGCACTTAAGCACTCAAGAAGTGGTTGATCAGCAATTAGAAATAATTGGCTGGGTTTGGCAAATATCTAGTTTGGAAAGCTGGTAATAATATGAAAAAAATTTGGGATTATGGAACATCTACTCCATTTCAGAGAACTGGACTAATAATATTATCACTTGGAGTGCTTTCATATTTAATATGGGTGTTCTTTGGTAGTCATTATGGTTATGACTATACCTACCCAGATGTGTGGATTAATGTGGTTTTTGACTCCGATTATTTTCCAAGAAAAAGGGATTTTATAGTTTTCCACTTGTATCTTTATTTTATCCCCCTTGGTCTACTAATGACATGGGGCTATAGCTTACTCATTAAGCTAAAAAAATGGATTATGGGTGAAAATAAAAAGCAATCTATAAACTCAGAAGTTTTACATTTCAAAGACAATGAAGCCGCTTTTGAAATGGCTTGCAAGTATATAAATACAGATATTGCTCTTGGTAAGCCTATGGTGGCTTTGGCAGTCCAAAGCAAAATAAATGATAATGAATTAAGTGCTATAATGATAAAAGTAGCTGACACTTCACCATTTCACACATACGCCTCAACAAAATTCACTTTTGAGTACCCCATAGAAAACGGCGCATTACTGGGGATTGTGCCTTATGAGAGAAATGAAGAAGGAAGCATTTCTGACGACAGAAAGCGATGGTTGTTTGCTGTTGTTTCGGAACTTAATCCGAGATACCACTCCACAAAACAAATGTGGTCAATAAACAAAGATTTTATAAGAGAGGCTGCTGCTAGAGAAAAAGTTAGTTGATTAGCACACCCCTAAAAAACCCATCCTTGTGATGGGTTTTCTTTTGCCTATCAAAAAATACAGTTTCCCAAATAAAAATAAAATGTTTCCCTAAATAAACTTTTTGTTGACTTAAAAGTTTCCTTTGATAAACTAAATATCGTACCCACAAAAAAGCCCCGATAACTTGCAGGAAACAGGGCTTTTACTCAAAGAGCGAGATAAGTATGAAAGAAACCGCATCACATAGCAATACACCGGTATTTGCTGAAAACCATTCTTGTACAAAGCCTGTGCTTTACCAACATCCTACTGCTGCCGAAATGCGAACTTCACGCAGGGCGATTATCTGGGCCAATGCTAAAGACTTTGCAATCTTCATCATCACGGCGCTGGTGCTGTGGTTCATCGTCACTGTGGCAATTATGACTTTGTTTGGAGGCTAATAATGTCAACAAAAAATGAATGGCAAAAGCTCCGCGCCAGATACAGCAGTATTGCCAAATATTCTAAAAGACGCGTTTTATCAAATAAAAAAGACCTTGAGGATTTTTCGAACTGGCTTGTAGATCAAGGTGCTGAAATCTTATTAAACCCCTGCCAGTACGAATCATTGCGTTTCTACCTAAATAAAGAGCTTGGCATTGTTTGGGATAAAGGCACTGGGAATTTGTTGGCTCACGATATGGGCATAGCTTATGAGGCATCAAAAAAATGAACGCATTTGTAGAACTTCCAACCGCCTCGCTCATTGAAAAAATGAGCAATGAGGAGTACCACAGCCGCCCTGAATTTAGCTCTAGTCAGCTTAAAGATATGCTGCGTTCAAGTGCTCACTTCTATTCCCACAACATCATCAAGGAGCATGAGCGGGAAACAAAAAAGCATTTAGATTTTGGGACACTGGCACACACTCTGTTTTTAGAGCCTATACAGTTTGCGAATGAATTTGCTGTTATCCCCGCAGATGCTCCAAAGCCTCCAACTGATGCGATGCGTAATGCAAAAAATCCATCTGAGGATTCAATTGCACGTGTTCAATGGTGGGATGCATTCGCGGCGGAACATGGAGCAAAAGTTACCATTACAGCAGAACAGTTGGCAGGCGCAGAGCGTATTGCAAATAATCTAAGAATGCTGAGCTCATACGCTGATATGCAAAACAACTACGGCATGCCAGAAGCAAGCATTTTCTTTACAGATCCAGTATTTGATCTACAGCTGCGCATCCGTCCAGATTGGCATATTGCACCTTGTAAGGCTTTTCCAAATGGCCTGATCTTAGATGTAAAAACTACACGTGATGCACGCCCTTTTAAGTTCTCAAAAGACAGTGGCGAATATGGTTACAGTCTTTCAGCATCTATGTACCGAGAAGGTTTTCAACAGTATTACGGCACAGAAACCAAACCTGATTTTATTTTCTTGGTAGCTGAAAACATTGCTCCATTCAACGTTAAACAGTACCGCGCATCTGATCTGTTCTTAAGTGTTGGTGATACGCAATACCGCAAATCAAAAGAATTACTAGCTGAATCCCTACTGATTAATGAATGGGATGGCTATTCGTTGGAAATGGAAGATTTATTTCTGCCGTCTTACATGACCAAACAAGCTTTAGAAAACGATTTTAACTAATTAGGAATTTTAAAAATGAATGCTCAAACTCAATTATCTGTTGCACCACAAACAAACTTTGTTGGTTTTTTAAATCCTGAGTCTTTTGAATTCTCTCAGCGTGTTGCGAACATGCTTTCAAATTCGACCATGGTGCCTGAGCAATATCGCGCTGTTACTAAGATTAAGGTAGGAAAGGATCAATTCGGAAACATGCAATACCGTGATGAACCAAATCCTAACGGTCTGCCAAACTGTGTTATTGCGCTGAATATGTCTAATCGTCTTGGCGCTGACGTAATGATGATTATGCAGAACTTGCATGTTATTGAAGGTCGCCCATCTTGGTCATCACAATTTATTTTAGCTTCTATTAATAGCTGTGGTCGCTTTTCATCTTTGCGTTTCGAAGTTGAAAATCTAGGTGAAGTAGATGTCGAATATCAAGAAACAGTTTGGAATAACGGTCGCAAGAGCCAAGTTACTAAATCTTTGAAAGTCGAGAATCAAACTTGTGTTGCTTGGGCTCTTGAGGCTGGTACACGCATGCCTGAATTTACTCTTGAAGAATTAAAAGAGTATGGCGGTGTATATAAATGCTGTAAAGCTTATGGCATTCCATTGGTTGAATCTTCAAAAATCTCAATGGAAATGGCTATAAAAGAAGGCTGGTATACAAAGAATGGCAGCAAATGGAAAACTATGCCTGAACAGATGCTTCGTTATCGCGCTGCTTCATTCTTTGGTCGTGTTTATGCACCTGAGCTGCTTATGGGCCTGCGCTCTGTAGAGGAAGAGCAAGATCGCATCATTGATGTTACGCCTGATCAGTCTGTATCTGAGCAAGCAGATTTCAACCAAATCAAACGTGAAGTACTTGGCGCTAAATCTCCTGCCGCACTTGATGAAGCTGAAGATAAAGCAATGATGCTTATCGATGATGCGAAGCGCGAAGAACTTCTAAAATTGATCAGCGCTCAAACTAAAAAATTCCAGCCTGAAAAAACAGTCAATGTCCAAAATTCAACATCAAATGATGTAGCAAAAAAGACAGTTTCTGAAAAAAAACCTGAACCAGTTGCTGAGCAAGCGCCGCCAGCTGTGAAAAAACCATCCTCCGCAGAAGTAAAAAAAGACTATTTAGTCAGAATGAATAAAGCCGCAAGCATTGCTGAACTCAATGAATTACATGAGCAGTTCATTATTAATGATGCTTTGACAGGCCCTCACCTAGCTTATTTAAAAGATGCCTACACACAGGCAATAGAAAAGTTTGCGCCGCCTGAAAAAGAGTTAAGCGTTAGCGAATTGCAGCGATTGCAAGCAGAAGCTGAAAAAGCAGTATCTCAACCAAACCAAACAGCACCCGATGTTAATGAAATCAAAAGCAATGGCATTCTAAATAGCTTAAAGCTCTCGATTGAAAAAGCTGAAAATCTTGATGTACTTAAAGAGGTTGCTCAGACCATCCGGGACAGCAAACCAAAACTAACTGTCGATCATATGAGTGAAGTGCTGCAAGTTTACGGTGCGCGCAAAAAGTTCTTAGAAAACCAGCAAGATATGTTCGCTGATGTAACTGATGTGGCTTGGACTGATAAAGCAATTGCAGATATTGCCGCGGCCAAAAATCAGGATGAAATCAACTTCATCTTTACCGATCCGCAGTTTGAAGAACAGTCCGAAGCAGATAAACAGCGCATAAATACCGCAGCTGCTCAACGCGAATCCGAATTATTCGGCAACTAATTTGATAAGGCCGTACTGAGTGCGGCCAGTTTGGTGATGTGATGGATATTAAAAGCACTGTTGTAAAAGCATTACATGAAAACTTTGCTGAGTTTACTGATGATCAGGCGGCTGCTGTGATTGAAGCTCTAAAACTAGAAGGTTTTGTGGTTGTTAGCCAGAAAAACCTGCTTGAATTAACTATTGCAATTAATGCAGTTGATATGGCAACTCATACTGAAAGCAAAACAAATGAAGTGCGTGAAATGTGGCAAGACATTGCACTCAAACTTGTGGCATTGAGTGAAGCACAGGAGCAAGGCAATGACTGACCTATCCCCCGCTGAAACCGATCTGCTTGAAGAATTCGTGGAAGAGCTGGCGCCACGTCATATTTCTCAAATTGAGTTCACAACAACATTGCCGGCGGAACTTGTGAAAGTGCTTTATCACATTTGTGTTGAAAAATTGGCTGCTGCAGATGAATTGCCTGCGGCTGTGCGAAAAAGTTTAAAGGAGGTGTCATGATGCGAACAGAATCTGAAATGAATTTGCTTCAGGCGATATTCAATGAAATGCAACTAATTAAGAAGAGTGTACGGCTTGAAGAAGATCGGTTAATGAAAACAAGTGATGTTATGCAAATGGTCGGCATGACACGTGCAACAATTCTTTCAATGATTGATTCAAATCAATTTCCCGCACCAGACTGGGTGAGCGAAAGCGGCTATAAGCACTGGTGGAAATCAACAATTTATGCCCACTTCAATAAAAAAACAGCCCTCGCATCATGAGGGCTTTTTTTCTTCAAACTTAATATTTTTTGATGCTGCGTATTGCGCCTTTAATTCATCACAATAATCAGACCAACGCTGCATCATGGCCTTACGCTTATCTAAATGCTTTGTCCTATTGTATGCCCTGCCGTGCATATCACGAACTTGGTGAGCAAGCTGCTGCTCGATAATCTCAAGCGGAAATTCTAAAACCTCATCCAGTAAAGTTCGCGCAATCGCTCGAAAGCCATGCCCAGTCATATCGTCTTTACCATACCCCATACGGCGCAGGGCCATATTAATAGACATATCAGAGATTGGGCGATGCTTATCTGAGCGCGAAGGGAAAACATATTCTGAATTGTTTGTAAAATTGTAGGCCTCTTTAAGAATAGCTATGGACTGAGTTGAAAGTGGCACAATATGATCTAGGCCAGTTTTCGCAGAAGTTTTTGAGGGTGTATAAGACCATGTTGCAGCATCAAAATCTATGTCAGCCCATTTTGCGCTACGCAATTCACCTATACGTACAAAAACCAATGGCGCCAGCTGTAACGCAAACTTTACGTGTACAAGCTGAGATTCATAATTATCAATATCGAAAAGCAAACGTGCAAAATCGAATGGATCTGTTAATGCTGAGTAATGACTCTTTTCGCGCTGGGTGATTGTGCCGGCAAGATCCTGCGCAATATCTCTTTCGCATAAGCCCATCTTTACAGCAAAACGGAAAACTTGAGATGCTTTTGATCGAATGCGCATAGCAGATTCAATAAATCCTTTAGCCTCATCCTTTTCTATCACTTTTGCTAAATCGCGCGGGGTAATCTCAGAAATTGGCATATTGCCAATACCGCGATTGAGTTTTTCAAAGATCCGCTCATTGCGAATTACTGTTGCTTCAGCTAAACGCTGTTTGCTTTTATATAGATCAGAAACTGATTTGAAAGTGGCTTGCTGCTTTAATCGCTCTTTTTCCTCTACACCCTGTTTTTCTGCCTGCGGATCTTTTCCAGCCGCAATCAATGCTCTGAATTGGTCGCGATATTCACGCGCTTTGGCCAGAGAAATTTGCGGGTAAGTACCAATCGACATTGTATTTCTTTTTTTTGTAACTGGCCGGGTGTAGTCAAATCGCCACATCACAGCGCCATTTTTGCGAATTAGAAGATTCAAACCCGCACCGTCACTGAGTCTTACATCTGTCTGTAAGCCATTGGGATTGTTATTTTTTATATCTCTTAGAAATGCTTTGATTTTGGAATCAGTAAGCGAAATTACTTGCTTTGGCATGTTTTTGCGTTACACCTCTGAGTACAAAAATGATTTGTAACGCAACCTGTAATGCATCAATGCGTTACAGCTTTGAATTACTTTATACAAGTTTATACAGGTTTTTCAGGGGAAACGTAATGGTAGCAACGACTTTATACAGCTTTATACGAGTTTTTATATAGAATTTGGTGCGCTCAGCGGGACTCGAACCCACGCCACAGGCTTCGGAGACCTGTACTCTATCCAGTTGAGCTATGAGCGCGCGAGCACATCATATCAAAAAAAATCACAAGGTAAAGCATCTATATAGCTTAGAGTGATTTTCCTGCTTATGCTTTATACAATGTTCCATATCTGCAACACAGAATTGCGAGTAGATTACTTGGTTTATTAGGCATAATCGCTCACAATAGTGCCACTATTAATCATTCGAGAATTTCATGACTGATGCATTGACGTTAAGAGATTTGTCCAAAACCTATAAAAATGGGTTTCAGGCTTTAAAAGGCATCGATTTAACTGTTCCTGAAGGCGAGTTCTATGCCCTTCTTGGACCAAATGGTGCAGGCAAATCTACAACGATTGGTATTATCAGCTCATTGACCAAGAAAACCTCAGGTACTGTCGAAATTTTTGGACATAATCTCGATACACACCCCTCTCAAGCTAAACAATGCTTAGGAGTTGTACCTCAAGAGTTTAACTTCGGTCAGTTTGAAAAAACCTTCGATATCTTAGTCACACAAGCGGGCTATTATGGTATTCCTAAAAAAATTGCGGAAGTTCGTGCCGAAGAATATTTAGAAAAACTCGGCTTATGGGAAAAACGCGGTGTTCAAGCCCGTATGCTTTCGGGCGGTATGAAACGTCGCCTGATGATTGCCCGTGCCATGATGCATGAACCGAAACTCCTTATTTTAGATGAACCCACAGCAGGGGTTGATATTGAGCTACGTCGTTCGATGTGGGACTTCCTCACAGAAATGAACAATAAAGGCACATCGATCATTTTAACCACACATTATTTAGAAGAAGCAGAAATGCTGTGTCGTCGAATTGCCATTATTGACCGTGGTGTCATTAAAGAAGACACCAGCATGAAAAATTTCCTCAATCAACTCAATGAGGAAACCTTTATTTTTGATTTGGCCGCACCGATTGAACCGATTCATATCGACATCATTGGCGTTCGTTTTCATTTAGTCGATGCCGTGACTTTAGAAGTGACTATGGATAGAGCACATACTCTCAATGACTTATTTCAATTGCTCGAATCGCAAGGAATCCAAGTCCGCAGTATGCGGAACAAATCCAACCGTTTAGAAGAACTGTTTGTGAAGATGGTCGAAAAAAATCTCGAAGGAACTACGCCATGAACTTAAACCAACTTAGCGTAGCTTTATATACTCTGGTGCATAAAGAAATTCGCCGCTTTATGCGCATCTGGCCGCAAACCTTGCTTCCACCTGCCATTACCATGAGTTTGTACTTTGTGATATTTGGCAATTTGGTCGGTTCTCGTATTGGTGAGATGGGCGGTTTTAGCTATATGCAGTTCATCGTGCCTGGGCTGATTATGATGGCGGTGATTACCAACAGCTATGCTAACGTTTCTTCAAGCTTTTTTAGTGCCAAATTTCAAAAAAGTATTGAAGAATTGAT
>JASLHF010000122.1 GCA_030152275.1 Acinetobacter sp. | reverse complement strand
TCAAATGTATCTGGAGCGCGGTGATTTAAACGTTGAACTGCTGGGGCGCGGTTTTGCCTGGCTGGATACAGGCACGCACAGCAGTTTGCTGGAAGCGGCCCAATTTGTTGAAACTTTGGAAAAGCGCCAAGGCTATAAAGTGGCCTGCCTAGAAGAAATTGCATTTAATCAAGGCTGGTTAAGCAAGGAACAGGTTTTAGTAATTGGTCAAAGCATGAGTAAAAATGATTATGGCCAGTATTTGATTTCTTTGGTGCAACACGGAGCTGGTAATGAATTTAATTGAGTGGGTTGAATTGCCGGACTTGGGTGATCAGAGAGGTTCTCTGGTTGTGGCAGAGTCAAATAAAAATATCCCTTTTGAAGTTAAAAGGCTCTATTATATTTTCGATACTCAAACCGATGTTCCCCGTGGCTTTCATGCGCATAAAGCGCTTCATCAAATTGCTTTTTGCTTAAAAGGGAAGTGCAAAATGGTGATGGATAATGGTAAGCACAAAGAGGAAGTCTGGCTGGAAGGCGCTAATAAAGGACTGCGGATTCCACCTCTAGTTTGGCATGAAATGCATGACTTTTCAGATGACTGCTTATTGTTGGTTTTGGCTAGTGATCATTATGATGAGTCTGACTATATCCGCAGTTATGAGGCTTTCTTAAAAGAAGTTCACAAGCCTTTTATTCATCCTTTAGCAGATGTACAGACCCAAAAAATCGGCATGGATACACGTGTTTGGCAATATAGTGTGATTTTGACACAAGCTCAGATTGGAGCAAACTGCAATATTTGTGCTCACACTTTGATTGAAAATGATGTGCTGATTGGTGATGGCGTTACTGTGAAGTCTGGGGTATTTATTTGGGACGGCATTACTATTGAGGACAATGCTTTTATTGGCCCATGCGTTGCTTTTACCAATGATAAGCATCCCCGTTCAAAGCAGTATCCGGAAGAATTTTTAAGAACAGTGGTAGAAGCCGGTGCAAGTATTGGTGCGAATGCCACTATTTTGCCTGGAATCCGGATTGGTAAAAAGGCAATGGTGGGGGCTGGAGCTGTAGTGACTAAGGATGTCCCTGAAAATGCAATTGTTGTCGGCAATCCTGCAGTGATAAAAGGTTTTATTGAAAAATGATAAAACCGCTCACCTCATTAAGATTTTTTTTTGCATTATTTGTTTTATTTAGCCATCTTGTCATTTTAAAAGGTGATGAGAATTATAAGCTGATTTTTGAGGCTATTCTTGCAGAAGGGTTTTTAGGGGTCAGTTTTTTTTTCATTTTAAGTGGTTTTATTTTGGCCTATAATTATGAACATAAATTTATAGACAAAAAAATTACGAAAAAAGAATTTTTCATTGCTCGGCTTGCAAAAATTTATCCGATGCATTTTGTGACTATGCTCGCCGCCTTGATTTTAAACAGTCTGATTGGCGGTAGCGGGAAATATGTTGCGCAAAATGTTTTGTTAGTACAAAGCTTTTTTCCCAGCGAAAAAATTTTCTTTTCATTGAATGCGCCTTCATGGAGCATTTCAGATGAAATGTTTTTCTATTTGTTGTTTCCGTTTATCCTGCTGTTCAGGCAAAAAGCAAAACTTGCCATATTGGTATTTTTGTTTACGCTGATTTTGGTGATGAATGTCTTTCTGTCTGAGGGACAAAAGCATTACTGGCTTTATATTTCTCCCTTGATCAGATTTTCAGATTTTCTTTTGGGAATGATGCTGTTTCATGTGTATGTAAAATTGAAAGAGCGTTTCAAAGCTAAGGCTTGGTCATCTCAATATATTGAAATTGCATCACTGGCAATCTTTGCCGCTTTTTTTGCCTTACATCAGTTTGTTGATATTGGCTTAAGATATTCAGTTTATTACTGGATTCCTATGATTTTGATCATACTTTCCTTTGCATTATCAAGTGAAGAGAAGCAGCCCGCAGGCTTAAACCGTTTTCTTTCAAGTAAATGGATGGTTTGGCTCGGTGAAATCAGTTTTTGCTTCTATTTAATTCATTTGCTGATCATTCAGATTGCCGAATATGCAGTCATGCAATATGCTTTAAACATTGATAGTTTATTGCTGTCGCTGATGATTATCCTTAGTTCTATTGTACTGAGTGCGGCAGCATTTAAATATATTGAAAAACCTTTAAATAGAAAGTTGAAAGAGCGGTTTTTATGATTCCTTTTTTAGATTTAAAAACGATAAACCAGCAGTATAGAGCGGAGCTGATAGAAGCATGCACTCGTGTGCTTGATTCTGGCTGGTATATTGGCGGTCAAGAACTGGAAAAATTTGAACAGCATTTTGCTCAGTATTGTGGCGCTGAATTCGCGATTGGCGTTGCCAATGGTTTAGATGCATTAATTTTAACGCTGCGCGCCTGGAAAGAGCTGGGTAAACTGCAAGACGGCGATGAGGTGATTGTTCCAGCCAATACCTATATTGCAAGTATATTGGCCATTACTGCGAATAATTTAACGCCTGTGCTGGTTGAACCGGATGAGCAAAGCCTCAACATCTCTCCAGCTGCTATTCAGGAGGCAATTACAGCGAAAACCAAAGTCATTCTGCCTGTACATTTATATGGTCAGTTGGCGGATATGCCGTCAATCCTGCAAATTGCTCAGCAATATAACTTACTGGTTCTTGAAGATTCTGCGCAAGCGCATGGTGCCCAAATTGATGGGAAGAAAGCAGGGAACTGGGGAGATGCTTCAGGCTTCAGTTTTTATCCTGGGAAAAACCTTGGCGCATTGGGTGATGCCGGGGCGATTACCACCAATGACGCAGAAGTGGCGCAGACTTTAAGAGCTTTGCGCAATTATGGCTCGCACGAAAAATATAAAAATTTATTCTCTGGAGTGAATAGTCGCTTAGATGAAATTCAGGCAGCGATACTGGATATCAAACTTAAATATTTAGATCAAGAAATGGAAAAACGGCGTCAAATTGCATCGTTATACCTAAATCAAATTCAAAATCCATATATCAGATTGCCGCTGATTCAGGCTGATGCCAGCGATAATCTGCAGCATGTATGGCATTTATTTGTCATTCAGTCTGAATACAGAGAGGAGCTGCAAAGCTATCTCAAAGATAACGGTGTGCAAACTCTGATTCATTATCCAATTCCGCCGCACAAGCAGCAAGCTTATCAAGAGTGGAATGATTTAAGTTTTCCAATAACTGAACGTATTCATGTGCAAGTTTTAAGTTTGCCTATAGGGCCGACGCAAACTGAAGAAGAAACGCTAAAAGTGATTGAATTGTGCAATGCATTTATGCCCAAAGAGAGTGTTTAAATGCAGCCTTTAGTTTCGGTCATCATCCCTTGCTATAATCATGAAAATTATATTGAAGACAGCATTCAAAGCATTATAGAGCAGACTTATCCTCGCATTGAGTTGATTATTATTGATGACGGCTCTAAAGATATGTCTGTTGCAAAAATTCAAGCGATGCTACCAGTCTGTGAGCAGCGTTTTGAGCGCGTATATTTCGATACACGGCAAAATAAGGGCTTATGTGCAACACTGAATGAAGCTTTAGCGCTTTGCCATGGGACATTCGTCAGCATTATTGCCTCAGATGATTTAATGCTTGCTGAGAAAATACAACTTCAGGTGAATTATGCATCCGACTACCCTGAAGTAACCTCATTTTATGGTGGGGTTCAATTGATTGATTCTAATAGTAAAATTTTAAAATTAGTGCATAGGCCTTTAGAATATTATACTTTTGAAAGCATTTTGACCCATAATTTTGTTTTGTATGCGCCTACGCAGTTTCATTGTTTGAAAGATGTGATGGAAATAGGCGGATTTGATCCCAATGTAAAAATTGAAGATTGGGACTTTTTATTGCGTCTAACCCATTCTGGGAAAAAAGTCATATGCATTCCTGAATTATTATCGGCGTACAGAACGCATGATGAAAATATGTCAGGCAATATGGACTTTATGTGTATAGAAGTTTTGAAGGTTTTAGATAAATATAAAGAGCATAAACTCTATAAAAAAGCTAAATATGAAGTGTTAAAGCAATATAAATTAAAGCCGATAAAGCGGGTATCTAAAGTAAGGTATTATTTTTTAAAATATTATTTTCAGCTTAAATTACTCTTTGAGCATTAATATATTATGCGGAGAGGGGAGGTCATTTTCCCGTGATGGATTTAATTTGCTTCACTTTTCTCCGCATTGCCATTCACTACCATATAAATCAATCCGGCAAAGATCAGCAATATGCCCCATAAGCTGCTGACACAAAAAAACAAAATTTGGTTATAGGTCTGTAAGTTGAACAGCTGATTTTCCACAATGTAACGTATGAATATTCTCTAGCGGTTTTGTGGTAGAGGATTTGTTCTCTAAAATTATTGAAGTTTATAAAATGATGCTGGTTGTATAGATGAATTGCGGATAAGAATTATCAGATAAATATAATTTTATGATCAATTTTTCTGTTCCATTAGACTAAACCATAGATTTTTTATGCTTACGATAATGGATAGATCTTAAGATGATGATCTCATTTTCTTAAGCAGCATCTGAGTGAAGTCTCTTAAGATCGGTTTGTCGTTAAAAATGGCAGGTCAGTACTGGGCAGCATATAATTCGCGAATTTAAAGTTTTTGAATTTTTATACTGCACATTATAAGGTGGACTTAGAATTGAATCCTTCTTATGCAGGATGTCTTTTTATAAATTAATGTGCATAAGTGAAAAATATTTTTTTTATTGAAATTAAAATAAGTTAATTAAATTTTTTTTGTATACAATATGTTATCACAGCTTACGCAGCTGGATTTACTAAAATTTATTAAGAGAATGAGAAATTGAAAATTGTCCATACTTTATATTTTACTGAATT
>JASLHF010000120.1 GCA_030152275.1 Acinetobacter sp. | reverse complement strand
TCATGCTGCTGATTAATAAAGGCTGAAACATCATATTTCCCAGCATCCCTAACTCCTTATGCTTTTATTCCGTATTTTTATGCCTTGCCGGCTCTTTGAATTGTGATTTTTGGGGATGTACAAATGCAGCATACATCAACAGTATTTAAATGTTTTAACCTAGAAATGAGGCTTTTACTACCTTTTTCTTAATCTCGAAATCTGTGTATTACCCCATGTACACCAAGCTGACATTTGCTTGGCAGAGCTATAATGCTAACTTTTCCTGCTGTTTTATCAATTACTCAAATGAGTACAATGCCTTGATGTTGGGGCTGATTCATAGAGAGCATTTTCATCATGAAGTGTTTAAATTAGGAGCACGGAGAGAAATTTTGAACAAGATTGATCATTAGCCAAATTAAAATATAGATTTATTTTTTAATAACTTATCCAGCTTACTGTTAAGAATTTATATTTGAGCCTAAATTTGTTTCAATCATCTAAAAAAAAACACAAAATTTTTGATACTGCAGCCTTTAAGTGAGCATTGTCAGCAAAGCTTTTAATATATTACAGTCTTATCCAGCATCATTTGCTATGAACAGCAGCGTTAAAAAAACCGCCGCCATGCCGCCAGCCATTTGCGTGGCGGCTATGGCTTTGTAAATGCGGGAGATCAAGCGATTAAAACTGTTTAGAGGCTTAACCCATATTAATTTTATCTGCATTGATGGCGATAATTACACCGATACAGAATAGACCAGCATAAATTAAAAACCAGATAATCATGTTTTTAAAAGCTTTATCTGACAAATCACTGTCGGCATATTTAGGCGCTTTGTTGGATTGATTTTCCTGCTGCATGATCAATTACCTGCTGTATTGAAGAATCTGCAGTCATTATCTAGCAAAGCGCTACAATGCTGTAGACACAGAATTTGTTTAAAAAAATAGAACAGATTATGCTTTAAATAGCATAACTGTTATATTTAATTTGCATTTTAAGCAAGAATATACACAATAAAAAATACAGATATATTCGCTGTACAACGAATGGGTCCATAGCATGTATAAATCAGAACAGCTTGCGCAAAATATCCGGCATCTCATTGAAAGCGGTGCGTGGAAAGCCCATGAAAAGCTGCCGTCATTGCGTGAACAGACACAGTTGTCAGGCTTAAGCTTAATGACAGTGTTAAATGCGTATCAAGAACTGGAAGCGCAAGGCTTAGTTTATGCCAAAGATAAATCGGGCTTTTATGTGGCGGCCCCAAATGGCACCCGTCGGATACATGCGCCGGCTGTTAGCCTGAAGGCGCCAGTACAGATTAATTCAACGGTATTTCATTATTTGAAATCTATTTTGGCAGATGGCATTGTGCCGTTTGGATCGGCATTTCCCAATCCTGAACTGCTGTGCAGCCCAAAGTTTATCCAGCTTCTGGCACAGCATGCCAAACGAAAAAGCAGCTATTTAAACAGCGATAACATGCCGCCGGGCAATTATGAGCTGCGTCAGATGATTGCAAACCGCTATGTTTTGCAAGGTATGCAATGCACTCCAGATGACATTGTCATTACATCCGGCGCATTAGATGCCCTGAATTTATCATTACAGGCGCTCACCAAACCCGGCGATTATATTTTATTGCAGCAAAGCATTTTTTACGGCGCTTGGCAGGCCGCTGAGCGTTTAGGCCTGCAAGTCATTACGATACCGGAGCATCCGCAGCATGGTTTTGACACAGAATCATTTGAACAAGCGCTGAAACAATACCCGATAAAAGTCTGCTGGCTGATGCTGAATGCGCATAATCCTATTGGCTTTACAGTCAGCAATGCTATTAAAGCGCGTATTGCAGCGCTGCTGAATGAATATCATGTGTATCTCATTGAAGATGATGTATATCAGGAACTGCATGATGGTCAGCAAAAACCGTTGCCCATGACATATTTTGATCAGCATCAGCGTGTCCTGCACTGCAGCTCTTTCTCTAAAACTTTAGGCATGGGCACACGTGTAGGCTGGGTATATGCAGGCGCATTTTCAAATGCCATTCAGCATTTGCAATTAATGAGCACATTGTCCGCCAGCGCATTAATTCAAAATGCTTTAGCTGAGTTTATGTCGCATCATCATTATGAAAAACATTTGCGCCATTTGCGCTTACAGCTGGAAAAAATCAAAAAGAAATATTATCAGTTTTTAAAACTGAATTTACCTTCCGGCTGCGATATTGTCTATTATTCTAGCGGCTATTTCCTGTGGATTACGCTGCCTGAAAACTGCGACAGTTACCGCATTTATGAGGCGCTGCTGCAAAAAAATATTGGTGTTGCGCCCAGTGTGCTGTTCCGTCCTGAGCATACTGCGCAAAATTTTCTGCGCATGAACTGCTCCTATGAATTGAATGAAGTGCTGGAAGATGCTTTGCTGCAAGTCTGCAAGGCTATTTCAGAATCTCAGGACTCAAGTTATAGCGCAAAAACCAATTAAACCGGCCCTTTGCACATTTATCAAACTAAACACATGCTATGCAATAGCCTACTGTATTCAGCAGCAGTCCAGTTTTACCGACAAATGAAGCAATGTAATTTTTAAAGATGGCAATGTAATTCAACGAAATATGGGCCAGATTCACTTTCAATAGACCGTTTTACGCCGCGAGAGTTTATAGAAACCGAACCGCTCATGGCATATTTCAACACGAAAAAAAGCCAAACCTGATTCTGGCTTGGCTTTTTCGCTATCGCTATATAGTTAATACAGATTTAAAAGCGAGTGACAAAGACTACAAACTTAGAAGTTATACATCATGACTGCGTTTACACGGTTATCTTCACCCTTTGTGCTGCCATTCGGCGCAGCGCCAAAAGCTTCACGTTCGCCATATACATATTCAAAACCTACACTAATTGGCTTCACTGGGCTATAAAAGAGATTGCCCCACGCTTGCCACAAGTTCTTATTGGCTTTGGTTTTATCGGCTAATGCATTGATATAGTCTGCATTATTATCCGCTTTCATATAGCCATAGCCTAAAGTCCCGCGCCACTGTGCCGAAAACTGTTGAGTTAAGCCTACGGTAATGGAATCAAACTCATTGGTGGCAATAATATCTTTCTCCGCATTGGTAACAAAACCTTGGTTGGTCCAAGAAACAAAACTGCTGTCGCCCTTCACATGGTAATAATCGGCTTTTAATACCGTTTTATCGGTCAAATCTAATTTAGCACCAAGCCCCATACCCCATGCAGTTTCACTATCTGCATCGGTTTTCTTTTCTGCGCCCATTGCACGGGCGCTAAAGCTCAAAGTATCGTTAAACTTATGATTTAAACGTGCTGTTAGTGCAGGCAAGCGCATGTTTGAACTGTCATCTTTTGAATCTTCCGCAGCCAAGACCACATTCGTTTCAGGCGAAAGATTATGGGTAAAACGCACTTGCGGTGTACGCTTGACCGCTCCGCCCACATACCCTAAAGCATCAATAGTTTCAGGCATATAATCTGGCACAGCAAAATTAGACCATGTTTGTCCAACGAGCCAATCTCCATAGGTTAAATATGCATGACGAATACGTAAGCCATCATTCGCACCTAAAAAATCGACTTCCAGCTTGCCACCGACATCACCCATTTGAGTTGGCGTTTTAAAATCTAAACCTAAACGGGTCGCGGCTAAAGTTGCTTTAAGACGGTCAGAACTTTCTGCATTGCCTTGTAAAGGTACAGAATTAATTTGGTTATACAGACGCGATAAGCTGCCGCCTTCTGCCTGGTAGGAAGCATCTGCACGGACATTACCATACAAACTGAATTCTGCACCCGATTTAGTCTTTAAACTTTGGTTTTGCGCTTGACTTAGGGTTGGAGCTGCGGCTTGCGGTTGAGCGGGCATGACCGACGTTTGTTTCACTTCCGCTAAATGATTAGACAAGGTATTTTGCTGCTGTGCATATTGCTGCATCATGGCTTTTAAGGTCTTCACTTCTTCACGCAACTGTTCCACTTCAGCTTCACTGACCGCGGCATGCGTCCATACTGGCAGCGTTGCTGCGCAAGCCAAAATAAGTGGCTTAATAATAAAAGGTTTCTGCATTAATTGTGCGATTTGAGTTTTCATCCTGACCTCTATTGGGCAATGCCCCTATCCTTTTTTTGACACAGTTTCCCTCTAGCCCTTATGTCCTGTATAAGGGCTTGGAAATCGTATTTGTGAATTGAATGTGAGTTAATAATCCGCTGAGTAATCTGCGTTAACTCTGTGATACAGCCATTTAATTAGCTGGATTTTTGATGACTTGCGGATTGATTGCCGCCGTTTCCGATTTTTTTGAAGCATCCACAGAAGCCTGCAAATTCACCATGAACACAGCCAGCGCTGCAATTGCACCCGGAATGGCGATCGCGAGAAAGTTCATTTGATGTGGTAATTCCAATGTCAGCAATGCGCCAGTCAACACAGGTCCTACAATAGCGCCAATACGGCCAATTCCTGATGCCCAGCCCATACCGGTTGAACGTACTGCCGCTGGATAGAACTGTGCAACAAAGGTATAGAGTAAAATTTGCGAACCAATGGTTGCTGCACCAGCCACTGCAATTAAGGTGTAGAGAACAAACTGTGGACTGTTGAAACCAAGTAGCAGCAAGGCAATTGCACCGACAGTGAACATAATGCTAAGCACTGGTTTAAGATGGAATTTATCCGCCAGAACACCACCGCCAATTGCGCCGACCATGCCGCCAATATTGAGCGCGAATAGGAACAGCATACTTGCGCCTAATGAGTAGCCCGCCTGAATCATCAGTTTTGGCAGCCAGCTGCCCAAAGCATAAACCATCAATAAGCACATAAAGAATGCCACCCAAAACATGATGGTGCTAAAGGTACGGCCTTGCTGAAATAATACTTTTAGGGGCGCATCGTCACCTGCAGTCGGTTCATTCAGGGCAAATTCGGTTTGTGCTGAAATATTTTGCTCAGGCACAATTTTTTGTACGATTGCGCGGACTTTTTCAGTTTCGCCTTTTTTGGTTAAAAACATTAAGGATTCAGGCAAAAATTTCCAAACCAGTGGCAGTGCAAGAAATGGAATGCCGGCAATATAGAACATCACTTTCCAGCCCAATTGCGGCACCAACCAAGCACCTAACAATGCTGAAGCCATACCGCCAATGGCATATCCACTGAACATCAGCGCCACCAAGGTACTGCGGATGCGTTTTGGCGCATATTCGGTCATTAACGCAACCACGTTTGGCATTACCCCGCCAATGCCTAGCCCTGCCAGAAAGCGCAAGATACCAAATTCAACCGGACTCGAAGCAAAGGCACCTAAAAAGGTAAAACCGCTAAAGATGGCTACACAAATCATGATGGTTTTTTTACGGCCTAATTTGTCTGAAAGCGTGCCAAAACACATTGCGCCAAACATCATGCCAAACAGCGCTGTACTCGCCAAAAGACCGGCTTGAACTGCAGACAGCGCCCATTCTTGCATGAGCAAAGGCAGCGCTACGCCATAAATCACCAGATCATAACCGTCAAAAATAATGATGCTTAAACACCAGATTAATACACCCCAATGAAATGGGCTAAATTTTGCATCATCAACTAGGCTGTTGATATTAATTTGCTGAGTATTCACTTTGCGCCTCCTGCTTATGAATATTTTTTGTCCTAAAAAACAATGAAGCAAAGGCTTTTTTCTGTCCAAAACCGATTAACTCTATATTTATACCTTTAAAGTTTTTATGGTTTTTTTATTGATAAAAAACATATGATTAGAATTATAATTTGAATTTATAAAGTACAAAAAAAGCGTGTATATTTTCCTGATTTTGCTGATTGATTGATGCAAAATGAGCTAAAAATTGTATTTATTGGCTGAATTTTTATTGCGCATTTGTAGTGATTTTAAATTTATAAATGTGAATATTCATGTATTTAGATGTACTGAGAGTGTTGCTTTACAGGATTGAGTTTCAGCTTTATTGGAGGAAAGTAATACTTAAAATGCGGTTAAATTGTGCATGGCAAGAAACTATTAGCATAAACAGTATAAATTCCTTGATACCCCCTTATCAGCAAGGATAAAAGCACCTTTAGGAATCTGATGTAAATTACGTTTGAATAGCTCAAAGTCATGTACTGCATCACGACTCGTACATAAGCTCAGGATTTTCTGTGTTCTATAATGAATAATTGTCTGTATTTTAAAGGTATGGCTCATTTTCTTACCACTAAACTTTTCTTCTGTTTTTTTAGGTTTTTTTATTAAAACTTCTGTGGCGTCAACGATAATAACATTCCAGTTTATGCCTTTACCTGCGGGTAAATTTTTCGGTAAAAAGCTAAATTATAAAAAAAGCGCATAGCATTCATGTGAATACTAACGCTTAAATATAACTAAAGGAAAAGCATCTGCCTCAATCAAAAATGATGAAGTCAGGAACAATTTAAAGCCCATTTCCCCTATACGATTATGATAGCGCATTGAAAAAGACTGCTTAAACACAGCCATTAAACAGTCATGTCATAGCTTAGCTTCATTCATTTTCAATGCGCCTCTCATTCCAGTTAGGCTTAGCTAAACCTAATAAAAAGGTCTAAATATCACCATCCCACAGGAATTAAATAACAGCGCGGTCATATTGAATCGCTTCCAAATCATAAACTTGATAAATACAGTCAAACAGCGAACGGATATGCTCACTTTCATCCATACAGCGAATCGCCAAGAAAATTGGGCTGATGGCAGAGTCATCTAAAATTGGAATGTAGTGCAAATGCGGAAATTGAATGGATCTGGCACTTTCCGGAACTAAACAGGAACCTTCACCTGCCGCGACCAAGCCTAAAGCCAGCTGGATTTCCCGCACCTCTTTCAGATTTTTAGGGTCGAGTCCATATTCTGCAAATAAGTTGCGTACTTGGGTGGAAAAGTTTGGCTTCGGATGGCTGGGATAAAGAAATAAGCTTTCATCGACAATATCAGCTAAATAAACTCCCTCGGTACGCTGTGCCAATGGATGGCTGGCATGTACGGCAATCATCAGCGGTTCTTCCCGCAGCAACACACGGCGCACAGCCGCATCTGAAATACGCAGACGTCCAAACCCTACATCAATCCGCCCTTCTTTTAATGCCGAAATTTGGTCTTTGGTGCTCATTTCGACCAGTTCAATTTTTAGATTGGGGTGCTGCTGGCGGAACAAATACACGATTTTCGGCAGCAATCCGTACAGCAATGACCCGACAAAGCCCATAGTAATGGTTTTTTCCACCAAGCCAATACGCTGTGCCATGGTCTTAATTTCTTCGGCATTAGACAAAAGTTTTAAGGCATGTTGGTAGAAGAATTGACCTGCTTCCGTGGTCTTAAGCGGGCGGCTGCCGCGTTCAAACAGCTGTATACCTAATTCAGCTTCAAGGTTTTGAATTTGCCGGCTTAAAGGCGGCTGGGCGATGAATAATTTCTCTGCTGCTTTGGTAAAACTCTGTTCTTCTACCACGGCAACATAATAGCGAAGGTGCCTAAGTTCCATCTTACTTCATACCTTTAAAATATAAAAAAATGCAAATTTGATCTTCGACAGTCAAATATTATTCTTTTAAGGTATATCACATCAGGTACACAACGCAAGGTTGCGAAGAGTCAAGATGTTTAAATCCATAGAAACCCTGCTCGTCGAAATTCCGACAATCCGTCCGCACAAGATGGCTGTTGCGACAATGCAAACCCAAACTTTGGTACTGATTAAAGTCACGACCAATGATGGATTTATCGGCTGGGGCGAAGCAACCACGATTGGCGGTTTGGGCTACGGTGAAGAAAGCCCGGAAAGTATTAAAACCAATATTGATACTTATTTTGCGCCATTGCTAAAAAGCCTTAACGGTTTAAACACTGCGCAAATTATGCAAACGCTTAAGCGCAACATCAATGGCAACCGTTTTGCCAAATGTGCGATCCAAACTGCACTGCTGGATATTCAGGCACAGCGTTTAAATGTGCCTGTCAGTGAATTGCTCGGTGGCCATTTGCGCGAAAGCATTTCAGTGCTCTGGGTATTGGCTTCAGGCAATACCGAAAAAGATATCGCGGAAGCGCAGAAAATGATTGCGGCGAAACGCCATAACATTTTCAAACTAAAAATTGGTTCACGTGCAGTAGACGCTGACGTTGAGCATGTATTAGCCATTAAAAAAGCATTAGGCAATGACATTTCAATCCGTGTCGATGTCAACCGCGCTTGGTCTGAATTAGAAGCTATTAAAGGTATTCAGGCCCTGCAAGACGGCGGTGTCGATTTAATTGAACAGCCTTGTGCAATTGACAATATTGATGCCATGCAGCGTCTGACTCGCAGATTTGATATTGCCATTATGGCCGATGAATCTCTTATGGGGCCGAACAGCGCGTATCAGCTGGCAAAACGCAATGCAGCATCTGTTTTTGCGGTCAAAGTTGCGCAGTCTGGCGGTCTGATTGAAGGCTGTGAAGTCGGCAAAATTGCCAAACTCGCAGGCATTGATCTGTATGGCGGCACCATGCTGGAAGGCCCAGTCGGCACGATTGCTTCAGCACATGCTTTCTCTACATTTGAAAATTTGGCTTATGGCACTGAACTGTTTGCACCGCTGCTGCTGACCGAAGAAATTTTAAAAACTCCGCTGCAATACCAAAACTTTGAATTGGCTGTACCTAAAACAGCAGGGTTAGGCATTGCAATGGATGAAGACAAGATCGACAACTTACGTCGCCAATAATTGAATAAGGAGTTTCATATGCTGTTCCAAGTCCGTATGGATGTGAATATTCCGCTGGATATGCCAAGCGATAAAGCCAACGAAATTAAAGCTGTAGAAAAAGCCTATTCGCAAGATTTACAGCGTCAAGGCAAATGGCGACATATTTGGCGTATCACGGGTCAGTACTCAAACATCAGCATTTTTGATGTAGAGAGCAATGAAGAATTGCACAACATTTTGCAGGGTTTACCGCTGTATCCGTACATGAATATTGAAGTGATGGCAATGAACCGTCACCCGTCATCGATTCGTGAAGATGACCGTTAAAGCTAAATAGAAATTTTGAAAAAGTTTTAAGAAACAAGGCAGTTGAATGACTGCCCGTGCATAAAGCACAGAGGGTAATACAAGGATAGTGGCAGCCAATGTACTCAATGAATGAGTCATCGAGCCACCAAAAATGAAAAGCATACTTCAGGAGAAATAGTATGAACCGTCAAGAAATCGATGCATTAGTTAAACAAATGAACGTGGACACTGCAACAGGTCCAGTCAATGCGCGTGTTCAGCAAGTGGTCGTGCGTTTATTGGGTGATTTATTCCAAGCCATTGAAGATTTGGATATTTCACAAACTGAATTATGGAAAGGTTTGGAATACTTTACAGACGCGGGTCAAGCCAACGAATTGGGCTTATTGGCTGCCGGTTTAGGTTTGGAACATTATTTAGATTTGCGTGCAGATGAAGCGGATGCCAAAGCCGGTATTACAGGCGGTACGCCGCGTACCATCGAAGGGCCATTATATGTAGCAGGCGCACCTGAATCAGTCGGTTTTGCCCGTATGGATGACGGCACAGAAGCAGGTCAAATTCCAACTTTATTTATTGAAGGCACAGTAACCGATACTGACGGCAACCTGATTGAAGGTGCCAAAGTTGAAGTTTGGCATGCCAACAGCCTTGGTAACTATTCATTCTTTGACAAGTCACAGTCTGATTTCAACCTGCGCCGTACCATTATCTCTGACCATGACGGCAAATATATTGCGCAAACGACAATGCCAGTTGGCTATGGCTGCCCGCCAGAAGGTACTACGCAATACGTACTTGACCGTTTAGGCCGCCACGGCAACCGCCCTTCACACGTGCATTACTTTGTATCTGCACCGGGCTACCGCAAGCTGACTACACAATTCAACATCGAAGGCGACCAATACCTATGGGATGACTTTGCATTTGCAACTCGTGACGGTCTGGTAGCGACAGCAGAAGATGTGACTGATCCGGCTGAAATTGCACGCCGCGGATTAAGCGAGCCGTTCAAACACATCACATTCAATGTGCAATTGGTGAAAGAACAAGCTGCTGCGCCAAACACTGAAGTTGACCGCCGCCGCGCAAGCGCTTAATTGAAATAAGGATGCCGAGATCTCTCAGTACAAATCAGTACAAATATGAAATCTCGGCGGATCTCCCCCTCATGGACAGTCGGAGAACAGACATGCCACGTATTCCAGTAATTAATACCAGCCATCTAGACCGTATTGATGAGCTTCTCGTAGATGATTTTGAGTCAGGTGAATTTAAACTGCACCGCTCAGTCTTTACAGACCAAACCTTGTTTGACTTAGAAATGAAATACATCTTCGAAGGCAACTGGGTATACCTGGCGCACGAAAGCCAGATTCCGAATAACAACGATTACTACACTACGTATATTGGCCGTCAGCCAATCATCATTGCACGCAACCGCAATGGTGAACTGAATGCCATGATCAATGCCTGCTCACATCGCGGCGCACAATTATGCCGTCATAAAAAAGGCAATAAAGCCACTTATACCTGCCCTTTCCATGGTTGGACATTTAATAACTCGGGTAAATTACTCAAAGTTAAAGATCCTGCGGAAGCTGGCTATTCAGACTGCTTTAACAAAGATGGTTCACATGACTTGAAAAAAGTCGCGCGTTTTGAAAATTATAAAGGCTTCTTATTTGGCAGCTTAAATCCTGATGTGCCGAGCCTTGAAGAATTCTTAGGCGAAACCTCAAAAATTATCGACATGATTGTCGGTCAGTCTGAGCACGGCCTTGAAGTGCTGCGCGGTTCTTCAACTTATACCTTTGAAGGCAACTGGAAATTGACAGCAGAAAATGGCGCCGATGGCTACCATGTATCTGCTGTGCACTGGAACTATGCAGCAACAACACAGCAGCGCAAAGAAAAACAGCAAGAAAATGACAATGTTCGCGCAATGAGCGCGGGTGCTTGGGGTAAACAAGGCGGCGGTTCTTACGGTTTTGACAATGGTCACATGCTGTTATGGACACAATGGGCCAACCCTGAAGACCGTCCAAACTTCGTTAAAGCTGAAGAATATACCAAAAAATTCGGTGCGCCGATGTCGAAGTGGATGATTGAACGTTCACGCAACCTTTGCCTGTATCCAAACGTGTATTTGATGGATCAGTTTGGCTCGCAAATCCGTGTGGTACGCCCAATTTCCGTCAACAAATCTGAAGTGACGATTTACTGTATTGCACCTGTTGGCGAAGCGCCGGAAGCACGCGCACGCCGTATCCGCCAGTATGAAGATTTCTTTAATGCTTCAGGTATGGCAACGCCAGACGACTTGGAAGAATTCCGCGCCTGTCAGGCAGGTTATGCAGGCATTGAGCTGGAATGGAACGACATGTGCCGCGGCTCAAAACATTGGATTCAAGGCCCGGATGATGCTGCCAACGAAATTGGCTTAAAGCCAGCAATCAGCTGCATTAAAACCGAAGATGAAGGTTTATATCTTGCGCAGCATCAATATTGGTTAAAAACCATGAAACATGCGATTGCAGAAGAAAAGCTTTTAGCGGAACAAGTGGCAAATGAACAAGGAGATGTCGCATGAATGCAACTGCACATTTAGATACGGTCAGCATTGAAGCAGTATCTCAATTTTTGTACCGCGAAGCGCGCTTTTTGGACGATGAACAGTGGGATGACTGGCTGAAATGCTATGCCCCATCTGCCTCATTTTGGATGCCGGCTTGGGATGATGATGACCGCTTAACCGAAGATCCGCAGGCTGAAATTTCACTGATTTATTATCCGGACCGCCAAGGTTTAGAAGACCGCGTGTTCCGTATTAAAACAGAACGTTCATCTGCCACTATGCCGGATACCCGCACTAGCCACAACATCAGCAATGTCGAAATCATGGCGCGTGATGGTGATAAAGCGACTGTGCGTTTTAACTGGCATACGCTGAGTTTCCGCTACAAAAACACCTACAGCTATTTTGGCATGTCACGTTATGAAATTGATTTTTCAGGTGATGAACCAAAAATTCTCAGCAAATACGTCATCCTTAAAAACGATTATATCAATCAAGTGATTGATATTTATCACCTCTAAGGTTTGGCGATCTCGCCTGCCTTAAAAAATACCGTTCACCTTTCAGCCAGAAGGATATTTGGCTGAAAGGCAAAGTTTTAAAAGATTTCTAAAGGATATTCAGCCATGTCAAACCATAATGTTGCACTTCAATTTGAAGATGGCGTCACTCGTTTTATCAGTGTTGCTCAAGGCGAAACTTTATCTGACGCAGCCTACCGCCAGAAAATCAATATTCCACTAGACTGCCGTGACGGCGCTTGCGGTACATGCCGCGCGTTCTGTGAATCTGGCAGCTATGACATGCCTGAAGAATCTTATATTGAGGATGCGCTCACCCCTGAAGAAGCTGAACAAGGCTACATTTTGGCTTGTCAATGCCGCCCAAGTTCAGATGCGGTATTCCAAATCAGCGCATCATCAGATGTATGTAAAACCGAAATTCACGAATTCCAAGGCACATTATCTCGTGTCGAAAATCTGTCTGACTCAACCATTACTTTTGATATTCAGTTGGATGAAGGTCAGCCGGACATCAACTTCCTGGCTGGACAATATGTCAATGTTGGCATTCCGGGTTCCGAAGAAACCCGTTCATATTCATTCAGCTCGAAACCGGGCAACCGTCTAACAGGTTTTGTGGTGCGTAATGTGCCTGAAGGCAAAATGAGTACCTTCCTCAGCGCCAATGCCAAAGCCGGCGACAAAATGACCTTTAAAGGGCCTTTTGGCAGTTTCTATTTGCGTAATGTGGTGCGTCCAGTGGTGATGCTGGCTGGCGGTACAGGCATTGCTCCGTTTATGTCGATGCTGCAAGTGCTTGAAGAAAAAGGTGCAGATCATCCTGTGCGATTGGTGTTTGGTGTAACCAATGACTTTGACATTGTTGCCAAAGAAAAATTGGATGAACTGCAAAATAAATTGCCGTGGTTTGAATACCGTACTGTGGTTGCCCACCCTGAATCGACACATGAACGTAAAGGCTACGTGACTGGCCATGTTGAAAAAGACTGGTTAAATGATGGCGATGTCGATATTTACCTATGCGGCCCAGTGCCAATGGTTGAAGCCGTGCGCGGCTGGCTCGATAGCGAAGGCGTTAAACCAGCTAGCTTCTTATTTGAAAAATTCTCTGCGAATTAATGAGTTTAATCATTTTTGCAATCATTTAAGGAGAATATTTCAATGCAAAATCCACAACGCTTTTTAAATAAAGTTGTCATTGTTACAGGTGCTGCACAAGGCATCGGACGTGGCGTTGCCCTGCAAGTTACTGCAGAAGGCGCTCAAGCTGTGCTTGCCGACCGTTCCGACTACGTCAATGAAGTTCTGGCAGAAATTCAAGCTGCTGGCGGTAATGCCGTGACCATTCAAGTCGACCTTGAAACTTTTGCAGGCGCGCAAGCTGTGGTAGCAAAAGCGCTGGAAAGCTACGGCCGCATCGATGCCTTAATTAACAATGTCGGCGGCGCAATTTGGATGAAGCCTTTTCAGGAATTTTCTGAAGAAGAAATCATTAAAGAAGTGAACCGCTCACTCTTTCCAACCATGTGGTGCTGCCGTGCTGTGCTGCCTGAAATGATTAAAAATCAACGCGGGACAATTGTAAACGTATCGTCAATTGCCACTCGCGGCATTAACCGTGTGCCTTATTCGGCATCCAAAGGCGGTGTGAACGGACTCACTGCAGCGCTGGCTTTTGAACATGCCAAAGATGGAATTCGGGTCAATGCCGTTGCAACGGGCGGTACAGAAGCGCCACCGCGTAAAGTGCCGCGCAATGCCAATCCTCTGTCAGAGCATGAAGAACAATGGATGCAGGAAGTGGTCGATCAAACCATCGATCGGACATTCTTAGGACGTTACGGCACCATTCAGGAACAAGTCAATGCAATTTTATTCCTCGCATCTGATGAATCTTCTTATATGACTGGCACCGTGGTTCCAGTTGGCGGCGGCGATCAGGGTTAAACCTGATTGCTTATGCAATGGTTTTTAATCAATTTTTTATTCTATCTTACAGGAACATTGAAACAGTCGCATGGAGGCATTGCCAATGGCTACCCTGTTTAAAACATTAAAAGAAGATTGGTCTATTTCAGCGACGGTTGCAGGATTTCTAGCCGTGCTGATCTCTTATTCTGGCCCGCTGATTATCTTCTTTCAGGCGGCGCAAAAAGCGCAAGTTTCCACCGCCATGATGATTTCATGGATTTGGGGCATTTCCATCGGCGCCGCAATTGCCGGCATTTATCTGTCTATTAAGTTTAAAACGCCAGTAATTACCGCATGGTCTGCGCCTGGCACCGCTTTACTTGTCACCTTATTTCCCCATATTTCCCTTAATGAAGCCGTTGCAGCCTATATCACTTCTGCTGTGGTGATCTTTCTCATTGGCATAACCGGCTATTTTGACAAATTGCTGAAATGGATTCCGCAAGATGTCGCAGCCGGCATGATGGCAGGCATTCTATTTCAGTTTGGTCTGGGTTTATTTACCGCAACCGATACCATGCCCATGATCGTGTTTGGCATGCTGTTTGTCTTTCTTATTGCCAAACGTTTATCACCGCGCTACACCATGATTTGGGTACTGCTTTCAGGTGTGGTGCTCAGTTTAATCATGGGCAAAATCAATCCAGTGAATGTCGATTTTCAGCTGGCCATTCCACAGTTAATTACCCCTGAATGGACATGGAATTCAACCCTGAATTTAGCCATTCCCCTTATTTTAGTCAGCCTTTCAGGACAGTTTTTACCGGGCATGGCAATTATGAAATTAAGCGGCTATGACACCCCTGCCAAACCGATTATCAGCGCCACCAGTATTGCCTCTTTGGCTGTGGCATGTGTGGGCGGCATCACCATTGTTTTAGCGTCTATTACCGCCGCTTTATGCATGGGTAAAGATGCACATGAGCTGAAAGAAAAACGCTACATCGCCGGCATCGCCAACGGCATTTTTTACATTTTGGGCGGCTTATTTGCCGGAAGTATTGTCATGCTGTTTAGCCTGTTGCCTAAAGAATTGATTGCCGCATTAGCAGGCTTGGCGCTGCTGGGCGCAATTGCCACCAATATTTCAGTTGCCATGAAAAATGAAGCCAACCGTGACGCAGCGCTAATTACATTTTTAGCCACGGCTTCAGGCATGCATTTTTTAGGACTGAGTTCAGTCTTTTGGGGCATTTGTATTGGCGTGATTGCGCATCTTGTTTTAAGCAAACCCGAACCAAATTCAGCGCCTGTTTCTGCTGCCCAGCGCAGCAACAGCTAATGCAGATCTTTTAGATTTAGAAATGACTAGGACATTCAAATGATCGATAAAAGTACCGCTTCCTTAACCGAAGCGCTTTCACAAATTAAAGATGGTTCCACCATCATGATTGGCGGCTTTGGTACGGCTGGGCAACCTGCAGAACTCATTGACGGTTTAATCGAGCTTGGCATTCAAGATTTGGTGATAGTCAACAACAATGCTGGCAATGGCGACTACGGTTTAGCTAAACTGCTTAAAGCGGGCGCTGTGCGCAAGATCATTTGCTCTTTCCCGCGTCAGTCCGATTCTTGGGTATTTGATGAACTGTATCGTGCAGGAAAAATTGAGTTGGAACTGGTGCCGCAAGGCAACTTGGCCTGCCGTATTCAGGCAGCCGGTATGGGGCTTGGGCCAATTTACACGCCTACAGGTTTTGGCACCTTACTGGCGGAAGGCAAACCGACCCTGAACTATGAAGGCAAAGATTACGTTTTAGAAAATCCAATCCGCGCTGATTTTGCTTTAATCAAAGCGCAGCAAGGCGATCGTTGGGGCAACTTGGTTTATAACAAATCTGCCCGCAACTTTGGCCCGATTATGGCGATGGCGGCGGACGTAACCATTGCTCAAGTCGCTGAAGTAGTCGAACTTGGCGCGCTGGATCCTGAACACATCATTACCCCAGGCATCTTTGTACAGCACGTTGTGCAAGTACAGCCTGCTCAATAATTTGGATACGGAGATTTTATAATGAGCTATAGCAAACTAAGCCGTGACCAAATTGCTGAACGTGTTGCCCAAGACATTCCAGATGGCGCTTATGTCAACTTGGGCATTGGCTTACCAACCAAGATTTCAAATTATTTGCCATCCGACAAAGACGTGTTTTTACACTCTGAAAATGGTTTATTAGCATTTGGCCCGCCGCCTGCGGAACAAGACCGCGACCCTGAACTGATCAATGCCGGCAAAGAGTTCGTCACCATGCTGACGGGCGGCTGCTTTTTCCATCACGGTGATTCTTTTGCCATGATGCGCGGCGGTCATTTAGATATCGCCGTGCTTGGCGCATTCCAAGTGGCGGAAAATGGCGACTTAGCCAACTGGCATACTGGCGCGCCAGATGCGATTCCTGCGGTTGGCGGTGCAATGGACTTGGCGGTCGGTGCAAAAAAAGTCTTTATCACCACCGATCATGTGACCAAAAAAGGCGAACCAAAAATCGTGGCGGAACTGACTTATCCGGCAACAGGCTTGAAATGTGTAGACCGTATTTATACTGACTTGTGTGTGATTGATGTCACTGCTGAAGGCATGAAAGTGATTGAAAAAGTGGATGGTTTAAGCTTTGAAGAATTGCAGTCGATGACGGGTGCGAAGCTGATTGATGCAACGGTATAAATAAAAGGAAGTCCCCCTTTGCAAAGGGGGATTTAGGGGGATTTTTTTAAATGAATTGATCTTTATTTAAATCCCTCCCAACCTCCCTGAGCTTATTTTAAAGCACTGCTTTTAAAATAAGCGCAAGAAGGCAGAAACTTCTCCAATCAGTTATTTATTTTACATTGGAAAGTCTCCCTCCTTTCAGGAGGGATTAAGGGAGGTGAAGAATGAAGGTTCGTAGGCAATATAGATTTTATTTGAAATAAATAATCTCCCCCCTAACCCCCTCTTTTTAAAGAGGGGGAAATACCGCCCTTAAAAAAGGTCATGTAATTTTAGCGCTTTTATGAATGAATCTTAATCCCTAATGGACAAGTCTCCCTGAGTAAAAGGGGGATTTAAAAATTGGAAAATATAAAATGAAAAATGCATATATTATCGATGCCATCCGCACCCCATTCGGCCGTTATGCAGGCGGTTTAGCGCCTGTTCGTGCCGACGATCTTGGCGCATTGCCGATTAAGGCTTTAATGCAGCGCAATCCATCAGTAAATTGGGAACAGGTCGATGACGTGATTTACGGCTGCGCCAACCAAGCCGGTGAAGACAACCGCAACGTGGGCCGTATGTCTGCACTTTTGGCAGGCGTGCCGTATCAAGTGCCAGCAACCACGGTGAACCGTTTATGCGGTTCATCACTTGATGCCGTGGCGATGGCAGCACGTGCGATTAAAGCCGGTGAAGCAGATTTGATAATTGCCGGCGGTGTAGAAAGCATGTCACGTGCGCCACTGGTCATGGGTAAGTCTGAAGGCGCTTATGGCCGCAGTCAAAAACTTGAAGATACCACCATGGGTTGGCGCTTTATCAACCCAAAGCTCAAAGAAATGTATGGCGTGGACACCATGCCGCAAACGGCTGAAAACGTCGCGGAGCAGTTCAACATTAACCGTGCCGATCAAGACCAGTTTGCTTTAGCAAGCCAGCAGCGTACTGCAGCAGCCCAAGCGCGCGGTTTCTTTAAACATGAAATCATTGCAGTCACCATTCCGCAGCGTAAAGGTGAACCAGTTGTTGTAGATACTGATGAGCATCCGCGCGCTTCAACCACGCTTCAAGGCTTAAACAAACTCAAACCAGTCGTGAAAGCCGACGGTACGGTAACTGCGGGTAATGCATCTGGCATTAATGATGGCGCGGCAGCGCTGCTGATTGCTTCGGATGATGCGATTGCCAAATATGGTTTAAAACCACGCGCCAAAGTGATCGGTGCGACTGTGGTTGGTGTTGAACCGCGCATTATGGGTTTTGGCCCGGCGCCTGCAATTAAAAAACTGCTGGCGCAAACGGGGCTAAATTTAGCGCAAATGGATGTGATTGAACTGAATGAAGCTTTTGCTGCACAAGCTTTGGCGGTAACACGTGATT
>JASLHF010000046.1 GCA_030152275.1 Acinetobacter sp. | reverse complement strand
CGAATCAGTGTTGCACCGATGATGGATTGGACCACCCGCGATTACCGTTTTTTTGCGCGCCTGTTTAATCCGAATGTCATTCTATATACAGAGATGGTGACTACAGGTGCGATTATTCATGGCGATGCCAAACGCCATTTGGATTTCAACAGCGAAGAACACCCAATTGTGCTGCAATTGGGCGGTTCAAATCCTCAAGACTTAGCGACCTGCAGTAAAATGGCTCAGGACTGGGGCTATGATGAAGTCAATTTAAATGTCGGTTGTCCAAGTGACCGTGTACAAAATAATAAAATTGGCGCCTGCTTAATGGCGGAGCCAGATCTTGTCGCGGAATGCATTGCAGAGATGCGCAATGCTGTGAATATTCCTGTGACAGTCAAACACCGTATTGGTATTGATGACATGCAGTCTTATGAGGAAATGCTGCATTTCGTTGATACCGTAGCAAAAACCGGCTGCAATAACTTTATCGTGCATGCGCGTATTGCGCTGCTTAAAGGCTTATCTCCTAAAGAAAACCGCGATGTGCCGCCGCTGCGTTATGAAGATGTTTACCATCTAAAACAAGAACGTCCCAATCTGCTCATCGAAATTAACGGTGGCGTAAAAACCTATGCCGAGACACTTGAGCATTTACAGCATGTCGACGGCGTGATGATTGGCCGTGAAGCCTATCACAATCCCTACCTGCTGGCCGAACTCGGACAATTGTGGAATTTGGAAGCACCAAACCGTTTTGACATCCTCGATGAGATGATGCCTTATGTTGCGCAGCGTGTCGCCGAAGGTGCACCGCTATCGATTATTACCCGTCATATTTTGGGGCTGTTCCAAAATCTGCCGGGTGCGCGTAAATGGCGCCAAGCGCTGAGCGGCGGCAACGCGAAAACGTTGAAAGATCTTGAAAATGCAATCCTGCATATGAAATCAGCCATGCAGCGCGCTGAAGAAGATGCGCAAGCGTATCAAGCTTCGCTCTAAGCCACCGCAATATAAAAAGCCAGCGCATCAACGCTGGCTTTTTTTATAAGGGCGACCCCTTTAATTTTGTGTACTTAAAAAGATCATTTACTGCTTATTATAAATCGCATGTCCTTGATCTTTAATGGCTGCAATTTTTTTGCCTTCTGCTTTAGCTTGCTCCAATTGACCAGCCTGCACCAAAGCGCGGGTAGTATCAATTTCTGCAGTCAATTGATCAAATAAAGCATCCGAACTGGGCGCTTTCACATCTTTGCTTTTTAATTTTACATGTTTGGCATCTACAGCTGCTGCCTTCATCTGATCCAGCGCTATCAATGCTTCCTGCTGGTTCTTAGCTTTATTAAAGGCTTTAAAATTTTTCCCAAGCGTCTGCATATTATGTTCCAGCGTATCGGCAAAGCTGAAACTGCTGAATGCTAAAGTACTGCAAAGCAGCGCTGTGGCTAAAGTTTTCTTGATCATCTGGCTATCCTTTTGCAGATCCGGTCAAAACTGTGGCTGAATTTTATGTCTATTAATCAATACTGTCGCGGTCAATGTATACAGCGGCAGTATTGTTTTTATTTTAATCAAAACTACGGCTTTAAAAAGCAAAAATGCAGTCCTTCAACTGCATTTTTGCTAAAAAAGGCTTCAACATTCCAAATGAATTAATCTGCATCCTCATTGTCTGGCACATGATGCAGCGCGTCATGAATCGCTTCTACCAGCTGCTGGGCAATTTCCTGTTTCGACGCTTTTTCCAGCTCACGCTTCGGCAATTCATATTGCTCAGCAAAGAAGACCGCCATCGCATTTTCATCAGAAGCAAAGCCAATATCCGGACGCGAAACATCATTGCAGGCAATCATATCCAGCTTTTTGGCCACCAGTTTGCCAGCCGCATATTCTTCCACATTGCGGGTTTCGGCCGCAAAGCCAACCATAAACGGACGTTTGTTCTGCTGCGCGATGGTCGCCACAATATCAGGATTTTTCATCAGCGCGATATTCAGTTCATCGCCGGCTTTTTTAATTTTATGTTCTGCAACCTGCCCCACGCGGTAGTCAGCCACGGCTGCCGTTGCAATAAATATATCGCATCCCCGCTCCAGCTGCGCCATGCTTTGATCCAGCATTTGCATGGCTGACTGCACATTGACACGATGGACGCCATTAGGCGTATCCAAACTGACTGGGCCGGCAATCAAGGTCACTTTGGCGCCGGCAGCATAACAGGCAGCAGCCAGTGCAAAGCCCATTTTTCCTGTACTGTGGTTGGAAATATAGCGTACCGGGTCAATCGCTTCACGGGTCGGGCCCGCGGTAATAGCGACACGCTTGCCGGCCAGCAGACCAAATTTTTCTGCAATCGCGCGCTGCGCGCGGTGAAAATATTCAGTGACTTGGCGGGCTAAATCTTCCGGTTCGGGCATGCGTCCTAAGCCAATATCACCGCAAGCCTGCGAACCCGCATCCGGCATAATGACATGCACACCGTCATCCACCAGCGTATTCAAATTACGCTGTGTAGCTTTAGCGGCCCACATTTGCTGATTCATCGCCGGCGCAACCCAAACCGGCGCTTTGGTGGCCAAATACAGCGTCGAAAGCAAATCATCCGCCAGGCCGGCTGCAAATTTTGCCAGCGTATCACAGCTCGCTGGCGCAACCAGCACCAAATCCGCCCAGCGCGCCAGTTCAATATGGCCCATGCCGGCTTCTGCTTCCGGATCCAATAATTCTGTGTGCACCGGATTGCCTGACAGCGCCTGAAAAGTCAGCGGGGTAATAAATGCCTGCGCGCCCGCAGTCATCACCACGCGCACATCAAAACCGGCATCTTTTAGCCGGCGCACTAAAATCGCGCTTTTATAGGCAGCAATACCGCCGGTAACAGCCAAAATAATATTTTTGTTTGGAATTACGCTTAAATCGAAGCTCACGAACAGGCTACCCTATCTGTTGCAGTGGGGCTCACAATAGCATTAAATATGCCCAGACCCAAGATTGCTCTGGGTAAAATCCCAATAAACTGATAATAAAAAAGTCTAATAATCATGAATTTCACCATTAAACATTGGCCTGAACAGGAACGCCCGCGCGAGCGCCTGCTGCATCAAGGCGCACACAGCTTATCCGATGCAGAACTGCTGGCGATTTTTCTGCGTTCCGGCTCTCAGCAGCACTCTGCAGTTGAACTGGC
Source organism: Acinetobacter sp. (assembly GCA_030152275.1). Taxonomy (GTDB): domain Bacteria; phylum Pseudomonadota; class Gammaproteobacteria; order Pseudomonadales; family Moraxellaceae; genus Acinetobacter. The sequence goes on along the minus strand of JASLHF010000046.1, from coordinate 5,756 downwards.
ACGTCTACTGCTGCAGCATTTCGGCAGCTTAAATCCGATCTTAAATGCGGCACTGCAGGATCTCAGCCAGTTTCACGGCATCGGCGCCAGTAAATACGCGCAGCTGATGGCGGTCAAAGAACTGGGCAAGCGGTATGTGCGTCAACAATTTGCAGAAACCGCTCTGCCATTGCAAAGCTCTGACCAACTGATGAATTTTTTGCGCTTTGAATTTTTGGCGGAAACTCAGGAGGTTTTTGCAGTGCTGTGCTTAGATGCGCATCTCAGAAAAATCAGCTTTAAAAAGCTGTTTTTCGGTTCGATTAACAGCTGTGAAATCTCCATCAACCGGCTGCTGCGCTACGCTATTGAACAGCACGCCACTGCGCTGGTCATTGCACATAATCATCCTTTTGGAAAAGCGCTCCCATCCGAACAGGATCTGCAGCTGACCGAACAGATCAGCCAAGCCTGCAGCCTACTGGAAATCCGTCTGATTGATCACTGCATCATTGCTGAAGCAGGCGATTTTTCATTTGCGGAACATGGCCTGATGCAGCCATGCAATTCTATATAAATCACATATTGACAAAGGCTTGGGCGCGTATGAAGATCAGTCCAAATTTATCTAGATCTGATCAACATGATTGTGCGCGACCAACCCACCGTTTTTAAGCTGCTGTTTTCGTGGCGCGGCACAATTTTACCCAAAGTGCTGCCGCCGCTGGGCGTGGTTATGCTGCTGTCTGCGGTAATTGGCGGCTTGTCGTATATCAATGTTTTTCATTTTCCAGAGCTGCCTTTGGTCGGCTTCACGCTCATCGGCGTAGTGCTGTCCATTTTCTTGGGCTTTAAGAACTCGGCCTGCTATGACCGCTGGTGGGAGGCGCGCCGCCTATGGGGAATTTTAATCGCCAATGCGCGTCATTTTGACCGCGATTGCCGCATGCTCAGCCAAGGGCGCCGCGAACGGCTCATTCAGCATGTCATCGCCTTTGCCAATGTGCTGCGCGACCGCCTGCGCCATGAAACCGTCAACCCTTCAGCGCTGGTAGAAACCAGCGGCATGAGCGCGCAAGCAGTCACACAGCTGTATCAGCAGGCCAATGCGCCGCAGTACACCTTAAGCCTTATGCAGTGGGAACTGATGCAAGCGCTGAAAGAAGGTGAAATCTCAGATATTATTTATACTCAGATGAACCAGCATGTCATGGAGCTGAGCATGGTGCAGACTGGCTGTGACCGCATCGCCAGCACGCCGCTGCCTTTTGCCTATTCTGTGCTGCTGAACCGCACAGTGTATTTTTTCTGCTTTATGCTGCCTTTCAGCCTCGGCTCTACGCTGGGACTGGCCACACCGCTGCTGGTCGGCATTCTGGCCTATACTTTTTTAGGGCTGGACGCGCTCAGTTCTGAAATTGAAGAACCGTTTGGCACACAAAGCAATGACCTGCCGCTGGATTCCATGGTGCGCACGATTGAAATTGAACTGCTCGGCACCTTAGGCAAACCGACACCGCCGCCCATTCAGGCGCGGGATCATAATTTATTATAAATTATCTATAATTAGCTATAATTACCTGAATATAATGAATGCATTCAGATCACTTTAAATAATAAAAATATGAAGAAGATTAAAAAACGGATTTTTGAATATACGCCGCAGCCGATTCAAAAATTTTGGCTGACGCTTGGAATACTCTTGCTTTTAAGCGGCGCTATATTTGTTCTATTGAGTTTCATGACTTGGCAAGGCTGGCTTTTTGATTCGCTTGCACGTTCATGGCCTTATCTGGCAATGATCAGTCCATGCATCTGTTATGCTTTGTTCAGAAACAAGCAGCATATTTTTAAATTTCCTTTTTGGATTCAACGCCATTTAATCGATCCCAAGCTCGCACTTGATCTCAAAGACTTGGCTGTGCGCAGCTCAGATGCCATCATTCTCGACCACAAACAAATTAAAACACCATGGTGGCAATCACAACAACATGCACTGTTATTAGAACTCAATCCACATGAAACACCGCAATGGTTTCATGTGAACTTTGGTCAAATTTTTAATCCGCATGAATTTTTAAATCTCGATCTTAAGCCAACCGACAAATTGATTGGACAGCAAGTGCTTGTCTATTACTTGGCACGTTCACACCAAATTTTTCAAATCTATCAGCTCAATCCTACAGATGATTTAAGTACAGTTGGCGCATATGTAGATGCTGCGCAAATTGCAAATATCCGTTTTGATAAAATTCCAACACGCCTGATTTTGGATCTCCCTAAAGTCACATGTGTTGAAGCCTTTCGCAGTGATGGCCATCAGGGACATTTTTTAAAAATGACCACAAGTTATGCTCAGGTCTACCAGATTTCATCTCAAACACCATATTTCGATAAACTTGAACTTGCCTTAGCAGGCTTCATCGATTTTATGCGTTATCGAAAATTTAAACACAATCCAAATCTGCAGCAAACCGTACTGACCATAAGACACCCATTATTTTATCGATCTGCCGTTTATTGGATCTTGATTGTCATCTTATGCATTGCAGCAGCGGTATTACAGGATGGGGCAATCCTATTGTTCGGCTTACTTTTGATATATTTCTACATCAATTCTATCCGGCGTTTTAAAGCGTCACCATGGATTGAAGAAGGCGAACTCAAATAAATCCTTGCCACCAGCTTTAACGGAAACTCTCCCAAATCCCGGCCTGCCCATCTTTAACGCGCGGGATATTGCCCAGTTTAATCCACGGCATGTTGCCGCCATGAAAATCGCTGCCGACCGAAACTTTTAAGCCAAATTCCGCAATCATGCGGTCGACCATTTGCCGTGTGCCTAAAGGCTCGATCGCTGGCGGCAGCTCTACCGCATCGCCGCCAAACCGGGCAAAAATCTCAATTAAATAACGGATGTTGGTGGCCGACAAATCATAGCGCGTTGGATGCGCCAGCACCGCAAAACCGCCACTGGCATGAATCACCTGAATGGTTTCCTGCAGCCCTAAACCGTCAAATTTCACATAGGCTTTTTTACCTTCTTTAATATATTTATCAAAGGCCTGCTGCGGGCGGCTGACATAGCCTTTTTCAACCAGTGTTTTGGCAATATGGGTGCGGGTCACGCGGTCAGGAATATCTTCAACTTTTGCAATCACATCGGCGTAAATATCTTCGCCAATGAGCGGGATCAGCAAATCGCAAATTTGCTTGGCGCGGATGGCGCGGATGTTTTTCTGCTGTTCAAGCAATGCCTGCAAAGGCGCCGGATGCTGCATATTGAGCGCAACAATATGTACGCCATAGTTTTTTTTAGTCGCCGGACGCGACCACTGGCTGGAAATTTCGACACCGGAAATCAGCCGAAGTCCTAATTTTTGCGCAATGCCTTCAGCTGCGTTTAAGCCGTCCATGGTATCGTGGTCTGTCAGCGCAAGGGTATGAATGCCGATTTCAGCGGCCGCCTGCACTAACTGTTCTGGCGGCAAAGTTCCATCAGAAATATTGCTGTGTGTATGTAAATCTACGCCATGCATCACTTATACTATGTCATTTATTTGATCAGATACCAGATACTCTAACATGAAAGCACTTTTAGACTTTGTGCCACTCATTATTTTCTATTATTTATATAAGACGGTAGATCCTAAAGATTCACAGCATCCGCTTTTACAGCTGATCGGCTCTGCCGGCGGCGTCGACAACAACAATATTCTGGCAGCCACCACCGGTCTGATCATGTCCATGTTAGTGGTTTACGGCGCGCTGTTTATTATTCAAAAATTCCGTTTGGACAAACAGCAGTGGATTGTGCTGTTTATGACCGTTATTTTTGGCGGCATTACCTTAATGCTCAGCGACGATTTTTACATCCGCTTAAAAGCCGTGCTGCTGAATTTAGTGTTTGCCGGCGCTTTCCTGCTGTCGCCGTTTTTCAGCAAAGATAAGAAACCGCTGATAGAACGCCTGTTCGGGCCAGTGCTGGAATTAAGCGCTCAAGGCTGGAAAAAACTCAACTATGCCTGGGCAGGCATGTTCATCGTCATGTCAGGCCTGCACTTTTTCTTTGCTTATCTGTATGCCGGCGGAAAATATTGGGGGGATTTCACCGCATTTGGTGACATGATCGTGATGTTTTCCTTTATCATTATTCAGTTTATTGTATTGCGTAAATATTTTAAAACATCTGAATAAAACTTCTGCTTAAAGATTAGAGAATTCCCATGCCATTTTTCGTTGTAACGTGTACAGATCAAGAAGGTACAGTTGAAAAACGCCTTGCAGTCCGCCCGCAGCATTTGGCGCGACTGCAGCAGCTGGACGACGAAGGCCGTTTAGTGGCAGCCGGCGCAATGCCGAAAGACCCTGCAAATCCGCAAGCAGGCTTTTACGGCAGTACCATTATTGTTGAATTTGACAGCCGTGAAGCGCTGGACAGCTGGCTGCAGGAAGAACCATTCCTCAAAGAAGGCGTTTACAGCCATGTAGACGTAAAGCCATTCAATAAAGCTTTCCCCAAAGGATAAGTGACATGCGTTCTGTTGTTTCCAGTATTTTGGGCCTGTCTTTACTTTGTTCTTCGGCATGGGCTGTAGAATCTGCGCCCGCGCCGGCTGCGCAAACCGCCGCTGCGCCGCAAACCTTACCGGCAGATAAGCCGAAAATTATGCCGGCTGGCGCAGTAAATAGCGCATTGACGGAAAATAAACCGCTGACGGCAGAACAGCAGGCAAAAGATAAAGTCATGCAGGACGCTAAAATCAAAGCGCTGGTCAAAGATCAGCACTCGCGCCTGCAGCAGCTGGAAAAAGCCAATTTAGAAGCCTTAGCGCAAAACCAAGAGCTGCAATTGAAAAATGACAGCCTTGGCGTACAAGTTCAGGTGCTGCAGAGTGAACGCAGCGCGCAGATGTTTTTGTACGGCGCGGCGACCATTGCTGTTGGCGTGCTGTTGGGCTTCTTAATCGCCAGCTATGTTTACACCAAACGCCGGCGCCAATGGTAATTCCATTCTCTCTTTACGTTTAACGCCTGCCTGAACAAGGCATTCTGCTTTGATCACGCAGGCTGTTAAATAGCTCCCTCTCTAATATTTAAGACAAAGGCTAACCTGTGGCTGACGCGATTCAAACTGCCGAATTGGACTGGCAAATTGTCGACGGCATTGATATTCCGCTGTCCAAGCAATTTGGCGATGTTTATTTTTCTAAAGATAATGGCCTGCTGGAAACCCGGCACGTTTTTCTCAATGGCAATGACCTGCCGGAACGATTGTCGCAGCTGCAGGACTATGCTTATTTCAGCGTCGGAGAAACCGGCTTTGGTACGGGACTGAATATTTTGGCGCTGTGGCAGCTCTGGCGCCAAGTGCGTCCAAATAACCAAAGCCGCCTGCATGCCATATCGGTAGAAAAATTTCCATTAAGCAAACCGGATTTAATCCGCGCGTTAAATGCTTGGCCAGAGCTTAAGCCCTTGGCCGATCAGCTGATTGCGCAGTACCCGCTGCCGCTGGCTGGCTGCCACCGCCTTTCTTTTCCAGACGAACGTTTTTCGATTGATTTATGGCTGGGCGATGCTCATGAGGCTTTTCCAGCCATGGTGAAAACTGCTCCGGTAAATGCATGGTTTTTGGATGGTTTTGCGCCATCGTGCAACCCGGATATGTGGGAAGAAAATGTTCTGAATCATATCATCCGGCTATCAGACACCGGCACAACATTTGCCTCATTCAGTGTCGCTGGCGTGCTTAAGCGGGGCTTGCGCAGTCACGG
>JASLHF010000028.1 GCA_030152275.1 Acinetobacter sp. | reverse complement strand
GCAGAAGATGCGTAGTACATTGGTGACGACAATGTTCAGTGGTTATGCCGTGGGTGGCGTAATGGCTGCATTATTGGGTTCATGGTTTACGCCTGACTTTGGTTGGCAAATCATGTTCTTTATTGCCGGTATTCCTTTATTTTTATTGCCAGTAATTTGGAAATTTTTACCTGAATCTTTGGCATTTATTGTGAAAGAAAACAAGCAGGAAAAAGCACGCAGTATTGTGCGTCGTCTTGCGCCAAATGTAAAAGTGACGGATAGCACTGTATTTACTTTACCACAGGAAAATGTACCTGAAGCTGCCAACGTGGTGAGCTTGTTCCGTCGTGGTCGTGCAGTAAATACGTTGTTATTCTGGCTAGCATTCTTCACTTGCTTATTGACCATGTATGCGTTGAGCAGCTGGTTGCCAAAACTAATGATGGCTGCTGGTTACTCAATGGATAACAGCTTAATGTTCATGATGGTCATGAATGTGGGGGCTGTAGTCGGTATTGTGGGAGGTGGTATTTTGGCTGACCGTTTCCATTTAAAACCTGTGTTGATGGTTTTAGGCATGATGGGTGCGATTGTGATGAGCTTAATGGGCTTCCAATCCAATCAGTTCTTGCTTTACATTTTGGTGTTCTTGGCGGGTGCTGCGTCTATTGGCTCGCAAATGCTGCTATACAGCTATGTGGCACAGTATTACCCGCTTGCAGTACGTTCGACAGGTATTGGTTGGTCTTCTGCGATTGGGCGTATGGGCGCGATTGTAGGGCCTATTCTGATTGGTGGTTTGCTCGGTATGAACTTGCCTGCACACTTCAACTTTATGGCGGTGGGTTTACCTGTACTGATTACTGCAATTGCGGTTGCATTGATTATGCATGAAAATGACAGCGATAAAATTGAAGTTAAAGAAGCGTCTGCTGCGAAAGCTTAAGTTGTGATTCTTTAATAAGAAAAGCCTCCGAAAGGGGGCTTTTTCGATTTTTAGAGTTGTGATAAAACAATGATAAGTATAACGATTTATAGGTATCTTATTGAATAGTTTAATTACAAAGTATTATCAAGAATTTGAGTCATACCAAGCAGTGTGGAAATTTAAAAATACGATATTTCTTTTATTGAGCATTTCTATGCTTATATTTTTTTCAAGTTCAGTTAGCTACTTCTATTTCATAAAGTCTACAACTAAAGAAATTCAAAATATTATTTTATGGATTATGGGGTTAGCAGAGGTTTTTACATTTTATCTATTTCATAGTATAGAAAAACAAAGAAATGAAATTGTGAAGGCTAAATTCCGTAAATTATATAAAAATGATCAGTTGTCGTTACAACAAATTAAAAAAAGATGGCTTCATGAAATATTAGCAATACCTAATAATGAATATATAAATTTAATTGAGAAAATTGAGAAATACTATTTAATTCAATCTAAGTATAAAGGACGTGGAATTAGCAGAGAAAAAATTTATAATTTTATTTTCTCTATTGATTCTAAAAATCGTGTTCTAGCTATGTTTATGGGATTAGTTGCATTATTTACAGCAATGATGATTTCAGCTGGTATAAATGTGGATTATATTTTTGCAATTTTTCAATCAATTCATATCGTTAAATCATTAGTCATGATATTTATTATTAGCCTTTTCCTTTTTGGATTGTTTTATATTGCAAAATATACTTTCTTTATGGTGATAAGCTTTTTTGATTTCATTTTTGATAACTCTTTTAATAAAGATAATGTGAGTAATAGGAAAAAAGATCTTTTTATTGCCCAAGTATTACAGTTTGCAGAATTTCCTAAACATAAAAAAAGAGTGTATGCCTCTTTGCAAGTATCAAAAAAAATTGATAGTGATACAGTTTAAAATCAAATTTGATTTTATAATTTGAATAAATATTAGGGATATTTAAAGTCTATGAAACTCAACTCAATCTCCCCAATCCCTGAAGATGACGACGAACTGCATCTGCCTGAACTGGTGTACTGGTCATCTTTAGGTGAACTGGCTGAAGTCGAAAAATCACTTGCCAATGGCACAGATGTAAACTCTGCCGATGACGAAGGCTACAGCGCACTGCATGCTGCTGCCGAAAACGGCTATTTAGACGTAGTGAAGCTGCTGGTAGAGAAAGGTGCCAACGTACAGCACAAAACTCAATACACCGCATTAGAGCTTGCAGAAATGGCAGGTAATGATGAAGTTGTAGCTTATCTGAAAAGTCTGTAAATTTTTCACGGCTATGCTGATGCACATTAGAGCAGATTAAAAAATCCCCCAATACAGATGGGGGATTTTTTTAAGCTTGCTGCTGTTCCAATTCTTTTTGTATGGCTTGATTAAAGGCAGGAAGATCATCAGGACAACGTGACGTGATTAATACCCAGCCGCCGGTATTGCAGCGGTGAACCTCTTCATCAACCCAATGTGCGCCTGCATTTTCCAAATCTAAACAAATACTTTTATACGAGGTTAAGGTTTTATCTCGAATCCGTTCCGCATTAATCAGTGCCCAAGGCGCATGACAAATCGCTGCGATGGGTTTTTGATGATCGGAAAAAGTCTGAATCAGGCGCTGCGCATCCTCATTCAATCT
>JASLHF010000012.1 GCA_030152275.1 Acinetobacter sp. | reverse complement strand
CAGTCCCGATGAAGACAAAGTAAAAAAAGCCTGCGCGCGCTGCAGTCAAGTGGCTATTGTGACCTACGGCACAGCGGTGGATGAATGGTACAAGCGCAACAGCAAGCTGAAAACTTTAAAAAATCTGGAAGTCTGGAAATTGTCTTTGGCCACAACTGAAGCCATTCAGGTGCTGTGCGAGCGCACGATGCAGCTGCAGCTGAACGTCATGGACGGCGAATGGACACTGATTGGCGACAGCGCGCAGGCGGTCATTGAGTGGGAACAGCTCCAGTAAGTTGATTTAATCGCTGTGCGGGCGCGGCTATGCCGCGAGCTGTCAGAACCGCACAATATTCAAATAGCTCTGGCAGGAGAAGATGCAAGCCTAGCCTGCGGGGAAAATATGCAGTCAAGGCTTGCATCTTCCCGCTAAAGCTGGATATATCTAAAAACAGGATAAAAGAATAAAAGGCGCAGCAGGATGATGCATGCAGAATATTCTGACTTAATTTATTTGTTGATCGCACTGGCGATTGGTGCAGTGATCGGCGCGGAGCGTGAGTACCGCAGCAAGTCGGCTGGCTTGCGCACGATGATTATCGTCAGCCTTAGTTCCTGTTTGTTTACGATTTTGTCCTTAAAAATTGGCGTGGAAAACCCAGACCGGCTGGCGGCCAATATTCTGACGGGCCTGGGCTTTTTGGGCGCTGGGGTTATTTTTAAAGAAGAAAACCGCATCTCCGGCATTACCACTGCAACCACCATCTGGATGACAGCTGCATTAGGCATGGCGGTGGGGGCGGGCTATGTCATGCTTAGCTTATTTACTGCATTTTTGGTGCTGATTGTGCTGGTGCTACTGATTTATGTACAGGAAAAGATTGAGCATTTGCATCAGGCGCGGACATATAGGATTGTTTGTATATATCATCAGCAAACATTAGATCACTACGAAGAATTATTTAAACAGTATGGTATGCAGGTGATCCGAAACTCGCAGCACAAAACTGAACAGCGCATTAGCGGACGTTGGGTGCTGATAGGCACTGCGGATAATCACCGTAAACTGACTGAATATCTGCTGGATGACAGCAGTATTTTAGAATTGAGTTTTTAGGGCTCAAGGCGGGTCAGCAAAAACTGCAATCGATGCAGAAAGCCGCAGACTTTTGCCAGCAGCTGTTTATAATGCGGGACTGTAGAATTTTGTTTAGGTACTGAATCATGTCAAATGAATTAGAAATTATCGATTTAAAAATCGGTGAAGGTAAAGAAGCGGTAAAAGGCGCGCTGATCACCACACATTACACCGGCTGGCTGGAAGACGGCACTAAGTTCGATTCTTCGATCGACCGCGGCAATTATTTTGAAACTGTGATTGGCACGGGCCGTGTGATTAAAGGCTGGGATCAGGGCATTATAGGAATGAAAGTGGGCGGTAAACGCAAACTGATCGTACCTGCGCATTTGGCTTATGGTTCACGTAAAATGGGTAATATTATTCCAGCTAATTCCAATTTAATTTTTGAAATTGAACTGTTTGATGTGAAAACCCGGGATTAATATTTAAATCCGGCTTGATTGCAAAGGGCAAGGATGCCATTGCGATAAAATTATAAAAAAATATTTGGAAATCAGAGTGTTTAGTCTTACATTAGTGCTCATGAAGTGTGCTTAATTTAAGGGAAATTAATCGCCTTGCGGTATGTGCATCAAGAATTGCAGACAGCAATCGGTTTTATCTGGGGAATCTTACTGCTCAGCTTTGCAATGCTTTGGGGGCAACCCGAGGCATGGGCGCAATATGAGCCAGCGCCTGCGTCTTTTTATCAGCAGCATCAAAATAACATTAATCCAGTGCAGTTAAGCGAAACCCGCAGCAGCCAGCTGCAGGGGAATTGGCTATTTTATCCAAAGCAGTTTTTAACTGGCCCCAGCCCCGTTCTAGATCCCCAAGTGGTGACGCTGCCGGCATCATTTAAAGAATTGACCGGAAGCAATGAAAATTATGGAACCTTTGTCGGCTATTTTCAGCTGCCAAAAGCGTTTGTCGGCCGCCGCATCGCGATAAAAATTCCTAATCAGTATGGCGCTTACCGTGTATATTTGAATGGCGACTTGCTGCTTCGCTTAGGAGAAGTCGGCGCGACGCCTAAAGCTCAAATTACCGAAAATGCGCCACGTATTGCTTATTTTGTGGCAGAGCAGGAATATTTTACTTTAACGATTCAAGCTTCAAATTTTACCAAACTGCACGGCGGGCTGGAAAACCCGATGCGTATTGGTTCAGCCAAAGTGATCAACCGTCAGTTTCAGCAGCTGATGATGAGCATCAGCATGGTCTGCGGCGCTGTACTGGGCATAGGCGTGTTCACACTGCTATTTGCAGTGTTCCGCGGTGTAAACCGAACCGGCAGCAGAAGTATTTTTGTCTTTGGTCTGTTTATTGTGTTTTTGGCGCTGCACAATATGTTTTCTGCACCCTATGCATATACGACAGTCACTGAAATCAACTGGCTGTGGGGAACGCGCTTAGAATATCTATTTACCTATTTGGCGATATTTTTCTTTTTAACTTATATTTATCTGCTGAGTCCAAATTATTTGCACCGCAGCAATTATCGCATTGCTGTAGCGCTGCTGGTGCTGAATTTTGTAGTGACGCTTAGTACTCAGCCGGAAATATTTGAACCGGCGGCACTGTACTGTTCGATCTATAGTCTGTTTGTATTGGCTAATTTTATTTACGGGTTTTATTTGACGCTGAGCCGGCATGAGGCTTATTCAGCATTGAATTTATATGCTGTAGTTTTTCTGTGCATCACTTTGTTAAACGATTTTTTGCTAATGATGAACTGGATTGACACGATCAATCTGTCTTTTATTTCGACCAGCTTATATGCACTGCTGATTATGTTTCAGCAGTCGCGTAATTATGCTTATCAGTCCCTGCATACAGAACAGCTCAACAACAGTTTGATTGAATTGAATACATTGCTGGATCAGAAAGTGAAATCGCGCACAGCGCAGCTGCACGACCTCAATGCCCAGCTGGAACATCAGGTAAAAGTTGATGCGCTGACCGGCGCTTATAATAGGCGCGCTTTAAATGAAGAAATTCAGGAAACGTTTTCAAGGGTCAAGCGCCAGTATGATGCGACCCTGATTTTTGTCATGATTGATGTCGATTTCTTTAAAAATTACAACGATTATTATGGACATTTGAAAGGTGATGAAATTTTAAAACAGCTGGTGCAGGTGATTTCAGCAGCATTGCCGAAAAGCGCCTTTTTAGCGCGTTATGGCGGTGAGGAATTTGCAGTGCTGATGCAGAATGTACCTTTGCAGGTGGCTGCAGAATTAATGCAAAAGGTGCTGCAGGCTGTTCGCAAACAGCAATTTGAGCATTGCCGGCGCGGTGACGCGAAAGATTATGTCACCGTCAGCATGGGCATGGCCTGCATGACCCGTACTCAGGTATACGAGGATATTCAAAGCTTAATGCGGGTTGCCGATGAACAGCTGTATGAAGCGAAGCAGGCCGGCCGTGACCAATTAAAAGCTGCGGGTTTGGAAAATTTCAGCGCGCAGACTTGACGCGCCAGCAGTGACTAGCCGGCAGGCTGAGGCCAGAGATTGATATTGCGAGGCAGTTGAATCGGCATATTAAACATGAATTCAGTGCTAGGCAGGAAATAAATGCATGCTGGAAATGATGGAGAAATACACATTAATGTTGAGCAAGTATAGAAAGGCCTGAGCTTAAGCGGCGGAATTTAGCTTAAAAATTTAACCAAATTGGTCATGGCGCGGCTGGCATCACTTGGGGTGGCGGTGATAGGCAGGAAGCCCTGCTTTTTATAAAAAGGCAGTGCTGTATAGGTGCTGTCCAAGGTCATTTGCCGAATTTTTTTTGCGCGCATGCATTCAATGGTATTTTGCAAAAGCGCTTTGCCGATGCCTTGCTGCTGCACGGCCGGATCAATATAGTTCATCAGAATTTCACCCTGATCATTGACCAGCATAAATCCAACCACCACATCTTGAACGACATAGACCCAGCTGTCATTGTACAAAAGCATCAGGAGGAGATCTGACTGCCGGTTTTTTTCCAGCCAGATTTGAATTTCACTTTCATTGCGCTGATGGTCCTGTACACAGGAGCGGAAGCTTTCGTGAATGACCCTGATAATTTCTGGCAGGTCCTCTATCCTTGACTCACGTATCATAATTTTTGTAATAGAATCGAAAAAAGAGCGTACATTTAAAAAGACAATCGGTTTTATTAACAGGCTAAAAGTGTTGAGTTATGATGTCTTTTTGAAGCTTTTGCATCTTAATCATACGATTGTATTTTAGTTTTGTTTCAATTTTTACATCAAATTTCAAATCACACCTTAGGTTTAAATAATAATGTGAATTA
>JASLHF010000009.1 GCA_030152275.1 Acinetobacter sp. | reverse complement strand
TCTCGATCGCACCGACATTGTCGATGTGATTGGTCAATATGTGAAATTAAAAAAGACTGGGCGAACTTATTCCGGCTGCTGTCCTTTTCATCAAGAAAAAAGCCCGTCTTTTCATGTTTACCGCGACAAACAGTATTTCCATTGTTTCGGCTGTCAGGCGAACGGCAATGCCATCCGTTTTTTAATGGATATCGGCAGCCGTAATTTCATTGAAGTGATGAAAGACCTGTCCAGTCAAACCGGCATTGAATTGCCCAAAGACAATTTCGACTCCAACAAGCTTAAATACAAGCGTGAAGCGCCCAAACCTAAGGTCGCGCTTCCTGCAGCAGTACAGCCGCCTGCCGCGCCTACAATTGACCCTGAACAGCAGCCTGCTGCACCAATCAGTGCGCCAGATTTCGAGCATGATCCTTTTGCAGAATTCCAGCAGCAGGATGAAGCCTTTTACGGCAATGATCCATTCGCCGCCTTTGATCAGTCCGCAGCTTTCGAGCAGGCGCAGCCGGACGGCAATCTATATGAGCTGCTGGAAAATATTGCCCAATACTACGAACAGCAGCTTCCGCACAGCGCCTCTGCACAGCAGTATTTTAAGCAGCGCGGCTTATCCGCCGAAACGCTGGCCTACTGGCGCTTAGGCTATGCGCCTGAGGACTGGCAGCATTTAGAAAAGGCCTTTCCGCAAGATATCCAAGGCCTAAAGCTGCTGGGTTTAATCCGCACCAGCGACAGCGGGCGCGACTTTGATCTATTGCGTGACCGGGTGATTTTCCCGATCCGCGATGCCAAAGGCCGTGTGGTCGGTTTTGGCGGACGCGCACTAAACGATGAGATTAAGCCCAAATACATCAACTCTCCGGACTCAGAAGTCTTTCATAAAAACCAGCTGCTGTATGGCCTATACGAAGGGCGTAAGCAAAAAGCCAATGACTGGCTGATGGTTGAGGGCTATATGGATGTCATCGCGCTGCAGCAGTATGGACTTTCCGGCGCTGTAGCCACTTTAGGCACCGCCAGCAACACTGACCATCTGAATATTCTTTTTAAGCAGAACAACCGTATTACGATTGCCTTCGACGGTGACGCTGCGGGGCAAAAAGCCGCCCGGCGCACCTTGGAAATTGCACTTCCCTTGCTCAATGATGGCCGGGAATTAAAGTTCTTTGTCTTGCCCAATGACCACGATCCGGATTCCCTCATCCGCCGTGAAGGTATAGAAAACTTTAGACGGCTATTAGATACAGCACCGCTGCTGTCTGAGTTTGTATTTGCGCATTTAACTCAAAATTATGATATTGCTTCGCCTGAAGGTAAAAGTCAGGTGATGGGCGATTTACGCCAGTTGACCGAATTACTGCCTAAAGGCGGTTCATACCGTTATTTGCTGCAGCAGTATTTCCGGGAAAAACTGGGCTTTAGCCGTAAATGGCAGCCTCAAGTCAATAATGACGCCTCACTCAGCTTCAGCACCAAAATTGATGCAGAAGAATATGTGATTGCCATTTTGATCAGCCATCCATATTTATATATACATTTTGAACCGCTGCGCGCTTTGATTTCATCAGACTTATTGCTGTTCAATATTCTGAATATTTTCAATATTATTTTTGATGACCTGCCGGATGACCCAGAGCTGTCACGCTATTATGTGCTGGGCGCCTGCGCCGCTTACCATGATGAACTGCAGCATATTCTGGAAAATGCCAACATCAGCGATTACACCTCATCGCCGGAACAGGCAGACAAACTGGCTGCCGATTTTTCAACGAAACTGCAGTATGAATGCCTGCAGCAGAAACTCAAATCTAACAAATTCTCCAGCCTTGCCGAAATGCGCAACTTGAAACAAAAAATTTATGAAATAGGCAAAAAGCGCTCGATGACGCTGTTGGATGAATAAATACAGTATTTACAGCGCTGCAGATACGCACCCTCCCCGCTCTCAATAATTACCGCCTTATAAGGCAAACCTATTTAACCTTTATTGAAGAGCGCAAGAACATCATCAATGTGAAATTCAGCAAAGCAGTCCATAGTTCACAGTGCAAAAATTGCCATACAGCTTATGAATTATTAACAAAAAAGCAGACCCAAAAAATGATTGCTGCCGATCTTCATTTTAGCGGGATCATCACATTAAACTTCAAGCCAAATCAGCCGAACAGCAACCCTGCAATACAGCAGTAAAAATATACTGTGTGAATCAATATTCAAGAAAAAATGAAATGGGCTGTGACCATCCGAACAGCGTCTCAACAGCAGCTTTATACTTCAATCTGCCTTTATTTTTTCGGCTTGCGCCGATGCTCTGCAGCAGTCGTTAAATCCTGCGCCAGCATTTCAAAATACGCTGGGTCTTCTGCAGTCGCAGCATGCCGCAGTGCAATAGATGTTGGATGCAATAATTTTTGCGTTAAACGGTGCGCAAATTCCTGCATGATTTTGGCTGGATCTTCAGCTTTTTGCAGCCGGCTAAGCGCCAATGCCAATTCTTCCTGAGCTAAAGATTCCCCTTGCGCACGGTAAGCGTGAATTGTGGCGCCAGCTGAATTGACTTTTTGCTGGGTAAGCAGTTCAGTGGCCAAATGATTCACCATCACTTCGGCTTCTACTGCTGCCTGACGGCGCTGTGCTAAATTTTCATCAATAACGCTTTGCAGGTCATCTACGCCATACAGATACACGCCATCCAAACTGCCCGCCTTCGCGTCAATATCCCTCGGTACCGCCAAATCGACCAGCAGCATTTGTTTATAGCGCCGTTTTTTCAGCGCAGCCTTAACATCAGCAAAATGAATAATCTGATGCAAACTGCCTGTACAGCTGGAAATTACATCCGCACGATGCAGATTATCAGCCAGTTGATCAAACTCAATAATCTCAACGTCAACACGATGGGCAATTTCTTGCGCCAACGTTTCTGCACGGCTGCGGGTACGGTTGCAAATTATGATTTTGCCTACACCCATTTCCGCGAGATGCTTTGCCACTAGGCTATTCATTTCACCGGCTGCAACCACCATCACGGTTAGCTGTTCAGGCTTACTAAAGACTTGCAGCGCCAATTGAGCGACTGCATAACCCATCGATACTGCATGACTGCCAACCGCGGTTTCCGAACGGACCCGCTTAGCCGCATAAAAGGCATATTCAAAAATTCGGTTTAAATCTGTAGATACTGTCGATGCATCTTTGGCCAAGGTCAGTGCGCTTTTCACCTGCCCCAAAATTTGCGGCTCGCCCAGCATTAAGGAATCCAGCCCGCTGGCAACCCGCATTAAATGTGTCACTGCCTGCGCATTTTCATAGCGGTAGACATGATTTGACAATTGCTTAACATCTATACCATTTGACTGGGCGAGCCAGCTCAATACCGCGTCTGCATCTTCAGACATGGCATACACTTCGGTACGGTTACATGTAGATACCACAACCAGATCGTTTAAGCTGAGTGCATGGCTTTGCTGCGCAAGCAGCGCACTTAACTTTTCAGGGTTAAATGCAATTTTCTCACGCAATTCTACAGAGGCGGTTTGATGGTTGACACCCAATGCAAAGAAAGACATATCAGATCATCATTTCGCTAAATTTATGCTATTGTGCAACATCGGTGTCATAAAAAGCATTACTTGGATCAAGAAAAATTGCGTCAAACAAATAGCCGACTCAGCGGCGCGACAATAAAGCAGTATTCTACCACATTCTTGCTGGTCGGTAGCATAGCATCCACTGCCCAAGTACGGGCATTTGGAGAAGTTTACCATGCAAATTCAAATTATGATGCCATAAAACAAAGCATGATTGCAGAGTTTGCGCTGGCCTATGACGATATTCCTACCGCGCTGCACAATTACACCGTTTTAGCCATTAAAAGCAATTCCACATCAGTCAAGCAGCGCGCGCTCAATGTCGCGATCGAGCAAAATGACCTGCAGGCTGCGCTGGATATCGCTACACATTGGGTTGTACAGGAACCCGAGGATGTTCCTGCACTGTTTTATCTGTCGCATATTGCGCTTAAAGCGCATGAATATGATTTGGCAGCGCAAACCTTAGACAAAATTTTAAATATTGATTCCAACGCCGACTTAGAACAGATTTTAGCCGGAATTGCCCCAGAATCAGCCGATGACCGCGACTTTTTAATCCGCGCGCTGCGCGCAGGCAAAGAAAATCAGAACCCGTCTATTTTAGTGCTGATTGCCGGATTGGAGGCGCAAAATGGACAGCTGAATGATGCCTTATCCACTATCAATAAAGCATTAAAAAAACGTCCAAAATCAACTGGATATATCTTAATGAAAGCCAATCTTCTGACCGCATTGGGTGATGAAGATGCCACCCGAAAGTGGTATGAGGTATCCAGCCGCAAACACCGCGGCAATATGGAAGTGCGGCTGGCCGAAGCCAAATATCTGGTCAAGCAGAACGAGTCAGCTCTTGCCCTACAGAAACTTGAAGACATCATCAAAAAATGGCCCAAAGCCGAAGAAGCGCTATTCATTGCCGGCCTGACCAGCATTGACTTAGAACAGTATGAAAAAGCTGAAAAATATTTGGTTGAACTGCGCTATTCAGCGCAGTATCAAAATGAAGCCTACTATTATTTAGCCGTCAATGCAGAACGCAAACAGCACTTTGAAACCGCAAAAGCATATTACCGCCTTGTTGATGGCAGCCTGTATACCGTATCCCGGCGCAACATGATCAATATTTTTGCTCAGCAAGATAAACTCAATGACGCCTTACGTTTTTTAACTCAGGAACGGGTCAATTACCCGCAGCATGCCAGCTTTCTGTATCTGGCGCAGGCTGATATTTTAAAGCGCATGAACAATAAAAAAGCCTCCATCCGCCTGCTGGACGAAGCCATTAAAAACCTGCCGGATGACCCAGAGCTGATTTATGCAGAAGTACTGATTTTAGATCCGTATCAAGAACGCGATAAGCTGGATCGACTGCTGAAAAACCTGCTGCAGATTGAACCTAACAGCCCCACATATTTAAATGCCTATGCCTATACACTGGCGCTGCAAAACCGGCGTCTGGATGAGGCGCGCCAATATGTCGAGCATGCGCTGGAATTTGCGCCAGAACAGGCGTCAATTTTAGATACTTTAGGCTATATCTGCTTTTTGCAAAATGATTTCAGCACAGCAGCTGAAGTGCTGCAAAAGGCTTACGCCCTCAGCGGCAGCGTCAAAATTGGCGTACGCTATGCCCGCGCAATATATATGCAAGGCAATCTTGCCGAATTTAGCCAAGTGTTACAACAACTCAAACAAAAACACCCGAATGATCCTCAATTAGATCAATTGAATGCGCTATTGTTACCGCTGCCACCGAAAAAGAGTTAATTCTGCATGATGCAACCGATGAACAAAATTTTATTTCCATTGCTCGCCTGCTCTGCGCTGGCCATGACCGGCTGCCAGCAGTTCAGCAAACCGCAACTGCCAAAAAGTGTGCTTCAAGAACCTGCTGTCTCAGCTGAAGCATCCAATACGAATGAAACATCGGCGGCATCCCCTTCCAGCACAGCTTCGCCCGAACAGCAGCAGTTTGCATTGCAAGGCAAAATTGGTGTACGGACACCGCAGCAGTCAGGGAGCGCATTCTTTACATGGGTTCAGGAACAGCAGGATTTTGATATTGAACTGAGCGGCATCTTAGGCGTCGGCAAGACCCAAATCAGCGGCAAGCCGGGCCAAGTGACGCTCAATAGCGCAAAAACTGGGCTAATCCGCGCGGATAGCCCAGAAGAATTGCTTGAACGCGCCACCGGCTGGCATGCGCCAATCACGCATTTAATTCATTGGGTACAGGCTCAACCGGCCACAGCCAGCGCGCAAATCAACAAAGACAGCAGCGGCCGCAGCGCGCAGATAATCGAAGACGGCTGGACAGCTGACCTCAGCTATGCCGATAGCGCTAAATTGCCAAATAAGCTAATTTTAAAACAAGCGCTTGAGAATGGTTCAGAAAACCGTATTACAATGATTATTCAAAACCGCTAATTCCAATTTTATATTGCTATGATTCGAGTCCCTTCTCCAGCCAAACTCAACCTGTTTTTACATATTACTGGTCGCCGTCCTGACGGCTATCACGAACTGCAGAGCATTTTTCAGCTCATTGATTTGTATGATTGGCTGGAATTTCAGCAAACAGATGACGGCCGTATCCGCATTGAAGGCTTGGCGGAAGTAGAACTGGAACACAATCTGATTTTTAAAGCCGCTAATGCGCTTTTGCCTTTAGCTAAAGCGCCTGTTGGCTTAAATATCCGCATAGAAAAGAATATTCCCATGGGTGCCGGTCTCGGCGGCGGTTCATCCAATGCCGCCACAGCGCTTATTGTGCTGAACAAACTTTGGCAATGCGGTCTAAATACTGAGCAGCTGGCCGAACTTGGATTAAAGCTTGGCGCCGATGTTCCGATCTTTGTACATGGGCGCAATGCTTGGGCCGAGGGAATCGGTGAACACTTAACATTCATAGATTTAGCTCAAAATCAGTACATCGTGCTAAAACCTGACTGTTTTATCAGCACTCAACTGCTTTTTTCACAAAAAACGTTGACAAGAGACACGAAGCCTACTAAATTTTGCGCCTATCAGCTAACGCCGTTTAGTTTTGGAAATAACTTTGAGCCAGTGGCACGAAGCTTATATCCGGAAGTAAATGAAGCAATGCAGTATTTAGATCAGTTCGGTACAGCAAAGCTTACAGGTACAGGTGCCTGCGTGTTTGTTGAAGTAACGGAAAATATGAATGTACATGACATTCTGAAAAACGCGCCATGTAAATCTTACATGGTTAACAGTTTAGCAGAGTCGCCATTGCGTCATTTTGAAGTTTGATAGGGGCGTCGCCAAGTGGTAAGGCACCGGGTTTTGATCTCGGCATCCGTTGGTTCGAATCCAGCCGCCCCTGCCATCAAATTCACCTGTAGATGTATGTATTAAAGGGGCGTCGCCAAGTGGTAAGGCACCGGGTTTTGATCTCGGCATCCGTTGGTTCGAATCCAGCCGCCCCTGCCATTTAATACAGCACATCAATTTAGGGGCGTCGCCAAGTGGTAAGGCACCGGGTTTTGATCTCGGCATCCGTTGGTTCGAATCCAGCCGCCCCTGCCATTTTCTCAAAAAAGACAGAATAATGTTTTGTGGCTTGCCTGTTAAATTACCTTGACAGAACAGCTTAAAAATATTAAAGTTCTGCCGCATTAGGGGCGTCGCCAAGTGGTAAGGCACCGGGTTTTGATCTCGGCATCCGTTGGTTCGAATCCAGCCGCCCCTGCCATCTATTTCAAACATGCCAACCGCCAAGGGTGCTTCATGCCCAATCTTGTCGTTTTTAGTGGAAATGCTCATCCACAATTCGCCCAAAAAGTCGTAAGCCATTTGCATATCCCTTTGGGAGCTGCGTCTGTAGGTAAATTCTCTGATGGTGAAATCACTGTCGAAATTACTGAAAACGTACGTGGTAAAGACGTATTTGTCGTACAACCAACATGTGCGCCAACCAATGATAACCTTATGGAAATCTTGGTTATGGCAGATGCATTACGCCGCGCAAGTGCTGGTCGTATTACCGCTGTAATTCCTTACTTTGGTTATGCCCGTCAAGACCGTCGTCCGCGTTCGACTCGTGTTCCAATTACTGCAAAAGTTGTAGCAGATATGCTTACAACTGTCGGTATTGACCGTGTTGTGATGATCGACTTGCACGCCGACCAAATCCAAGGTTTCTTCGATATCCCTGTAGATAACATCTACGGTACTCCTGCTTTGCTTGCTGACCTTCGTCAACAATCGCATCACAACCTTATGGTGGTTTCACCTGACGTAGGTGGTGTGGTTCGTGCACGTGCAGTTGCAAAACAAATGGGTGATATTGATTTAGCCATCATTGATAAACGTCGTCAAAAAGCGAATGAATCACAAGTTATGCACCTCATTGGTGATGTGAAAGATCGTGATTGCGTTATCGTCGATGATATGGTTGATACAGCAGGTACGCTATGTAAAGCTGCTGACGCACTTAAACAATTTGGTGCGCGTAAAGTTGTTGCGTATGCAACTCACCCAGTTTTATCAGGTAAAGCTTTAGATAATTTGAAAAATTCAGTTATCGATGAGCTTGTTGTTACAGATACGATTCCGTTATCTCAAGAAGCACTTGAACTTGGCAAAATCCGTCAAGTATCCGTTGCTAGCATGGTTGCTGAAACAATTCGACGTATTAATAACGAAGAATCTATTAGCGCTATGTTCGATTCTTATCTATAATAGCCCGAAATTTTTCTAAGCCCTGTCTGATGACGGGGCTTTCTATCACTGAACTGGTCGAGAGTTCAGTTTACTTAAAAACTTAATGAGGAAATGTCATCATGGCAAACTTCGTATTAAATGCAGAAGCACGTGAAGAAGCAATCCAAGGGAAAGGTTCGAGCCGCCGCCTTCGTCGTGAAAACCTAGTTCCAGCGATCATCTACGGTGGTGAAGCTGAACCTGTAGCTGTTTCACTTCATTTGCGTGAGCTTGTTAAAGCACTTGAAAACAACCAATTCTTTGAGGAAGTTGTTGAAATCAACGTTGCTGGTAAAGTTGAAAGCGTAAAAATCCAAGCTTTACAACGTCACCCTGCTAAAAACACACCTATGCACGCTGACTTCAAACGCGCATAAGTTAAAAATGGTGTAAATTAGTGTCAAAACTTTCGCTAATTGTAGGTTTGGGTAATCCAGGTTCTGAATATGCCCAAACCCGCCATAATGCAGGCTTTTGGTTCGTTGAACGCCTTGCAGACCAATATGGCATTATTTTAAAAACTGATTCAAAGTACAAAGGAATCAGTGGTCGTGGCAATATAGAAGGACAAGATGTTCGTCTGCTACTACCAACAACATATATGAACCTTTCTGGTCAAAGTGTTGTTCCTTTCGCAAAATTCTATCAAATCAAGCCAGAAGAAATTCTGATCGCCCATGACGAGCTGGATATGGATCCAGGTGTAATTCGTTTAAAAACGGGTGGTGGACATGGTGGACACAATGGTCTACGTGACATTGTTCCGCATATCGGTTCTAATTTTCATCGTCTGCGTATTGGTATTGGTCATCCTGGTGCTAAAGAAAAAGTTTCAGGACATGTTCTTGGTAAAGCACCAAGTAGTGAACAGACACTGATGGACGATGCAATACATCATGCTTTAGGCAGAACTAAATTACTGGTCAATGGTGAGATTCAGCAAGCTATGAATCAAATCAACGCCTATAAACCTTAATTTGACGCTAAATTTTATCTTTCTTGTTCAACAATTTTTCTTGCCATGATTCATTTTTAAGAGCAAAATGCGCTTTCAAATGTATCCCCCCTATTGAAAATTGTTGATTCACCGCAAGATAACAATCGTAAGGGCAACTCTGGAGACGCGCATCATGCTATCTCGTTTATTAAAAGCAAAAATCCATCGTTGTGTTGTAACACAAGCAGAATTACATTATGAAGGCTCTTGTGCAATCGACGGTATTTTATTGGATTTGGCGGGTATTCGTGAATATGAAGAAATTCATATGTGGAACGTGACCAATGGTAAACGTTTTACAACTTATGCGATTCGTGGAGAAGAAGGCTCAGGCATTATTTCGGTCAATGGTGGTGCTGCGCTTCAAGCGGATGTGGGTGATTTAATGATCATTGCAACCTTTGGTGACTTTACCAATGCTGAAGCAGATGCGCACAAACCACGGCTTGTTTATGCAAATCCAGATAATACAGTGAATCACACAGCAAACTGTATTCCTGTTCAAGTTGCTTAAGCAACAATAAAAACTTTAAAACCCGCAATCATGCGGGTTTTTTATTGCCTAATCTGCTTATAATGCTTTGTTGGTAGAACGCAATCCATCTCGCCAACGCTGTTTATTTTCACAGTCCAAATCTTGTAGTTGCTCTCCTTTTAGAGATGCAAGGATCGCATTCCCCTGCTTGTCAACTTTAAACTCTGCATAATGCGCAGCTTGATAACATTGTCCCAAACCTTCCGCAAATAAAAAGCTTTTAGAAGCCGGATATAATGACGTATATCGATTGTCTGGATTTTTTAATATCAACTTGAGAGTTGCCATATTTTCAGGAGGAGCAAAATAAGTATGAATCACTCGATGCTGCTGATCTAATACTACATACGTCAAAATCGAGGACTTATTTTTAATATGTTCATCATAATAACGCCCTGAAAATACCTGACTGATTGACTCGGTAGACTCTTTATCGATATTTGCAGCATCTAAGGGCTTACCAGTTGATAGCCTTGTATCCTGCGGAATCAAATAAAGCTGATAGTTAAGTGCCATATAATCCCCTTGAATAAATGAACGAGGATCTACAGGTTGCAAACGGACATAGATACTTTGGCTATTCTTTAAATGTTGTTCATTCTTAAAAATTATTCCCAGGAAAATAATGATACTGATACAAGCCAGACAAAGAGGAATGATTTTTTTCATACATTGACTCTCTCTTTTATTTGGAATTTATGCAGCACCCAAGTGAGTATCAATAAAAGTAGTCCTGAGCTAAAAATACTTAGACTCTTCACAAGGAAACTGACATTCAAGGCATAATAAATAAACCACAGGATCAGCACCAAAGTCACTAAAGCTAGACCATAGACAATCTTATCTCGCTGTGACAATGCCCACGAAAGGATGGCAATACAAATAAAAATTTCAAAATAACCATAAAATATCAATACCGCTGCAAAAGCCAATAATATCAATTGGGCAATCAAGCTAAATTGATTGCGCATCCGCAACAGCATAAATAAAGCCAACCATAAAATAGGTAAGCCCAAGCAGAGGATAGGAATATATTTGATTTGATCCAATTCATCTTGACCAAATAAAGTATAAAAACCCAAGGACGAGAGAATAATCAACAAATTAGCCAGTGCTAAACTTCGTTGATACTGACGGGGTTGAATACGATCTATCCAGATCATGACCAGATAAAACCCATAACTCAATAGGACCAGATATGAGAAATTTTCAACAAAACGATGTACGCCAAAGAAAGTACTGATGTCCCAAATCATCGCAATGCCAGACAGATACAAAGCAAATATCTGAATAAAAACAAAGAACCAATGTGTGCGGATAAAATAACTGAGCGCTAGCAGGATCAATTGAATAAAGAAAATTGGAAAGAATAGATCCGTTAATTCAAATGTATGGAAAATCACAGCATTTTGCCCTGCAGCCCATATACAATAAGCAAATTGTCTTAAAAACAAAGTCTGTTTATTCATTAAAATAAAGGCAGCCAATAACACAAAAACTGCGCCCATGATCAAGGAAAAATTACCCCAAAATGTCAGCATCAATGATGCCAATAAGACACCTGCAATCCATGCACCTACCGCAATAGGTATATTGTTAAATCTATTTTGAGGGATAAATTTAATCAACAGATAAGTAATCAGTGCAAACCAACTAAAAATCACCAGTGCGATTAAAAATAATCCAAGTACTTCAGACTCACGAAACAGACCCTCCATCCACTTAAAAATCACCAGTGTAAAAGTTATTCCAAGTCCTACTGCCGACAATACACTGCACAGCTGATCCCTTTTACGATAAAAATAAGTCAATGCAACAGAAAGTAGGAAAAATGATGAAAGCAAATATGCGATCTTAACTTTTAGCAGAGTAAAGACCATGGCTGTAGCGAATGCTAAACTGCCATCTGCATATAGAAATACCCCCATATGCCAAATTGAAAGAATGCCAAACCATAAAATAAACAGATAACGCAGCTTTTGATAATAACGAAGGCAAAGATAAAACTGAAATAATGAAAGTAGATTCAAACTGACTAAGAATATGACTGGATATTCATCTGCCCAAAATGTTTGTTTAAAAAATAAAAATAGGGTGAGTTGGCTGATAATACACATCAAGCTAAAAACACCGATATTAGGACGATACAGCCATGGAAGTAATAAAATCGACCAGATTAAAAACAGTAGATAGCTATCTGCACCTGTTTGATAAATTTGACCAATGACAGCCAAACTTAACCCCAGCATTAAACCACTCATTGTATGTAAACACTGCACTAAATAATCATGCTGTGTCATAAAAAGGCTTGCTAAAGCACTCGATAACAATAAAACCTGAGGAATTGCCAACTGGAATGTGTGAGGCAACATCAACCAATTTGCTGCAGTCAAATATAAAATACTGACGGCGATAAGCGCAAATCCCACAATCTGTAAATGCTTAACAAAGTGATCATTTCGCCATGAATATAATTCTTGCTGAATATTAAGCAATGCACGCCCCTCTTATTTATTCTTTGTTGTTATGAATCACTATGACAATAAATAGGATGAAATGATGTATAAATTTGATTATTTTCTATAGCAACTATTGTTCTAAGTATAGTACTCATCATTCTAAAAAAAAGCATCCTTTTCAATAAAAACTGACTATAATAAATCTACATCGCTTCAGGGCGGGGTGTAATTCCCCACCGGTGGTAAATTGGACCGTTTTTCAATCATGATCCAACAGCCCACGAGCGAATCACATTCAACAGTGGTTTGCAGATTTGGTGAAATACCAAAGCCGACGGTATAGTCCGGATGAAAGAAGACGACGTCACAGCTATAGATTTCAATACTTTGTATTGGAAATGCTTTTGTAACGCCACTATTTCACATGTCCTGAAATGTTCCACCGTATTTTTACTTTTACGAGAGCGTTTCAATGTCTAGTTTAATTCAACCTGAAATATTCTTTTCTGCTTTATCTCCTGCCGATCAACGTATAGCACAAGCTTTAGAAGATATGCGCCAAGGCAAACCTGTTTTGGTCATGGATGATTTTGATCGTGAAAATGAAGCTGATCTGATTGTTGCTGCTGAAACACTAAATGTCGAAACCATGGCGCGTATGATTCGTGATGGTTCCGGTATTGTCTGTTTGACACTCACTGATGAACTTGCAGACCATCTTGAATTACCGCCTATGGTGCAGGACAATTCAAGTCAATTTAAAACAGCGTTCACTGTGACCATTGAAGCTGCCAAAGGTGTTACAACAGGCGTTTCAGCAAAAGACCGCACCACCACAATTCATGCTGCGATTAAAACAGGAGCGGTAGCAAGTGATTTAAACCGTCCCGGTCATATTTTCCCATTACGTGGTCGCGATGGAGGTGTATTGACACGTCGTGGTCATACTGAGGGTTCAATTGATTTGGCTCGTATGGCGGGTCTAAAACCGGCTGGCGTACTATGTGAAGTCACTAATCCGGATGGAACAATGGCTGCGGGAATTCAAGTGCTTGCTTATGCTCAGACACACCATTTGACTGTCATTACCATCGAGGAATTGGTTCAATACCGCCTCAAACATAATATTTAGAAATTTACTGACAATATAATTTGCATTTAAAAATCCCAATTCACATGATGGAATTGGGATTTTTTTATCGCTTTGATTTATTTTTAAAACATATAGCGTAAAGATCTAAACATCTTCCAAATGCAAAATACTTTGTCGAATACCATCTGCACGTAACCAGGCAAAATCATAGCTTGCTTTTGCCAAAGCCAACACACGGCGCTCAAACTCATCCCATAATGGCTTAACCTGCTTAGGCTGAATGCCTAAACCACTTTCCTCAGCCAGATGCTTATTTTTTTCACAAAGTTTTAAAGCATGATATAGCTTACGACCCTTTGAAGCCGAATCGAGTACACGAATGCGCTTAGCTTGAATAAAACCTTCTATATGCCTTAAATCCGCAAGCGGAAGCATTGGAACCAAAATCTGGTCTAACTGCGCATCTAAGCGTTTCCAAACCGCTAACCGTTGATCAGAATTATATGTATTCCATTGAATGACTTCGTGATTAAAGCGACGGCAACCACGACATACAGAATCACCAAATACCGTTGAGCAACGACCAGCGCATGGTGTTAAAGTTGGTATTCGACGCTCATTACTCAAAATATACTCCTTATATCCACAAAACTGCGCAGATTCCAGCATAAAACCATCATTTCGCAATACTATATATTGTATATAGGTTATTTTAAAGCACTAGATTTAGTATAAAAACCCATATTTTTCTCATGGAATAAAAAAGCACTACAAACACTAGGGTTTTCTCGCAAATTCCGGCAAATCACGTTAAAATAGCCGCCTTTAATTTTGTCCTATTTTATATTTGGAGTACTCCATGAACGCTACTGTAGAACAGCTTGCACCTGTAGAACAGCAAGCGACCTCTGGTTGGGTTGTTGC
>JASLHF010000223.1 GCA_030152275.1 Acinetobacter sp. | reverse complement strand
GGCTATAATTTTTATCAATCAAAATTCAACCGCTCTTTGCAAGGCTGGCGCCAGCCGGGTTCCACCATCAAGCCGTTTGTCTATGCGCTGGCTTTAGAACGCGGCCTGACGCCGTACAGCATGGTGAATGACAGCCCGATTACGATTGGGAAATGGTCTCCAAAAAACTCTGACGGCCGCTATCTCGGCATGATTCCGCTGCGCCGCGCACTGTATTTATCCCGTAACACCGTATCTGTCCGTTTACTGCAGCTGGTCGGCATTGAACGCACCCGCCAATTATTTATGGATTTTGGTCTGCAGGAAAATCAAATCCCGCGAAACTACACTATTGCTTTAGGCACACCGCAAGTGCTTCCAGTACAGATGGCAACTGGCTACGCCACGTTTGCCAACGGCGGCTACCGCATTCAGCCGCATTTTATTGACCGGATTGAAGATGCTTACGGTAAAGTCATATATCAGTCAAATCCAGACTACGCCTGCATTCCCTGCATCAATGAAAAAGAGCAGCCTGCCGATGAAGCTGAACCCGCCACACCGGACGATGAAGCTTTCCAAGTTACGGCGCCTGCAGATGCTCAGGAAGCTGCGATTGACACGGCAGATTACCGTCAGGCAACCCGTATTTTAAAATCCAGTTCAGCATTTGATATGGCCAACATCCTGCGTGATGTGATTCAGCACGGTACTGGCCGGGCAGCCTTAAAAATTGGCCGTGGCGATTTAGGCGGGAAGACCGGCACCACCAATGATGCCAAAGACGCTTGGTTTGCCGGTTTTAATGGCAAACTAGTCGCTATCGCCTGGGTCGGTTTTGACCAGCCAGCAACATTAGGACGCCGTGAATATGGCGGTGTTGCAGCCTTGCCGGTATGGACTAATTTTATGGAGAATGCGCTGAAAGGCACTCCTGAAGCTTGGGTGCATTTTGATAAAAACGCCAAGGCGCCAAGCAGCCGCAATCAGGTGATTGTGAAAGGTCAAAATGATGACAGCGCACATGACCGCGCATCTTCACCGCCGTTAGCGCAGCCGCTTTACCGCCCTGCACCTCCGGCACTGGTGTCACGCCCTGCGCAAAATGATTTTGATGATCTTCCAGGTGAGGCGCCTTTAGAACCAAACAGTAGCGCCCCACCAGCTATGCAGCCACGCGGTTCAGGCCAAAAGCCTCATACTGACGCGCTTCAAAATCTTATCGACCAAGTGCAGTAATGCAAATAAAAAAGCCCTCATAAGAGGGCTTTTTTATTGAAGCTTTTATTTCTTTTTAAATAGATAAATTTGATAGTGTGCTGTTAGGGCAAACTGGTCTTGTTGCTCCAATGCTGCACGGCGCTCAGCTTTCACTTTATAGGCATACGGCGTCATGGCAATTAAGTTTTTCAGATCTTGCTGCGGCAAAACCATCTCAGCTTTTACAACTTGCTCACTCACCAATTCAAACGCCGCTGCAAGCTGCTCCACGAACTTATTTGGCTCATGCGGTTTTACTTCTTCAAACAATGCTTCACGCATCGCATAGAGATGTTCTGGTGCAGGTGTCACCACCATCAAGTACCCTTCGGGCTTTAACACACGTAATATTTCATCTTTGGGAATTGGGCTAAATAGGCTGCTACACAAATCAATGGATTGATCGAGCACAGGTAAAGTTGCGCCTGTGCCGACAAGCCAAGTCACGTCTTTATTCAATTTAGCAGCAACTTGAACTGCATTTTTAGCAATATCAACACCCACACATTGCAAGACTTCAGCCTGCATGGCATTGGTGTAATACCCTTCACCGCAGCCAATATCCAATAAATTTTCAATGCGCAAATCACGAATAATGTTCACCACCGCTTGCTGCAGCGGCGCATAATGCCCCGCACTTAAAAATGCGCGGCGCGCCTGAACGGACTCCGGCGTATCCCCCGGATTTTTACTGTGCTTATGTTGCACCACATGTAAGTTCACATAACCTTGCTTGGCCACATCGTAGCTATGATTATTTTCACAGCGCCATGTACGTTCTGTGAGTTTTAATGCTTCATGGCATACTGGACACATCAGCAGGTTCATTTTTAACTCCAATTCATTTAAAAATAAAAAAACCGGCATCTGTGGGAGCAAATGCCGGTTTCGTTTATTTATTTGCTTAACGTAATTTTAAAGTCATTAGACCTAAAACTACCAGCATAATTGTGATAATCCAGAAACGAATCACCACCTGTGTTTCGCGCCAGCCCTTTTTCTCATAGTGATGGTGCAATGGCGCCATTAAGAACACGCGTTTATTACGCATGCGCAATGAGCCAATTTGAAGGAAGACTGAAATGGCTTCCACCACAAATACACCGCCCATGATCGCAAACACGATTTCTTGACGAACCATCACAGCAATTGTACCGAGCATTGCACCTAATGATAATGCGCCCACATCACCCATAAAGACTTGAGCAGGATGGGCGTTAAACCATAAGAAGGCCAAACCGGCACCAATCATTGCAGCACAAATCACCACCAATTCAGATGAATATTTCACATAGGGAATGTGCAAGTAATTAGCAAAGCGCACATCACCTGCAAGGTAGGCAAAAACACCTAAACCTGCTGCAACCAAAACGATTGGCATAATCGCCAAACCATCCAAACCATCGGTTAAGTTGACCGCATTAGATGCACCATTAATCACTAAATAAGTAAAAACGATGAAGCCAATACCCAAAGGAATGATGGAAAGCGGGATGCTGATGTCTTTAAAGAATGGAATCAACAAATCCAGCATGTTGGCAGTATGCACAGGATTCGCTTGTTGCGTTGCAATAACATACAAAGCAATACCTGCACCTAAAGACGCCACTGAAGTCCAGAAAAATTTCTTCTTCGCAGGTAGGCCTGCGTTGTCTTTATAACGGATTTTAATCCAGTCATCCGCCCAACCGACAGCACCGAAGATCACCATTACAGCCAGTACAATCCATACATAAGGGTTTGATAAATCTGCCCAAAGTAAAGTTGAAATACCAATCGACAGTAAAATCAGCACACCACCCATGGTGGGTGTACCCATTTTTTTCGCATGGTTTTCTGGCGCAAATGAACTGACTGCTTGACCATATTTGAGAGCTTGCAATTTGCGAATCATGACTGGTCCAAGCAGCAGACCAATGGCCAATGCCGTTAAGACACTGAGCAGCGAACGAAGCGTTAAATAACGAACAACCTGAAACGAGCTGTGATAACCCGCAAGCTGCTCAAATAACCATAACAGCATTAAAGTTTCTCCATCAATT
>JASLHF010000210.1 GCA_030152275.1 Acinetobacter sp. | reverse complement strand
CTTCGGCTCTAAAATAAAGATAATAAAGGCACATCATTGCCGATAACTAAAAAAGTTAGAAGATATGTTAGAGATAGCACTAGGCTCGGCATTGATGTATTACTTTGCCAAAGAGTCTTTCGACTTAAAAGAAAAGCCAGTCGGGACAGTTCAATACACTGAAACCTTAGATTCGCGGAATGATTCCTTTACTCGAATGCACCGTGAAGCTGTCAAAATTAAGCCCGCTGTAGAAGATCAATTCCGCGGTATCGTGAAACAAGCCTATGATTACAGCTGCGGTTCAGCTGCTTTGACTACATTGCTGAATGGCTACGTGGGAACGCAACTGACGGAACAGCAAATCATGAATGGTTTGCTGAAATATGGAGAAACTGAAAAAATTATTGAGCGCCGAAGTTTTTCTCTTCTGGATATGAAGCGTTTTGTCGCAGCTTTGGGGTTGGAAAGCGGTGGCTATCGAGGGGAATTTGCTGACCTGGTTTCGCAAGGCCAGCCAGCTATTGTCCCAATTTCTTATGCAGGATTTAAGCATTTTGTTGTCTACAAAGCCTATAAAAATGGACGAGTTTATGTTGCTGATCCGGCATTGGGTAATATCAGTTTTGATGAAACTCGATTTAAAGAAATTTGGGAAAATAATACTTTATATCTGATTAATGTTGCGCCAGAACAGCGTAAAAACTTATTAGCTTTGCAAGAATCAGATATGCGTCATGTGGATGATGCAACGGTAAACCGTTATGCATTTGTCGATATTCAGTATCCTCATTTTTATATGGATAAAATTGCGGATAAAGCGTCGACTATCCGGCTGGATACTAATATGAATAAGGAATCAGAAAACTACGGAAAGCAAGAATTTAACTATTTGCGACTCTACTATAAAAGCAAATAAGGACATTGCGCAGCAAAATTAAATTTCAAGAATTGCGAAATTAAAAAAATAAAAGCGGTGGATTTGAATATGAAAAGTAAATGGATGAACAGAACCATATTAGCCATGAGCATTCAGCTGATCATGGGGGTAGCATATGCGGCTGAAGAACCGGCAGTAGGAGAATATGAAACTGCAGATCAGCAAGCAGAACAGCCGGCACAAATGGATGTGGGCGGCTATGATGCAGTCGATGAGCCTGCTCAGACGCCTGTGCAAACGGCGGAAGCTCCTCAAACCGAGGCATCCAGCGCATTGCAGAAACAAGAAGGGGATGCTAGTCAGGAAACGAACCTGCAAGAAGTTTTTACTTCAAATGAGCGCCAGTATTCATTGATTAAAAAAGGCGATATTTCATCCTTTTACGATATAGATTATACCTATTACCGTGATACGCAGTTGGATATGGAGATGGCCAATGGCGTTCTGAATCAACTCCGTGTTCAGGAAAATGCCACACATTCCATGACCAATACCTTTACATTTCAGTACGGGATATTGGACAACTTAACATTTACCGCATCTGTGCCGCTGGTTGCTAAATCAGATTTGCTTAAAGATACTTCAACAGCTGGTCTAGGCGACATTTCATTGGGCGCGCGCTGGGAGCCGTTTCCACTCAAGGCTGGACGCTTGCCATTGATTTTGTTCGGAAATTTATCTACAAAAACAGGTGATAGCCCATATGAAATTAATGCCGCGTCAGATCTTGCGACAGGTAAAGGATATTATTCGGTTGGTGTTGGCGCAAGTACACGTAAATATATTGATCCAGTTGTCTTGTTTGCCTCAGTCTCTGCAAACTATGGTTTGCCTGAATCGGGCTTAAATCAGCGTCGAGGTACACGGGCGATTAATGAGTTTGATCCGGGAATCAGTGGCGGTTTTGCTTTCGGCTTTGCTTACTCATTTAACTATGATGTATCGCTGACGATGTCTTATCAGCAGAGTTTTAATACTGGCGCTGAATTTAGATACAGCTCAGGTGAATCTTATTCTCCAGCGGATCAGACCAGTTCAACTTTAGCATTTTCACTAGGTGTGCGTGTTTCACCGGATACGATTGTCAATGGGACAGTGGGAATTGGCTTAACGGAAGATGCCCCAGATGTTTCGCTGGGTTTATCCTTCCCGCTTGATATTCTGGGCTTTGGCAAAAAACTCCGCTAAGAGGGCTGTCGCATGAAGAATATTCGGCTAAGCCCGCTTTTTAGT
Source organism: Acinetobacter sp. (assembly GCA_030152275.1). GTDB lineage: Bacteria > Pseudomonadota > Gammaproteobacteria > Pseudomonadales > Moraxellaceae > Acinetobacter. Next base: position 17,292 of record JASLHF010000210.1, on the reverse strand, counting down.
GCCATTGTATTAACGGGCTGTTCCAGCGCTGCATTTGCGCAGCTGGGCACAAACTTATCTGTCGATGTACGCTCATTGGCACTCGGAAATGCCGTGACTGCAGATCCGCCAGGTGTGAGTGCGGTGCACTTTAACCCAGCAGCTTTAACCAAAATTAATGGTCTGCAAACGGATGTACAGGGCATTGTTGCAAATTTTGATATTAAGCGTGAACTTTCTGTCCCAGCTGGCTACAACGTTTTTGGTTATTCTGATGATCCTTTGGTCTGTAACGACGGGCCAGAAGTCGCATCTGATTTGTGTACAGATTTTAAAGGCACAATTAATGCTGATGTAGAATATGCCAGTCTATATGTGCCAATTCTAAAGAAAATGGTCGATTTGGGTGAGGGAATGCCGGTTGCAGCGCCCACAGCGGGGATCGCCTACAATCCGCCCGGATCAAAAGCAACGTTCGCTACAGCGGTTTATGCGCCTTTGATTGCTGGTTTTGGTGCTGAAAATGGCAATGCGGGCAACTATATGGGGCAACAGGTTGCCTTGGAACGTATTACCTATCTTTCTCCAACGATTGGCTATCAAGTAAATGATCAGCTGTCGATTGGCGGCGGGATAGGCATGTCTTATCAGGCCATTGGCTTGAAAACAGATTTGCGTTTTCCCAATGAATTAATCGGCATGCTGCGCATGATTGATGAAGTGGTTTGTACGCCGTTCAAAGAAAACTCAGATATTATTACTGATATTTTGCTTTTAGGGATGTGCAACACTGAAGAAGGCATGAATCCATTTGGCAAGTTTGGCCAGCTTCAGCTGTCAATGGAACAATCGCTCAGTCCAAGTTATAACCTTGGTGTTCTTTGGGAGCCTACTGAAGATTTCAGTTTCGGTATGGTTTATCAAAGCGCTTCAAAAATGCGTTTGAAGGGTAAATATCACATTGATAATGCCAAAGCGCCTCAGGAGTTGATTAAGGGGTTAATGTCGTCGCCAACAGGACAAATTTTAGCGGCCATTTTAGGCTTTCCTAGTTCAGTTCCTGCGACTGAATCTGGTTTGGTTTCGATGGATTTTGAATATCCGCAGCACTTTCAGGCAGGTATTAAATATAAAATTATTCCAGATCTGCAGGTTAACTTTGATGTTGGCTGGACAGATTATAAAAAGTGGGACAAGTTCCGTTTTGAATTTGACCGGCAAATTTCAGCGTTAAAAATTGCCAAATTATTGTCAGAAAATGTCGGAGACAGTTCACTGTCGCTGCCATTGAATTTTACTTCACCGTGGAATTTCGGTATAGGTTTGGAATATTCTGCGACAGACCGTCTAAAACTGCGGGCAGGCTATGAGCCACGCAGCAGCGCAATACCGGATGGAAAGCGCAACACGATGATTCCGATCAATAATGCGCAACTGTTTGGTTTAGGAGTTGGATACCGTTTTGATGCAGATACGGATTTGGATTTATCCATCGGCTTTTTACGCAGTAAAGACAATATTCCAGCCAATACCAGCAGCTTGGCAAACCAGACTGGGGTGAACAATATTTTATTAAATCCCTATGCGGGATTGAATGTAAAAACAGATACCAAAATTACGATTTTAGGATTGAACTATAGAACCAGATGGTAGGACAGGCATAGCGAATGAAAAGGAATTTATTCATGAAGTCGGTGCTGGCATGTATGATGTTGCAGGCGGGAACTTCTTATGCAGGCGCATTTATTACCATCATTGGCCCAGATGGGCGGCCTATGGTGGTTCAGATGCCTGATAATCGAAAAGTCAAAAAATCTACAGAGGATGGGCTCTCGCGGCAGGCGCCTTCTGTTTCAGTATCTGATACGTCATCTTCGACTCAGGCAGCGCTGGATCAGCAAAAAGTGCAAGAATCCTCTGCACAAATATCAAATGCGCGCATCAGCACGCCATCTGTTTCAGTACAGCCAATAAAGCCTTCCCCACACAATGAAATAGTGCAAACACCTGTACAGCCTGCCCATTTAGATGATGCGCAGCAACGCAAAATTCAGCAGGTGTTGATGGATTTAAATGGCGCATCTGTTCCAAAACAAAAATTAGGCAATATGCTGAAAGCTGAGAAAGCTGAGAAAGCTGAGAAAGCTGAGAAAGCTGAGAAAGCTGAGAAAGCTGAGAAAGCTGAGAAAGCTGAGAAAGCTGAGAAAGCTGAGAAAGCTGAGAAAGCTGAGAAAGCTGAGAAAGCTGAGAAAGTAGTCCCTGCTTCTGTAACAGCACAGAGAAATACAGCTGTATTTCCGCTAAAGGTACAGGCACATGAGTCTAAAGCAGTGCATAAAGTACTGACAGCTGGACAGGCTGTACCTGTTGGTGTTGGAACTGAGCAGCCGTCTGACAGCCAGCCTAAAACTGCAGATCTGGAGTTGCTGCGCAAAGCTGAAAATATTTTTAAAGCATCGCCAGACAGTCAAAGAAGCCAGAAAACAGTTCAAACCGCTTTGCCCCCGGCTGCAGAACCGGCCAAAATTGGATTTAGCGCCATGAATGGCGAGCAGTATGTCAACAGTGAATATTTGGAAGAAAAAGAATTTAATTTAGATGGAAAAAAGCGCTTTTACACGATGCCTGAAGGTGTGATTGATGCAAAGGTAGGTGCAACCCGCATGCAGGTAGTAGAGCGCGAAAAAGGGGTTGGGAAATCCGTTTTAGATACTTTATTCAAACGCAATCAGCCAGCATTGCAAGGGCCTATCGCTTTATCTGAGCAGTATTACCGTGTCTCGAAAAAAGATGCAGTCAATGGTTTAGGGCAGCAGTGTTTTACAGACAAAAAAATGAAAAATGCCAAAAGCTTAAAAGCCCAGTCAGAGCTGAATGTATGGCCGCGTAAACCGCTAAGAGATGAGTTTGATTTTGAAGTGATAAAAGTTGACAATGCCATTCAAAATATTCAAATTAATTCTTATGCTTCAAAGCAGGTCAATGCTGCTTTTTATTGGCCATTTGTGGTGTTTTTGGATGCGGACGGCTGTGTGCTGGAAGGCGCGGGCGGCTATAAAAACAATGATGGAAATGCAGATTATTTATACCATGAACATATTGAAGGCATTATTCAAGTGCCCAAAAATACAAAATTTTTACTATTAACTCCGTTGGCTTCGGCCATAGATGTCGATGCGCGGGTTTTAACGAATTATGGACAACTTAAATTAATTTCGATCCGATAGGGATTGCGGTAAAGAGAATTAGGATGAAAAATAAAAAAATTTTACCTTTTGCGTTCAGTGCAATGGTAATGGCACTAAGCGGCTGCGGCGGTGAAAGCGCCAATATTATTCCAGAAAAATACGATACCAGTACTGCCAATGGCGCTTGCCAAAGCAGCACCGAAGGCTGTGTTGAGTTTGTCTTAGATTATCCGCTGGATGGCTTAAACTTTACCTGTTCCAGCGACTCGGCAAATACTTTTGTTACGAAATTTGACATGAATGAAAGTATAGCCAGCGGCGCCTGTAAAATTGGCGATACGGTGACCTTCTATTTAATGGGGTCTAAAGAGAAAAAAATTGATTTAGGTTCAATGAAGTTAAGTACCATTTCCAATGTGGCCAGCAGTACGACACCGCCACGTTTAACGCTGCTGGACATTGCCCGCGGTATTAATGGAACAGCCGCGCAATCATTAACGGATACAGATAAAACAGTTAATGTCGCGATGCGTTTGGCAAAAATTATTCAGGCGATTTGGCTCAAAGACAGTAAAATTCCGTCTGCGACAGAAATTCAGCCGGTTTATATGAATGACATTAATCGCGAAGGACTGGAAAGCATTGGACGTTCAATTACGCCTGCAGATTTTAAAAATTTAAGCGATGCAGATTTTAATAAGCTGCTGACGCCTTGGCTGGATTTAAATGCAGTCAGCAATGCAGACGCATTTGAGGTGGTTAATAAGCTGGCGAATATTTCGGTTGCTGCAGTTTTTCAGCCTGAATTTGCGCTCTATTCTACCCAGCAGAGCATCATTGCTGGTATCAGTGGATCAGACGGCATGGTTGGTTGTGATAAAGACGAATGCAGCCCTTTAGATGCTGCAAAAACCAATTTATTTGGGCATTTCATGCTGCTTACTGACCGCCAGCGCGCCACTTTCGGCAGCGGTGTGCAATGGCGCGGGAAAATTGACACCTCATTCAATACCATTGGCGGTGTTAATTTACAGCTGATGCTGAAGGTAAAACCAAAACAAATTACTGCGACACAGCAAGATAACTGGATTGACCCTTTAACCAAAGAAATTGATACCAAGCGCTCTTTAGGTTTCAAATTTGATGTTGATGAAACTGGCGCGCAGCCTTTAACGATTACGCAAGGTACACTGCTGGCGGATAAAATGGTGGTCGGCACAGCAGGAAGCTTGTACCGTGCGCTTATGGGGCTTTCATCTACGGCGTCTGTGGATGGTGCGAAAAGCAAGCTTGGTTTATGGTATGAATGGGTGAATGGGACTAAATATCAGGGCACGTTAGATTTGTATAAACAGTTTCCTGTCAGCTATTTAGACCGCTCTGTGTTTAGAACAGCATCTAATACGGCAAAACTGCCCAATACATCACTTACCACAGAAGAAGCGAAACGTTTTAATTACTATTTCCCAATGTATGCGGATTTAACCTTTACCTTTACAGATAAAGACATTAAGCCAGTCGTACTGGGTATTGTGATTGACCGTAACGGTGATATACGCACCAATATTAAGCCGGGCTTTGATGTGAATGATTTCAACAACAAGACGCTGGATAAAGTTGATATGTCGACGGGCGCAAATGGCTGTGCCGGTGCCGATGTCTTAGAACCGTTGTTAATGAAAGATGTGCAGGGCGTCACACAGTATCGAATAGGTACTGTATCGCGTGCATTTACCAGCAGCTATACCAGCAATCCAAATTCGCTGTCGCTTCGAATGATTTTGGCAGACCAGGTTTTTGGCACGTTGAATGGCGCTTTAGTCGGGATGAACACGACCATTAAAACCTCCAATGACAGCGCTGAAAGCGTGGTCATCGGCGGTGCGCTGCTGCGTTTAAGCAGTCTGATGAATGAATCCGCGGGTGTACCGTCAAACAATGCGGTGCTTTTTAAAGATTCTGCAGGCAATGTTGTGAAGTGGGCTAATACCTATGCCAGCTTTAACTTGACCTATAGCAATAAAAATAAAGACGATACGGAATCGAAGGCTTTAGCAAAACTGGCCGGCGGTGAAATCGGTTTCAAATTGGCACCGTGTTATCAAGTCAAGGCGAATCAGTAAATAAAAAAAGCCCATCTTCGGATGGGCTTTTATATATTCGTATTGCAGGAGTATGATTAGCCGGTCTGGTCTAAACGGGTTCCCAGTGTTTCTAAATGCATATCAAACTGGCCGGTTTTACGGTCTGCAAAATAGTGGCGTAATGTGCGTTCTACGCTGGGAAAGGCTAAATCATTCCAAGGAATATCTTCTTCGCTGAACAGGCGCGATTCAATGGTTTCTTCACCGGCGCCGAATTTTCCTTCCTGAAGTGACGCTTTAAACAGTACGTATATTTGTCCGATACGCGGGATATTGTACATGCAATACAGCTGCTCAATAGCGACTTCCGCTTCTGCTTCTTCGCGGGTTTCACGGGCAGCGCCCTGTTCCATCGTTTCGAACAGTTCCATGTAGCCGGCAGGCAGCGTCCACAGGCCATAACGCGGTTCAATCGCGCGCCGGCACAGCAGTACTTGATCTTGCCACAGCGCGAGCGCGCCACAAATCACTTTGGGATTGACGTAATGGATGTAGCCGCATTGGGTGCACACACGGCGGACTTGATGATCTCCCAGAGGAATTTTTTCAGTAGTGGAATGTCCGCAATTCGTGCAAAAGTTCATAGTTCTGTTCAATACGCCGGCTTAGCGCCAGCATAACTGAAAATTTAAACTTTGGCATCATTTCTCAGGCAGCCGGCATAAAATTGGGCTATGATGATTTGAACAGAAAATAACAATGAGAGGCATGAATGGCGGATCATTCATTGACGGAGCAGTTGCAGCAGCGCTTGCGGTTTTCATCGCGTATACAGTATGCGCAGGCAGCCGTGCTGATAGCAGTGACGGATGAAGCTGATCCTAAAATTTTGCTGACCCGACGTTCGGCCTATCTGTCTAATCATGCTGGAGAGGTGTCTTTTCCCGGCGGCAAGCGTGATCCAAATGATACCAGCAATATAGTGGTGGCCTTGCGTGAAGCGCAGGAAGAGACGGCCTTGAATCCATTTGATGTGCAGCTTTTGGGGGACTTGCCTATGCAAAAAGCCCGCAATGGCATGCTGGTAAAACCTGTCGTGGGGCTGATTCCGCCGCAGGTTGAATTGATTGCGCAGCCGACAGAAATAGACCGGATTTTTTTTGCGCCTTTGGAAAAGCTGATGCAAGCGCCTCCCATTCCGTATGAAGTGCGCTATGCGCACCAGTCACTGTATTTTCCCAGTATGCGGGTGGAAAATGAAATAGTTTGGGGCTTGACTGCACGCATGCTGATTTCTCTGTTCCGCTATGGCTTGAATTATCAGAAGGACTGGCCATTTTTGGTCAATTCGCCTGCGTTTCGGCGTGGCTGAAAGTTTTGCGTGAGCTGGATCTGAGGTGATATTGAATGCCGGGCTTTGCTGAATGCGAGGGATTTAAGAAAAAATTATGCGCTGAATTTAGTGCGGGAAAATCAGTGTGGATAAGGCTATTGCACTGAATTGCTTAAAGGCCAAAATGATAGCGGTTCACGGTGATTAAGTATTAAAAACAGCGAAAGCTTCATAGCATCCAATTGAGCCAGACTGCATGTGAAAGGATGCTGTGAAATTAAATGTTAAATATATATAAGCATATTTAAGCCCGCCGCAAAGGTGTGGAATTATAGGGAGAAAGCATGATTTATAAATTTGCAGGGCATGCGCCGAAAGCGCTGCATCAGCCATGGGATGGCTGGGTGGCGGACAATGCCACAGTAATTGGACAGGCAGAGTTTGGTCAAAAAGTCAGTGTTTGGTTTGGTGCTGTGATCCGTGCGGATAACGCTAAAATTAAACTGGGCGACTATACCAATGTGCAGGAAAATGCAGTGCTGCATACTGATGCCGGGATAGAAATGCAGATTGGGAATTATGTCACCATTGGCCATCAGGCTATGCTGCATGGCTGTACAGTAGGCGATAATAGTTTGATTGGCATTAATGCCGTGGTGCTGAACCGCGCGGTGATTGGCAAAAACTGCATTATTGGCGCGAATGCATTGATTCCGGAAGGCAAAGTAATTCCAGATAATTCTGTTGTTATGGGGGCGCCAGGCAAAGTCGTGAAAACCTTGGATGAAGCCGCTGAAGTGAAGCTGAAACTGAGCGCGTTGCACTATGCTTCGCATTTCCCGAAGTTTATGCAGCTGGAGCCGGCCATTTTGGAATAGGCTTATTGCTATTTCTAAGCCTAGAATATTCTAGGCTTTTTTGTATCCATTACGCTTATATCTCGCGAAGCTTTGGCGAGTGGAGTATCATATTCACCGTTTTTTAATATGAATTAATTAAGGTTGTGCATGAAAGTGCTGGCACTGGAAACTGCCAATGAGCAGTGTTCCGTTTGTATTGCGGATGAAAATCAAGAGCTTTATTTCCAACTCGATGCGCGCGCAAAAGCACAAACGCAAACCATTTTGCCGCTGATCGAACAGGGGATTGCTCAAACCGGCGTTCAGCTGACAGATTTGACTGCGGTGGCCTTTAGCCGCGGGCCTGGATCCTTTAGCGGTGTGCGGATTAATGCTGCTGTGGCGCAGGCTTTGGCATGGGCGAATGATTTGCCGGTGATTCCAGTTTCGACGCTGCAGGCGCTGGCGCAAGCGGCTTACCGTGTGCAGGGCTTAACAGAAGTCACCGCAATTTTGGATGCGCGCATGAAAGAAGTTTATGTGGCCAGCTTTCATCTGGATGCGCATGGCATTATGCAGCCCGTTGATGAAGAAAGGCTTTTGAGTTACAGCGAAGCTGAACAAGCCATAAAATTTGCCGTGGTAGGTTCCGGTTCAGCTTTAGTTAAGCCTGAACAATTACAATATATAAATATTCATGCAGATGCGCAGGATATTGCAGCAATTGCGCGTCAGCAGGCGGCACAGAAAAACTGGGTCAGTGCGGAATTCGCTTTGCCAGTCTATCTGCGTGATAACGCTTGGAAAAAAATCCCAGAACAGGGCAAACCATAATTAGGAATTGATATGGATCTTTTACTGCTGCTGAAAGCAGCAATCATGGGCATTGTTGAGGGTATCACGGAATTTTTGCCGATTTCGAGCACGGGCCACTTGATTTTAGCCTCTGAGCTGATGAATTTTTGGACTAAAGAGAAAAGCGATGTTTTTGTGATCGCGATTCAGATGGGCGCCATTGCAGCGGTAATTTATGAATACTGGTCACGCCTGTGGGGCGCGGCGACCGGTATGTTCACCGGTGAAGAAAAAGGCCGCCGATTAGGCTTTAGCCTCATTATGGCCTCTATTCCTATTGTGCTAATCGGCCTGACTTTTGGACAAGCAGTGAAGGAACTGCTGTTTAATGATGTGGCGGTGGCCATTGGCCTGATTGTTGGCGGTTTTATTATCATTTGGATTGAAAAGCATCCGCCAAAAGTCAACGCGCAGGAAGTTGAAAATATCAGTTATAAAGAAGCAATTTTGATTGGCCTGATTCAAGTGCTGTCGCTGATTCCGGGTACATCACGTTCAGGCGCGACTATTATTGGCGCTATGTTCCTTGGCGTATCGCGTAAAGCAGCTACAGAGTTTTCATTCTTTCTGGGCATACCGGTCATTATTGGCGCCGGTTTGCTGGATTTGTATCAAAGCTACCATGTATTTGAAAGCACGCAGGACTGGGCTGTACTGTCGGTCGGTATTCTCGTGTCTTTTGTTTCAGCACTGCTGCTGATTCGTGCGCTGGTGGCGTATGTTGCGAAACGTGATTTTATGGTTTTTGCTTGGTACCGCATTGTTTCGGGCTTGATTATTTTACTGTTTGTATTTACGGGCTGGAAATTATGGTAAGCGAAATCCGCTTATATACCGAAGCCGAGTGTGAACAGAAAGCACAGCAGTTCTCTGCTGTGCTTTCTTCTCGTGGGGTTGAGCATCAGCTTGAATGCGTGGAAAAGCTCAATGCACGTTTCTACCGTTTGCATCCAGAGCTGGCGCTGAGTGTGGATACTGATGGACTGTGGCTGTGCGCCAATGGGATGAAAATGCGTCCAGACTGGCAAGCAGAATCTGGCCGTTTGAAGCGGGCTTCATTGAAATCGGAAATGATTGCGCGCGCCTGCAGTTTGGGGGATAAGCCCTGCTTGATTGATGCTACTGCAGGACTAGGACATGACAGTTTGCTTATGGCGCATTTAGGCGCTCAAGTTACATTGGTCGAACGGCATCCCATTTTATTTACATTGCTTGAAGACGCGTGTCAGCAAGCGCTGCAAGACAGTTTTTTGGCGCCGGCTGCATCACGTATTGAATTGGTTTTTTCTGATTCTGCAGATTATTTAACTCAGCGCGCAGCCAGCCGCAAGGGCTGTGACGTGGTGTATTTAGATCCGATGTTCCCGCAGAGAGATCAAAACCAGCAGGCGCAGAAAAAGCAGGCTCAGGTGAAAAAGCAGATGCAGCTGCTGCATTTGCTTTTGCCGGAAGATGGCGAAATGGACTTGGGAGACAATTTGCTGACGCTGGCGCAGCAGGTGGCGAAACGGGTTGTGGTGAAGCGTCCGCGCTTGGCGGTGTTTTTGGCTAATCAGGAGCCGCAGCACCAGTGGCAGGGCGATGCCTGCCGTTTTGATGCTTATTTTCAGCATGAACTGGCACTATAATGTGACAATTGCTTCAAAAACTTTACAAGATTTGCTATATAGTTGAAATATAGCATTGATAAAAACTGCATCAAGCATAAACTTGTTGATGTGATAAGCAAGCCACAACCCCCACAAAGATTTATATGATCGACTTTAAACCTTCCATCAATTTTTGGCATGATTTTAAAAGCAACCAAACTGCGGGGATGTGGCTGTTTTTAGGATCTAGGCGTTCACTTCAAATTGTGCGCCCATCGATTTTGCAGCTGGTGTTTTGGGGTGTTTTGGGCGGCTGCGCCAACAGCCTGTTCAGCTGGCTCAGCAGCGGCCGGGTCGGGGAGTTTAACCCGCAAGGCTTGATCAGTTATGCGCTGTGGCCGTTTATTGCTTTGATTGTCGGCATTTTTTTATCGCAGCGGGTGAACAACCCGCGTCTTATGCTGGTGCCTGCACTGCTTTGGCTGGTGCTGGATACGCATATTATGCTGTTTCAGTGCCTGATTCAGTATCTGGGTGATTTAGATTACCTGCCGTATATTCTTTACGATTATATTCCTACCTTATTCATTATTTTGTTTGTCTGGCAAAGCCTTGCAGTCGTTTGGGTGATTTCGCGCGAACTGAAATGGCCGTGGTGGGAACGCGCGCTGATTATGCTGGCGACTATTTTTACCCTTGTCGTTTGGCAAATGTCTGTTAAAGACCAGCCGATCTGGAAAGTCGAAGAAATGCCGCCGACTTTTGCTGAAGACGCGTTTTATGCGCAAAGCCGGCTGCTGAATAAATCGCTGGAAGGTATCGAATATGGCGAGTTTGCGCAGTCGCACTGGTATTTTATGGGAGTGGCAGGCGCAAGTTACCAAGATGTCTTTAAGCTGGAAATTGAGCGGATTAAAGAACAGTTTGATACCCGTTTCGGAACCTATGGACGCTCTATCGCGCTGGTGAATAATCCTGAAACCCGCACTGAGCTGCCGATTGCATCTAAAACCAGCATGGAAATGGCGCTGCGCCGCATTGGCCAGCAAATGAATAAAGAAAGCGATGTGCTGTTTTTATATATGACATCACACGGTATGCCGAATGTGTTTGAAATGGAAAATGCGCCCTTGGATTTGACACAGGTCGATCCAAAATGGCTGCGTGAAACGCTGGATGCTGCCGGCATCCGCTGGCGTGTAATCGTCATTTCTTCTTGTTATTCAGGCAGTTTTGTTCCTGCGCTGCAGGATGAAAATACCTTGATTATTACTGCTTCGGCAGCGGACCGGCAGTCTTTTGGCTGCTCTAGCGAGGCAGATTATACTTACTTTGGACGCGCTTTCTTTGATGAAGCCATGCGTGAGCAGCCGTCCATCGAAACTGCATTTACGCAGGCGAAAGATACTGTAGCGCAGTGGGAAAATGCGCAGGGTTTTGAACCGTCAGAACCGCAGTGGTCAATTGGCAAAAATATGCAGCTGATGCTGCCGCAGCTGGAACAGCGGCTGTTCCCGCCAGCCGGCGCTGTAACTGCGCAAAAGCAGCCGGTTGCTGCTCATTAAGTCATGTGCTGACGTGAAAAGCGCTGCAGGTCAATGATTTAAGCGTCGCAAAGTACAGTTAAAAAACTGCAGCAGCGGCATACGGCAAATTGAATGTGCATTGTTTTTCAAATTTATACTCAAAAAATCATATTTACATCATACGGCTAAGGGATGAAATACATGGAATTAGTGCAAAGCAACCGCTGTTTTGATGGTGAACAGCGCATCTACCGCATGCAGTCGTCTGCGCTGAATACAGAAACCCGTTTTGGTATTTTTCTGCCTGCACAGGCGCTGCAGGGCAAAGCGTGTCCTGCGCTATTTTATTTGGCAGGGTTGACCTGTACAGAAGAAACATTTGCCATTAAAGCGCATGCACAGCGTATGGCCGCGCAGCTGGGGCTCGTTTTAATCAGTCCAGATACCTCACCGCGCGGTGAAACTGTGGCAAAAGGCGACCATTGGGACATTGGGCAGGGCGCAGGTTTTTACATCAATGCCACCGAACAGCCGTGGGCTGCGCATTTTCAAATGGAACGCTTCATTACTGAAGAATTATATGCATTGGTTCAAGCTGAGTTCGCTATTCAAAACGGCGCCATTGGTATATTTGGGCACAGTATGGGCGGTCACGGCGCTTTAACCTTGGCATTTAAATATCCTGAAAAATTTAAGTCGGTTTCGGCTTTTGCGCCCATCTGCGCGCCGAGTCAATGCCCATGGGGCGAAAAGGCGTTTACACAATACTTAGGTGCAGATCAAATGCTGTGGAAAGCGCACGATGCTGCGGCTCTAGTTGAAGCGAAAGGTGCATTGTTTAACGAAATTTTGATCGATCAAGGCTTAGCGGATCAATTTTATAGCCAGTTAAATCCTGCCTTGTTCCAACAAGCCTGTGCCAAAGTTGGACAAGCACTGACTTTACGTGAACATACGGGCTATGATCATGGCTATTATTTTATTCAAAGTTTTATGGATGAGCATTTGCAGTTTCATGCAGTACAGCTGCAGGCCTGATTTTTTTCTCTGTAATTGATTTAAAATATTGAAAAATAAATTTTTTTGAATTTTCATGCTATTTAGCATTACCCGCCAATATTAAAATTCTGCGTGGCCTGTAAAAGCCGAACGGGCAGGCTGCGCAGGCTTTTGCTATAATCTTGGATATCTCTACATTAAAAAGCCAGGTTCTTTCATGTCCAAGCCATTCTTAATTGCACCTTCAATTTTGTCAGCAGACTTTGCGCGCTTAGGAGAAGAAGTTGAAAATGTTCTTGAAGCCGGTGCAGACGTTGTTCACTTTGATGTGATGGACAACCACTATGTACCTAACTTAACTTTTGGTGCAGGCGTTTGTAAGGCATTGAAAAAATATGGCATTAAAGCGCCGATTGACGTGCATTTAATGGTCTCTCCAGTCGACCGCATGATTGGCGATTTCTTGGAAGCAGGCGCAGATATTATTACTTTCCACCCGGAAGCGACAGATCATATTGACCGTTCACTACAGTTGATTAAAGCTGGCGGCGCACAAGCGGGCTTAGTCTTTAACCCTGCAACACCGTTGCATTATCTTGACTATGTATTGGATAAAGTTGACCAAGTGTTATTGATGAGTGTGAACCCGGGCTTTGGCGGTCAAAAATTCATTCCGATGACGTTGGAAAAGCTGCGTCAAGCACGCAAAATTATTGATGCTTCAGGCCGTGATATTCGTTTAGAAGTGGATGGCGGTGTAACGCCTGCCAATATTCGTGACATCGCAGAAGCGGGTGCAGATATGTTTGTGGCGGGTTCAGCTATTTTTGGCAAACCGGATTATAAAGCTGTAATTGATGAAATGCGTTCTGAATTGGCAAAAGTTGGCGCTAAAGAAGTTTAAAGCTTAAAGTCTAAAAGCGTGATGTATTGTGGATAACTTTGTGAGTAACTATATGGATATCTATGTCGATAACTATATGGATAACTTGTATAAATTATAAACAATTGCACATCAATAGTTTATTAATTAGACGTAATAAGTATAAAAAGGACTCAATTGAGTCCTTTTTATTGTGCTGAATCTATAGGAAATTCAGCATATTTATTAATCTATGGTTAATAAAAGCATTGTTTAAAAAATAACTTTATTGTTTTAATTAGAAGATAAATACACTGTCGGCAGTGAATGTATATAAATTTAAAATTATTGTGAATAACTGCACAATTGATCCGAACAACTGGTGGAAATAATGGCCGACTGAATTGGCAAAATACTTCAAATGAATCGAAGGTAAATTTGGCTTGATTTTAAATGCGCTGGATTTAAAACAGGCAAAACTAATAGTAATGGATGAAAGACATTTAATAGCTAAGCGCGGTTATATTTGAAGGTTACGTCAACAATCTGATCGCCGTTTGCGTGGTTTTACATGAAAGTTGTGCAAAGCTGTTTAGAATATGTGATGATGCGGTGAGATGTGAATGCGTCCGTATTTATTGGTTAATCTGCATCTTTAGGTTACACATTTGGTTTGTTTCAATAGGTTGCCTTAACTAGCAGGAGAAAGGGTTGTTGTCATTTTGGCCTAAGCACTTCAGTTTTGCTTTACTGATGGCGTTTGTCATCAGTTGGAGCGGTGTGGCTGCGGCACAGCAAAATGTCATGCATCAGCAAATGATGACGGAAATGACTTCCGAGCAACATGCAGCAAAAGATGCATCAACGCCTAAAGAATCTCATTCTCAATCCACGCCTAAGCTATCAAAGCCTAAACCATCCATTGATAAAGCATCCGCTTCGGACGCATCAATGCATGATGTAGCGACGCAACACATGGCAAAATCAGCGCATTCAATGCCAGATTGTCATCAGCAGCGCGATGCAAAAACCGCCATGCCGTCTCATCACATGTCAGCCGATTTAAAGTCTGCAGCTGATCAAGCGTCCCATTGTGATGACATGCATCTGCAAGGCCAAACTAAAACGGCAAAAATGGACTGCCATGACTGTGCTTTATGGCACTGCCAGTTGAGCACGTCATTTGTCGATGCAGCTTTGGTGGATGTGCAAGCTATATCTATTGCAGACTATCGTGATACACCGAAATTTATCTACACTGCCCAAGATTTGACAGGGCATTGGCAAGAAATTCTGCGGCCTCCTCAAATTTAACCTGAGTTTTACAACGTTTATTTCGTTATTCAACACAAGGTTAAAACATGTCTATTCAATTTAAATCATGCCTCATGCTTGGGGTGTGTCTGCTGTCGCCATCATGGGCCTTTGCAGCAGTCAAAGAATATCATCTGAATATTGATGAAAAGACCGTCAATCTGACAGGTAAAGCAGTCAAGAAAATAAGTGTCAACGGTCAATTTCCCGCACCGCTTTTAGAGTTTGAAGAAGGTGATGATGCGGTGATTCATGTGCATAATCAGCTGAAAAAACAAAATACTTCGGTGCATTGGCACGGGCTGTTATTGCCTGGTCTGATGGATGGCGTTCCGGGCTTTAATGGCTTTAATGAAATTCAGCCAGACGGCAGTTTCACCTATAAATTTAAAGTGCGCCAAAGCGGCACTTATTGGTATCACGCGCATTCCAAGGGTCAGGAACAAGACGGCTTGTATGGCGCATTGGTGATTTATCCTAAAGGAAAACAGCCGCTTGCCACACATGAGCAGGCACAGCGAGACTATGTGATCATGCTGTCAGATTTTCATGAATCATCCAGCGCGCAGATTATGGCTAATCTGAAAAAATCGGCTGAATATTATCAAAACCAGCGTGAAACAGCCAAAGATGTATGGCAGCAAATTAAACAGGACGGTTTGAAAAGTACTTGGCAGGACCGTTCGATGTGGAATCAAATGCGCATGCTGAAAACCGATTTGTCCGATGTGACGGGCTATACCTTTTTGGTCAACGGTAAAACCCCAGAGCAAAACTGGACTGGTCTGTTTAAGCCGAATGAAAAAGTGCGCTTACGTTTTGTCAATGCATCTGCGATGTCATTCTTCGATGTGCGTATCCCAAACTTGAAAATGACCGTGGTCAGTGCCGATGGTCAAGCGGTCAAGCCTGTGCCTGTGGATGAATTCCGTATTGGCGCTGCTGAAACCTACGATGTGATCGTACAGCCTAAAGCAGCGCACTATCAGATTGAAGCAGAGTCAATTGACCGAAGCGGTTTTGCCATCGGCACTTTACATGATGAAACGCAGCCGCAGCATGCAGGGATTCACATGCCAGAAGCACGTCCACGTGCGCTGCTGACCATGGAAGATATGGGACATGGCAGTATGTCTGCTATGGATCATTCCCAAATGAACCATGACACGATGCCAGATATGGATCACTCAAAAATGAACCATGATGCTTTGCCAAATAT
Source organism: Acinetobacter sp. (assembly GCA_030152275.1). Classification (GTDB taxonomy): domain Bacteria; phylum Pseudomonadota; class Gammaproteobacteria; order Pseudomonadales; family Moraxellaceae; genus Acinetobacter. Next base: position 1,505 of record JASLHF010000210.1, on the reverse strand, counting down.
GGATCATTCCAAAATGAATCATGCTGCAATGCCGGATATAGATCATTCCAAGATGAACCATGATGCGATGACGGACATGGATCATTCGAAAATGAACCATCAGGCAGATGCACAAGATCATGCTGAACCTGCCTCAGCAGCCAAAAACAATAAACTGCAGCAGCAAGCGGTAATGGGCTGGGCCAATGCATCAACACCTGTCGGTGATAAAGCGCTGCAATACAGTGATTTAAAATCTTTGACAGTGCAGTCTGACACGCGCGAACCGACACAGGATTTGGTGATCCATCTAGGCGGAACCATGGAGCGCTATGTATGGACGATGAATGGCAAAAAATTCAGTGATGCCGAACCGCTGAAAGTCAAATATGGCGAACGTATTCGCTTGAAATTTGTCAATGACAGCATGATGGCTCACCCGATGCATTTGCACGGCATGTTTATGCAGCTGGAAAATGGTCAAGCCTCTTCTGAAATGCCGAACAAACATACGGTAATTGTACCGCCCGGAAAAACCGTTACGGCATTGTTAACTGCAAATGAACTGGGAGAGTGGGCGATTCACTGCCATCTGCTGTATCACATGTCTGCAGGCATGATGAATAAATTGATTGTGGCAAATGTGGCGGATTCTTCGGCACAAACAGCACCACAAGCAACCCAGCCATTAGCAAACACAGCGGAGGTGTCCCATGCACATCATTAAATCCTTCACGCTGTCAGCTGTGACACTGGCTTTGGGCAGCATGACCTCAACATTATGGGCGATGGATGAGCATGCTGGCATGCACATGCCGACACAGCACATGGCGGATATGCCGGACATGCAGCAGCCATCGGCAGAAATTCTGGCAGATTCAACTCAAATCGAACATGCTGAACATGCTGTCGAGCTGCCGGTTGCATCAACTGCAACACATGCGCATACGGCAGACCACCGTAAAGAACACGGTGGGCAAATATATCAATCCACAGAAATTGACAGTCGCTGGCTCAGCAATTCTGAGGGTCAAGGCCTGCTGAAAACCGAGCTGGAAAGCCGTATTGGCACGGATGAAAATAAACTGTTTTTAAAGCTGCATGCGGATAAAGCAGAATCAGCCGATGCAGATTATGCTGCGCAGGTGATGTACAGCCGCATGATCTCTGATTTTTGGGATGTGCAGGCAGGCGTACGCTATCGTTATGATCAAAAGCACCGCAGCGACAAATCACGCTACGACGCAGCCTTCGGTCTGCATGGTTTAGCGCCGTATTTTTTTGAAACCGATGCGTATCTATTTGTCGGGCAGGACAATCAAGTCAGTTTTTCTTTGGAAACTGAACGCGATATTTTGCTGACACAAAAGCTAATTACCCAGCCCTATTTCAATATGAATGTGGTGTTTAGCGATGACTCACGTTATGCCCAAAAGACAGGCTTAAACGAGGCTTGGCTAGGCTTAGAAACGCGCTATGAAATCAGCAAAAAAATCATGCCTTTTGTTGATGTGGCTTATCACTAT
>JASLHF010000048.1 GCA_030152275.1 Acinetobacter sp. | reverse complement strand
TTTGTGGTAACCCATTTTAAAAAAAATTGAGTAAGCTATGTTTACAGGCATTATTGAAAGTTTAGGCAAAGTCGCCAGCGTGCAAAATGTGGGCGGTGATGTGCGCTTACGCATAGAAACCGATCTAGATATGTCTGATGTACATTTGGGCGATTCAATTGCCACCAATGGCATTTGCCTGACCGTCATTGACTGGGGTGACAACTGGTATGCCGCAGATGTATCGCGTGAGAGCCTCAGCCGCAGCACATTGGGCAGCTGGAAAGCAGGCCATCCCGTCAATGTGGAAAAAGCCATGCTGCCGACCACACGTTTTGGCGGCCATATTGTCAGCGGACATGTCGATGCAGTCGGTGAAATTACCGTAGTGCGTGAAGATGCGCGTTCACTGTATTTTGAAGTGACTGCGCCTGCCGGAATTGCAAAGTATTTGGCAGAAAAAGGCTCGATTACTGTGGATGGCGTCAGCCTCACCATCAATCATTTGCGCGGCAATATTCTTAGCCTGAATTTGATTCCGCATACGGCAGAGCGCACGAATATCGGCACTTGGCAGGCGGGAACCAAAGTCAATCTGGAAGTCGATGTTCTAGCACGTTATATTGAGCGCTTGCTGCTGGGCGACAAGGCTGCTGAAACGGCGCCAGCCTCAAAAATCAGCATGGAATTTCTTGCTGAAAATGGCTTCTTGAAATAAGCTTGCGTGATAAAACAGGCAGTCTGGTTGAAAAATTAGGCTGTTTTTTTGTTTTTAAGCGATAATACTGCATCCCGCACAACATGTATGGCAGATTTGGACTGGTGTGAATGATCGATTTTTTAATGAATATTGAACAATGGTTGCCCATGCTGCTGGATCAATATGGCGTGTGGATCTACGCTATATTGTTTTTGGTGATTTTTGCTGAAACCGGTTCCGTATTCATGTTCTTTCTGCCGGGCGACAGTCTGCTGCTGGCGATTGGAGCGCTGTGCTCTACCACCGATGTCGTGCATCTGCATTATATGTTCAGTTTGCTGTTTGTGGCCTCGGTATTGGGCTATACCGTCAATTATTATACCGGCAGCGTGCTGGGGCTGAAATTTTTCAATCAGCATTCACGCTATTTTAAACCGGCCTATTTGGTGAAAACCAATCATTACTTTATGAAACATGGCGGCAAAACCATTTTAATGGCGCGCTTTGTTCCTTTTGTACGCTCATTTGCGCCTTTTGCAGCCGGTTCTGCGCGCATGAATTTTGCAGTTTTTACTTTATACAATGTGGCCGGCGGCCTGATTTGGCTGGGTTTGCTGCTGGGGATTGGCTATGGCTTAGGACATACTGTTTCTGCTGTGGCTGATTTAGTGTAAGCCTGTCCGCTCCTTGAGCAAATCTGCTGTTTTACGCTTGACCGGCGCGCATAAAAAAAGCCCACCCAAGTGAACTTTCTTTTGCTGGCCTGCTGCGCTTAATGTTTAGTCACGGTCACTGACACGCTCTGTTCAGCCGGCGCGCTGACTGAAAATCCGCCTTTTTGCGATTCACGGCTTAAAAAGACTGAAATTGATTGAAAATCAGCGCGGCTGATCCATAAGTCCTGCGCGCTGACCACCCACTGTTCGCCGGCAGGCAATGCGTCAATCCGGCGGGTAATGCGGTGTAAAATATCCATGTTCTGGTCCTGTTCAAAACAGCGCTGTGCTGTCGAAGGAAACCCGCAGCGCAATTGCTGGGGCACATGAATATCCTGCTGCAAAAATATTGCATTTTCATGACACGCTTAAAAATATCTGTGTTTTTTAAGCAAATTTTAAGTTTTAGGCCGTTGGTTTTTCTGCAGAAAAGTTAGAATTTTGCAGCATATAGTCAATTTCTTCTTTCGCCGCCGCCTGCAGTTTTACGCGAAAAGCTGCCAGCGTCTGTTCAATTTGAGTTTCCGCTTCCAGTTCAAGGCGAAGACGCACACTTTCCAATTCAGACAGCATGGCGCTGTCATCTACAGACAAGCCTTTGGCAAAGTTGAAAGGCGCGCTTTCAGGGTTTTTATGATAGCGGGAAGTATAGGTCAGGGTATCGCGGTCGATGGTTTGGCGCAGCAGCGCAAGCGTTCTGGCCTGTTCAGCATATTGGCGCAACTCATCCTGTTTGAGCTGTTCGGCATAGGCCTGCTGTTCCGCGCGCTTCTGTTCCAGTTTTTGTTCCAGCGCCTGCTGTTTGCGCACGCGCGCTTCTTCGATCAGCTGGGCTTTTTTCAGGGCATAGGCCTGTTCAATGCGCTCAAATGACAGCTGTTGCTGTTTTTGATCGTGTTGCTGCCATTGCTGAATATCGCTTTCCGGCTTCAGCACGTCGCAAATACGGCCTAAGTCATCAATAAAGGTCTGACGAACAGCTTCCGGCACGTTCAGCCAGCGCTGTTTAAAATCGGGACCGACATTTAATGCCACGGCTGCATCTCCTTGAGTGTATAAAAAACGGCATCATTAAAGCTTGAACGCCTGCGGTTCAATGCCTAAGCGACGGTATTGTTTGAATTTTTCACGGCCGATAATTTTGGCCGGCTCATTGTTTTCAATAATTTCAATAATGTGACTAAATTTTGAATATTGTTCAAGCGCTTGATTGTTAAAATTAAACACAATCCAGTCCTGCGCATCCGGTAGCTGCGCTGAAATGCATACTGCCGCCTGAGGCTGATCTATGCCGTGCGGAATAAATCCAGCAGCGTCAAAGGTCCAGAGCCGTTCATCCAGCTGCTGGCGCATTGCTGCATCTTCGCACAGCAGCCAAATGCGTTCAGTCTGGCGCAAAATTTTGCGGCAGAGGCGGCAGGCGCTTTCGGCCTGCCGTTCTGGGCTTTTTTCAAACAGATAAAAGCTGATTTTAGCCATTGCTTTGTGCGCGGTTAATCAGCAGCTGCATGAGCAGCGGCACTGGACGGCCCGTTGCGCCTTTATTTACACCTGAATTCCACGCGGTGCCGGCAATATCTAAGTGCGCCCAGCGGTATTCGCGGGTAAAGCGCTGCAGGAAGCAAGCTGCTGTGACTGAACCCGCTTTTGGCCCGCCGATATTTGCGATATCAGCAAATGGCGAATCCAGCTGTTCCTGATAATCTTCAATGACCGGCATGCGCCATACACGGTCAAAGGATGTTTGACCTGCAGCTGCAATTTCCGCCGCTAAGTCATCATCCGGGGTGAACATGCCGGTCAGCACGGAACCTAAAGCTACGACGCAAGCGCCGGTCAAGGTAGCAATATCAATTACCAGCGCAGGGTTGAAGCGTTTAACGTACGTTAAGGTATCGCACAACACCAAACGGCCTTCTGCATCAGTATTTAAAATTTCAACGGTCTGACCGCTCATGGTCGTCACAATGTCGCCAGGACGAGTGGCATGGCCTGACGGCATATTTTCTGCAGCAGCAATGGCGCCAACAACGTGAATCGGCAGTTTTGATTCGCATAATGCGCGCATCGTGCCCAGCACTGATGCGGAACCGCACATATCAAATTTCATTTCGTCCATGCCT
>JASLHF010000047.1 GCA_030152275.1 Acinetobacter sp. | reverse complement strand
TTTGTGGTAACCCATTTTAAAAAAAATTGAGTAAGCTATGTTTACAGGCATTATTGAAAGTTTAGGCAAAGTCGCCAGCGTGCAAAATGTGGGCGGTGATGTGCGCTTACGCATAGAAACCGATCTAGATATGTCTGATGTGCATTTGGGCGATTCTATTGCCACTAACGGAATTTGTCTGACCGTCATCGACTGGGGTGACAACTGGTATGCTGCAGATGTATCGCGTGAGAGCCTTAGCCGCAGCACATTGGGCAGCTGGAAAGCAGGCCATCCCGTCAATGTGGAAAAAGCCATGCTGCCGACCACACGCTTTGGCGGCCATATTGTGAGCGGACATGTCGATGCAGTCGGTGAAATTACCATGGTGCGTGCCGATGCGCGCTCAATTTATTTTGAGGTCACTGCTCCGGCTGAAATTGCCAAATATCTTGCTGAAAAAGGCTCGATTACTGTAGATGGCGTCAGTTTGACCATCAACCATTTGCGCGGCAATATTCTTAGCTTGAATTTGATCCCGCATACGGCAGAGCGCACGAATATCGGCACTTGGCAGGCAGGAACCAAAGTCAATCTGGAAGTTGATGTTTTGGCGCGTTATATTGAGCGCTTGCTGCTGGGAGATAAGGCAGCCGAAACGGCGCCAGCCTCAAAAATCAGCATGGAATTTCTTGCTGAAAACGGTTTCTTGAAATAAGCTTGCGTGATAAACAGGCAGTCTGGTTGAAAAATTAGGCTGTTTTTTTGTTTTAGGCGATAATGCCGAATTGCGCAAAATATGTATGGCAGATTTGGACCGGTGTGAATGATCGATTTTTTAATGAATATTGAACAATGGCTGCCCATGCTGCTGGATCAATATGGCGTGTGGATCTACGCCATATTGTTTTTGGTGATTTTTGCTGAAACCGGTTCCGTATTTATGTTCTTTCTGCCGGGCGATAGCCTGCTGCTGGCGATTGGAGCGCTGTGCTCAACCACAGATGCCGTACATCTGCACTATATGTTCAGTCTGCTGTTTGTAGCGTCTGTATTAGGCTATACCGTGAATTATTATACCGGAAGCGTGCTGGGTCTGAAATTCTTCAATCAGCATTCACGCTATTTCAAGCCGGCCTATTTGGTGAAAACCAATCATTATTTTATGAAACATGGCGGCAAAACCATTTTAATGGCGCGTTTTGTCCCTTTTGTGCGTTCATTTGCGCCTTTTGCAGCGGGTTCTGCGCGCATGAATTTTGCAGTTTTTACTTTGTACAATGTGGTGGGCGGCCTGATTTGGCTGGGTTTGCTGCTGGGGATTGGCTATGCCTTAGGCCATACTGTTTCCGCTGTGGCTGATTTGGTCTAAGCCTGTTGTTCCTAGGTCAAATCCGCTATTTTACGCTTAACCGGCGTGCATAAAAAAAGCCCACCCAAGTGAACTTCCTTTTGCTGATCTGCAGGGCTTAATGTTTAGTCACGGTCACTGATGCGCCGCGCTCAACTGGCGCACTGACTGAAAATCCGCCTTTTTGCGATTCACGGCTTAAAAAGACTGAAATTGATTGAAAATCTGCGCGGCTGATCCATAAGTCCTGTGCGCTGACCACCCACTGTTCACCGGCAGGCAATGCGTCAATCCGGCGGGAAATGCGGTGTAAAATATCCATGTTCTAATCCTGTTCAAAACAGCGCTGCGCTGTTGAAGGAAACCCGCAGCGCAATTGCTGGGGCACATGAACATCTTGCTGCAAAAATATTGCATTTTCATGACATGTTTAAAAACATCTGCATTTTTTAAGCAAATTTTAAGTTTTAGGTTGTTGGTTTTTCTGCAGAAAAGTTGGAGTTTTGCAGGATATAGTCAATTTCATCTTTAGCCGCTGCTTGCAGTTTTGCGCGAAAAGCGGATAGAGTCTGCTCAATCTGAGTTTCTGCTTCCAGTTCAAGGCGCAAGCGTACGCTTTCCAATTCAGACAGCATGGCGCTGTCCTCAACCGATAAGCCTTTGGCAAAATCCAGTGCCGAATTTTCTGGATTTTTATGATAGCGGGCGGTATATGTCAGCGTGTCGCGGTCGATGGTTTGGCGCAGCAGCGCAAGCGTTCGGGACTGTTCTGCGTATTGGCGCAATTCATCTTGCTTGAGCTGTTCGGCATAAGCCTGCTGTTCGGCACGCTTCTGTTCCAGTTTTTGCTCCAGCGCCTGCTGTTTACGCACACGCGCTTCTTCAATCAGCTGGGCTTTTTTCAGGGCATAAGCTTGATCAATGCGTTCAAATGACAGCAGCTGCTGTTTCTGATCGTGTTCCTGCCATTGCTGAATATCACTTTCCGGCTTCAGCACGTCGCAAATACGGCCTAAGTCATCAATAAAGGTCTGACGGACAGCTTCCGGCACGTTCAGCCAGCGCTGTTTAAAATCGGGACCGACATTTAATGCCACGGCTGCATCTCCTTGAGTGTATAAAAAAAGGCATCATTAAAGCTTGAACGCCTGCGGTTCAATGCCTAAGCGACGGTATTGTTTGAATTTTTCGCGGCCGATAATTTTGGCCGGCTCATTATTTTCAATAATTTCAATAATGTGACTAAATTTTGAATATTGTTCAAGAGCTTGATTGTTAAAATTAAAGATAATCCAGTCCTGAGCATCCGGCAGCTGGGCTGAGATGCATACTCCTGCTTGAGGCTGATCAATGCCGTGCGGAATAAATCCGGAGGTATCGAAGGTCCACAGCCGCTCATCCAGTTGCTGGCGCAGTTCTGCATCTTCGCACAGCAGCCAAATGCGCGCAGATTGACGCAGAATTTTGCGGCATAAACGGCAAGCGCTTTCGACTTGCCGTTCAGGGCTTTTCTCAAATAGATAAAAGCTGATTTTAGCCATTGGCTTGCGTACGGTTAATCAGAAATTGCATGAGCAGCGGCACTGGACGTCCAGTTGCGCCTTTATTTACGCCTGAATTCCATGCGGTGCCGGCAATATCCAAGTGCGCCCAGCGGTATTCGCGGGTGAAGCGCTGCAGGAAGCAAGCTGCTGTGACTGAACCTGCTTTTGGCCCGCCGATATTTGCGATATCAGCAATTGGCGAATCCAGCTGTTCCTGATAATCCTCAATGACCGGCATGCGCCATACACGGTCAAAGGATGTTTGACCTGCCGCTGCAATTTCCGCCGCCAAATCATCATCCGGGGTGAACATGCCTGTCAGCACGGAACCTAAAGCTACAACGCAAGCGCCGGTCAAGGTAGCAATATCAATTACCAGCGCAGGGTTGAAGCGTTTAACGTAAGTTAAGGTATCGCACAACACCAAACGGCCTTCTGCATCAGTATTTAAAATTTCAACGGTCTGACCGCTCATGGTCGTCACAATGTCGCCAGGACGGGTGGCATGGCCTGACGGCATATTTTCTGCAGCAGCAATGGCGCCAACAACGTGAATCGGCAGTTTTGATTCGCATAATGCGCGCATCGTGCCCAGCACTGATGCGGAACCGCACATATCAAATTTCATTTCGTCCATGCCT
>JASLHF010000036.1 GCA_030152275.1 Acinetobacter sp. | reverse complement strand
GTGGCATGGCCTGACGGCATATTTTCTGCAGCAGCAATGGCGCCAACAACGTGAATCGGCAGTTTTGATTCGCATAATGCGCGCATCGTGCCCAGCACTGATGCGGAACCGCACATATCAAATTTCATTTCGTCCATGCCTGCGCCAGGCTTTAACGAGATGCCGCCAGTATCAAAAGTCACGCCTTTGCCGACCAGTACAACGGGCGCTTCTGCGCGGTTAGATAAGTACTCAATAGTGATGATGCGGCCTGGACGGTCAGAGCCTTTGCTGACGGCAAGGAAGGCGCCCATGCCCAATTCTGCCATCTGCTGTTCATCCAGCACAGTGACTTTCAGCAGGTCAGGGAACTCTGCTGCCAAAGCCTGCGCCTGTTCAGCCAGATATTCAGGGAAACAGATGTTGCCCGGACGGTTGCCCAAGTCGCGGGTAAAGTTTTGGCCATTTTGAATAGCGCTGATCAGATTCAGTTGCTGTTCATTCAGCGGGCTGCTGGCCGCAATCAAATTGACTTGCTGCAGTGAGAAATCATTTTTTTTCGATTTGTATTCATCGAATGCATAAGCTGCCTGAGTTAGGCTTAATGCAAATAAATAATGCAGTTCAGGAGCAAGTGCTGAAATATCGATGCTGATTTGTTGGAATTTTTTTTGCGAAGCTTTAATAATTGTTTGCGCAATTTTAGCCAATTTAGCCGGCTGCAGTTCCGCTGCTTTGCCAATCCCGATGAGGGCTGTATGGATGCAAGCTTCGACTGAGCCAATCAGGGTTAAGGTTTCATTGAGGCCGGCTTTAAACTGAACGGCATCAATAGTTTTATTTAAATCATTGATTTGATATGAATCGGCAGCATTTTGAACGTGTTCAGAATCTACTAATATCAACAAAGACTGGCTCGACGCATTCGCTTGGAATGACGTATTAATCGTTAGTTTCATAGACGGTATTTGTGCCTTTTAAAAATTGCAAACCATTAAACCATTGAAACATTTTCATGAATAGAGTTTCAATGTGCAACAAGGGTAAAGGTTTTTTATTTTCAACATTCGGGTAAACTATTGCTAGTTTTTCAGCCCTCTTATTTTGGAAGCATTAATTTGATTATTCGGCGCTATTTGGTCAAGCAGGTTGTTTCGACATCTTTGGTGGTCATTGCCTTACTGACCTTGATCATGATGGGCGGCCGGCTGATCAAATATTTTGGGGTGGCGGCGCAGGGCCGTCTGGATGCCAGCATTCTGTTCAGCATTATTGGCTACCGTTTACCGGAGTTTTTGACCTTAATTTTGCCTTTAGGCTTTTTTATCGGTTTGATGCTGGTGTTCGGGCGCATGTATGTCGAGCATGAAATGGCCGTGCTGAACAGCAGCGGCGTCAGCCGTCACCGTTTGGCCCGCCTTCTGATTCCGATGACAGCTGTGTTTTTAGCGCTGCAGGCGTTTTTAATGCTGTGGGCCGCACCTTGGGGCTTGCGTCAATTTGAAGCGCTGACCACCAGCCAAGCCGTGCGCACGGGTTTTGATTTGGTGCGCCCAAAAGAATTTATTTCTTCTGGGCCCTATACCATTTATGCGGGTGATTTATCAGATGACCGGAAAAATCTGAAAGATATTTTCTTTTATCAGCGCGCTGAAAAAGAGGGTAAACCTGATGTGATTATTTTGGCCAAAGAAGCGACTCGGGTGGAAATGCAGAATGATGCAGCCAGTGTGGTGGATTTGACTGAAGGGCGCCGTTATGAAATTTATCCGGGGCAGCCGCGCTATTCTCAAGCGGAATTTCAAAGCTACCGCTTGCGTTTAGAAAATAATGACGAAGCCAAATTTGAAAGTTCAGACGTTGAAGCTCTGCCGACAGCTAAACTGTGGGCTAACCGTGATGATCCTGTCGTGGCCAGTGAGCTGGGCTGGCGGGTATTTGTCCCATTTTCTATAGTGGTGGCGCTGATGCTGTCTGTGGCGCTGTCTGAAGTCAGCCCGCGTCAAGGGCGTTATTTAAAGCTGTTTCCTGCGCTGCTGATTTTTGCCAGCCTGATTGTTGCCCTTATGGCGGTGCGCACCCGCGTCTCTAAAGGCGAAATGGGAATTTTGGTTTATCCTGTAATTCTATTCTGTTATGGCGCAGCGGCGATGCTGTTCTCGCGCAAGCAGAAGCTGGCGCCTAAAATTAAAAAACGTATTCAGCGAGCGAGGTCTTAAAAATGTTAGCGCGCCGTATTATTGCCAAACATGTGACCAAAACCACTGCGCTCGCTATGCTGGGCGCTACAGCAGTACTGTCCAGCCTGCAGGTGCTGTTTACTTATTTGGGTGAGCTAGGCTCGTTAAAGGAAGGCTATGGCGCATGGGATGCATTCCTGTATGTGCTGTGGGGCGCGCCGCATGCGCTGTATCAAATTTTGCCAATTTCGGCCTTAATTGGGGCAGTGCTTGGCCTGGGTGCGCTAGCATCTAACAGTGAATTAATTGTGATGCGTTCTGTTGGCGTCAGCCTATGGCGCATTGTCGGCTGGGTCATCCGTTCCGCGCTGATGTTGGTGATTCTGTCTTTTGCTTTAAGCGAATGGGTCATTCCCTATACCAATGAAAAAGCCGAAAGCATTAAAAGTCACCGCACGGCCGCTGAGCTGGGTGAGGTCAAAGGCTATTGGACGCGCGAAGGCCAGCGTTTTATCTATATCGACTATGCCAATTCGCAAGGCCAGCTGAAAAATGTGCAGATGATAGATTTTGATAGCAGTTACCACTTGCGCGGTGTACTGACCGCCGATCAAGGCCAATTTGTAACTGACGGAAAATGGACGCTGCAGGGTGCCAAACAGACTGATATTTTACCGACTGGTGATGGTGTCATGAAGAGCAGCGCCAGTCAGCCGGTGGCGCTCGCGCTGCAGCCGAAATACGTGCATATGGTAACGCTGGATCCGGAAGATCTATCACCAAGTCAGCTGGTAAGCTTCATGAGCTATATGGATGAATACAGCCAAGTGCCAAAAACTTATCAGCTGGCATTTTGGCAAAAAGCAGCTTCACCGTTAGCTTTAATTGCACTGGTAGTGATTGCCTGCTCATTTATTTTTGGCCCGCTGCGTCAGCAGTCAATGGGATTCCGTCTGGTGATTGCGCTGTTTACCGGTTTAGGATTTTTCTACCTGCAGGACTTTTTAGGCTATGCCAGCTTGGTGTATTCACCTTCACCTGCATGGTTTGTACTGGTGCCAATAGCGCTTATTTTTGCTGGCGGCGGCTATTTGCTGTACCGAGCGCGTTAAAACGTATCGGGTAAAACTATGTTTGTGAACAGTATTAACCCTGCGCTGAACATAGTGTCTTGAGCGAAAATTCGGTAAGATAGACTGATTCAATTTTAGACCTGAAGAGTGTGCCAATATGACGGATGCAGCTGCTGGAAAAATCCCTCACGTTTTAGTAATTATGGACGGAGTGGGACATCGCGTAGAGGAAAAAGACAACGCCTTTTTAGCGGCGAAGCGCCCGAATTTAACAGCGATGGAAGCGAAGCATCCGCATGGTTTAATCTCTGGTTCCGGTGAAGATGTTGGCTTGCCGGACGGCCAGATGGGCAACTCAGAAGTTGGCCACATGAATTTAGGCGCAGGCCGCGTGCTGTATCAAGATTTTACCCGTATTACTAAAGATATCCGCACAGGCGCTTTCTTTGAACATGAAGTGCTGGTGGATGCCGTTGAAAAAGCTAAAGCGGCTAATGGCGCTGTGCACATTATGGGGCTGCTGTCTGAAGGCGGCGTGCATTCGCATGAAGACCATATTGTTGCGATGGCGGAATTGGCGCTGAAACGCGGTGCCCAAGTTTATCTGCATGCATTTTTAGATGGCCGCGATACGCCGCCGAAAAGCGCGCAGCCGTCTTTAGAAAAATTGGATGCGCTGTTTGCGCAGTATCCGGGCCAAGGACGCATTGCGACCATGATTGGCCGTTATTTTGCTATGGACCGCGACAACCGCTGGGACCGTGTAGAACAGGCATACCGTCTGTTGACAGAAGGTGAAGCGGTGCGCACTGCGGCGACTGCAGTTGAAGGCTTGGAGCAGGCTTATGCTGCTGATGAGTCGGATGAATTTGTTAAAGCGACCCGTATTGGTGAATTGGCAAAAGTGCAGGACGGCGACAGTGTCGTGTTTATGAACTTCCGTGCAGACCGTGCGCGTGAAATTACCAAAGCTTTTGTTGAAAAAGATTTTTCCGGTTTTGAACGTAAAACGGTTCCAGCGCTGTCTAAATTTGTCATGCTGACTCGCTATCAAGCAACGATTGATGCGCCTGTAGCCTATATGCCGGAAGCGCTGGTTAATTCAATTGGCGAATACCTGTCAAGTTTGGGTAAAACCCAATTGCGTATTGCTGAAACTGAAAAATACGCGCATGTGACTTTCTTCTTCAGCGGCGGCCGCGAAGATGAATATCCAGGTGAAAAACGCATTTTGATTCCGTCACCAAGTGTAGCGACCTATGATTTAAAACCGGAAATGAGCGCTTATGAAGTGACTGATGAGCTGGTGGCTGCTATCAATTCGCGTGAATTTGACCTGTTGGTGGTGAATTATGCCAATGGCGATATGGTCGGCCATACCGGCGTGTTTGACGCGGCGGTTAAAGCCGTCGAAGCGGTAGATACGTGTTTAGGCCGAGTCTACGAAGCAGTGATGGCCAACAAAGGCCATATGCTGGTGACTGCAGACCACGGTAACGTCGAGCAAATGCAGGATTATGTCAGCGGTCAGGTGCATACGCAGCATACCACTGAACTGGTGCCGTTTATTTATGCCGGCCCGACTTCTGCTGTAATTGAGGAAGGCGGCGTGCTGGCGGATGTTGCGCCAACTCTGCTGAACCTGATGAATCTTCCGGTGCCGGCAGAAATGCAGGGCCGCAATTTGATTCATTTAAAAGAAGCATAATGCAAAGGTGAAGGAATGGCGAAAGCGCATTGGAAGATTGCGGTACTGTACACCTCACTGATGTGCTCAAGCCATTTTGCATGGGCGGCCGCAAAACCGGCCGCGCATGATTTTGACGGTGATTATGAGCAAAGCTATGCGGAGATTCCTGTCGAATCGATTCAGCAGTTTGTTCAGATTTACGGCATTGTCAAAGATAATTATGTCAAAGAAAAAAATGATGATGAGCTGTTTCAGCAAGCTATTAAAGGCTTGGTCAGCGGTTTAGACCGATATTCCAGATATCTTTCTCCAGAAGAATACAAACAGCTGCTGCAGTATACGGAAGGCGATTTAGCTTCTGTAGATTTTAATCTGCATTTTGATCCTGCACTGCAGCATTGGGTTATTCATAATCTTAAATCCGATGCCGATTCAGCCAAACTGGGCCTGAAAAACGGCTTAAGCGTGTATAAAATTGATGATCAGGAGCTGAAAAAGCTCAATCAGGATCAAGTAAAGCATCTTCTTGAAGGCGCCATTGGCTCTACCTTGAGCCTGCAGCTGTCGCCCAGCAGTCAAGTGATGAACTTGGTCCGCAATACTAAAATTGAAACCGATATAGAATCGCGTCTGCTGAACAATCAGGTGCTGGTGCTGCATATTAAAGTTTTCCAGCAGGATACCGCGAATGAAGTGAAGCGCCTGATTGAAAGCCACGCCTCATCTAAACTTAAAGGCGTACTGTTTGACTTGCGCAATAATCCAGGCGGTTTGCTGTCAGCAGCGGTGGAGTCTGCTGATCTGTTTTTAAATCAGGGCGTGATCGTGTCGACCAAGAGCCGCTCTGAAGGCGATCAGCAGTTTCAGGCGCTTCCGAGTTTTGAATTTCAAAATATGAAAGTCGGTATTTTGATTAATAACCGTTCTGCTTCGGCAGCTGAGGTATTTACCGCTGCCATGAAAGAGCACGGCAGGGCATGGGTGGCGGGTGAGCGCAGCTATGGCAAGGGTGTGGTGCAAAAACTATTCCCGCTGAGCAACGGCTCGGCCTTGCAGATGACGGTATCTCAGTACTACACTCCATCTGGGCGCATGATTGAGGGTATCGGCGTACAGCCGAATCTGAATTACCCGCTGCCGCACGACATGCGTGAAGACAGCTATGTCGAGCATATTGCAGAGCAGCTGCTGCAGCAAAAATAGCCCAGCAAGCTTCGGCTATTCCTCTTCGGTATCCAGCCCAAATTTTTTCAGGCGGTAACGCAGCGAACGGAAGGTCATTCCCAGTTTTTTAGCTGCGATGGTCCGGTTCCAATGGGTCAAATTCAGCGCATTGAGTAAAATTTCTTTTTCAATTTTTTCCAAATACAGCTCTAGACCTTCTTCCGGCAGCTTACGGCTGAAGCCCGCTTGAGCCGATGCCGCATTGCCTTCTGACGCGGTCTCTGCGGGTGCAGGCGCAATAGCGCGCAGCGGCGAGCTTTGCAAATGCGGAAGGTCAATACTCTCATCATCGCAAAGCGTCATGGCGCGTTCAATAATGTTTCGCAGTTCGCGCACATTGCCGGGGTAATATTGCGCCGTTAGAAATTCTTGCGCGCGCGCAGTTAGCGCTTTGGCGGGAATGTCCCATTCTGCACTGATTTTTTGAATAAAATGTTTGGCCAGCAGCAGCACATCATCGCCGCGCTCACGCAGCGGCGGGAGCACTAAATCCATCACATGAATGCGGAAGAATAAATCCTGACGGAATTTTCCCTGCTGCACCAGCGCTTCCAAATCCTGATGGCTGGCGCTAATGACGCGGAAATCTACATCAATTTCCTTGTCTGCACCGACTGGGCGGATACGCTTTTCCTGCACTGCACGCAGCAATTTGACTTGCATAGCCAGCGGCAGTTCAGCAATTTCATCTAAAAACAGGCTGCCGCCGTGGGCAGACTGAATCAGGCCTTGCTTGTCCTGTGTCGCGCCGGTAAAACTGCCTTTTTTGTGGCCAAACAGTTCACTTTCCATCAGTTCAGCAGGGATCGCGCCGCAGTTAATGGCAATGAATGGGCCTTCAGAACGGTTGCTGAGGCGGTGCACCAGATTCGCTACAACTTCTTTACCGGTGCCCGATTCACCGGTAATAAATACCGGCGCCTGCGAACGGGCGATTTTTTTAAGGGTGGCGCGCAGCTGCTGGATAGGCTGTGAATGGCCAATCAGCATTTTATGTTCCAGTGCATCTGCATTTTGCTGTGCAGGCGCGTCAGCCGGTGTATTGAGCGCTTTTTGCAGCAGCTGTTCCAAATGGGTCGGATTGATCGGTTTGCTGACAAAGTCAAAAGCGCCGGCTTTTAACGCCGCGATAGCAATTTCCATATTGCCGTATGCGGTCAGTACGGCGACTGGCAGTCCGGCGCAGTTGGCATTAATCCATTCCAGCAGCTGCAGGCCGTTGCCATCCGGTAAATTTAAATCGGTTAGGCAGGCATCATACTGATACTCACTCAAAAAGCGTTTGGCTGTTTCGACAGAATGCGCGCTGTGTGTGCGGATGCCCATACGGGACAGCGACATCTGCATCAGCAGGCATAAATCTTCTTCATCATCGACAAGTAATACCAGCGGCTGGTTTTCCACAATTTGACCCCATAAAATTAAAGTGCTGCACGTTGGCAAATAATCCGGAAACAGGCGCCGCGTTTTTGTTCTACATACGTCAGCTGGGCCTGATTAGCTTCACAGAAGCTATGTGCAAGATACAATCCTAAACCAGTTCCGGTAATTTCGGTACTGAAAAAAGGCTGAAATAAAGATGCCTGATGCTGGGCAGTTACTCCCATGCCAAAATCCCGCACATCTATGCGCAAGGTTTTGTCCTGCGCATAGACATTCAGTTCAATATGTGGCGCATCCATATCATTATGGCGAATCGCATTGCGGATTAAGTTAATCAGCACTTGGCGCAATTGCGCTTCATCAAAATGAATGCTGCAGTCTTTTTGCATATACAGCTGAATTTTTTGCCGGATATCCGCCAAATCCTCCGCAATCAGTTGCGGAATAAAGCGGTTCAGCTGCAGCAAAACCGGATGCGTCTGGCGGTTTTTCACCATATTTAAGGTGTCCTGCACGATCCGGTCGATACGCGCTGCCTGCTTGGAAATCATGCTGCTCAGCATGGTTTGCTGTTCTGGCGGGCTGCCGTCAAGGAGGGAGTTGGCCTGGACAATCGCTGCCAGCGGATTGCGGATTTCATGCGCGATACTGGCCGACAGCTGGCCTAGCGCAGCCAGTTTTAACTGCTGTACCTGCTGATTCAGCTTTTGCCCATCCTGCAGCACCAGCAGCGTTAAGGTCTGCTGCGGCGCAATCAGCTTTTGGACGTGCACATGAATGTGGTACAGGCTTTGCTGCGATTCAAACTGAAATTTTTCACCATTTTGCAGGTCTTCAAATTTCAGCAGCTCAAATAAGTCAGGCTGCGTTTTATATAGCGGATATTTGTCAAAACTATAGCTTGAAGCAATGCCCAGCAGACTGCAGGCAGCTGGATTGCTTAGCACGACATGGCAGTTTTCATCCAGCACCAGATAGCCGGTTTCAATCTGTTCTAAAATATAACGGTTGATGTTTTGCAGCTGATTTAGTTCAACCGACTGTGAAAAGTTTAAATTTTCTAAAATTTGAAAACGGCGTACTGCAATTTGGCCGCTGCCGTATACCACAAAGAATAAAAAGGCGAGCAGCGCGCTGCTGCCGATATTTCGCAGGCTAGAAAATTCTAAAATTGAGCCTAAGAAAAGCTGGTAAATGACACTGATCACGGCAATTAAGGTAATCACCAGCGCTTTCTTGGCATCCAGCAGGACAGTGGCTGCAAAAATCGTGATGACAAACAGCAAGCTTAAATGCAGGTTCGGGCCATCAAGGGCCAGTGTCAGCAGGCTCAGCGCGATCACGTCTGCGCAAAAAATCAGTACCAGCTGCTGTGATACTGCTTGCTGTATGCGTTTCAGCGAAATATATTGCAGAAAATTAACGGCAACATAGCTTAATAATACATACATATACAGCTGAGGATAGGCGTATTGCTCATTCAGCTGGGCATAGGTGGTCAAAAATATAGCCAAAAGGCCAAAACTGACAACAAAGCGGTATGCGGCGTACCACTGCGCTAAATGATACTGGTTTAATGCCGATAGTCTGGGCTGCTGACTCATAGAACCTGCAATAGGGCAGTGTGTTTAAGGCTTGATTAATCCATAGCGGATGGCAAGGTGGGTCAATTTCACATCGCTGTCGATATTCAGTTTTTCAAAAATACGGTATCGGTAAGTATTGACAGTTTTCACGCTGACAAATAGCTTATCGGCAATTTCCTGTGCGCTGATGCAGTTTACCACCATCATGGCCACCTGCATTTCCCGCTCTGACAGTGCATCAAAAGGGGACTGCTGGGTATCTGAAAGATAAGAGCTGGCCAGCTGTTCGGCAATGTCGGCGCTGAAGTATTTGCCGCCCTGCATCACTTTATTGATTGCACGGACCATTTCGGTGACTGGCGCGCCTTTGGTGATGTAGCCTTTGGCGCCGGCTTTCAGCAGCAGTGACGGATAAGGCTCTTCGGCTAAACCGCTGACCGCCAGAACTTTGGTTTCCGGTGCCGTCTGCAGTAGGCGGCGGGTAGTTTCAACACCGCCAATGCCAGGCATATTTACATCCAGCAGCACCACATTCGGATGGTGCAGGCGTACGAGGGCGATGGCTTCCTCACCAGATTCAGCTTGGCCAATGACTTGAATCTCGGCATGATCTTCGAGCATTCTGCAAATACCCGTGCGCACCAATTCATGGTCATCTACAACTAAAACTGTGATCACCTGTATTCTCCCTGTTTAAAAAACGTCTTTTTTGTTACATAACGCAAAATAAGCTTGCAATGAAACGACAAAATTAGCAATCCTATCTTTATCTAAAATAGAGAACCCGATACGTTCAATATGCGTGAAAAATGTTCTCTATCGTCTAAATGTACGGCATATTAGAGCCAATACGCAAATATTGCCTGATCGAGTTGAGTGAAATGATCAAGAATTCAAATAAATCTTTAATGCGCGCGCTGGGAATTTCATTTCTGTTTGGCATGAGCTCTACGAGTTTTGCTGAAATTGTCATGAATCCAAACGCTGGCCAAGCCAACCTGAGCTGGTCATCTGAAGAAGCCAATATGCTGCTGAATAGCGATGTTTCAGCATCTGCCAGCATTTCAGATGAGCCTTCTCCGCAAGGCTCTACCAAAGTCACGACTTCTATCCGCAGCGCGAACGGCGCAGTGCAGCAGGCGCCGTCAAAATCGGTACAGATTATTGACACCAGCGCTTACGGTTCTCAGCCGTCTGTCAATGCGCGCGCTGCTTTGGTGATGGATGGTCAAACGGGTGAGGTGCTGTACAGTAAAAACAGCAATACCGCTTTCCCGATCGCCTCGATTACCAAGCTGATGACTGCTGTGGTGATCTCAGATGCGCGTTTGAATATGTCTGAACGTATTACTTTGCAGGAATCTGATTTTTCCTGTGCTGGGTGTAAGAGCTCTAGCTCAACCCTGCGTGCAGGCGACAGTATGAACCGTGCAGAAGCGCTTTTGGTGGCGCTGATGAAATCTGAAAATCCAGCGGCCTCTGCTCTGGCGCGAACCTATCCGGGCGGCCGTCCTGCCTTTGTGGCGGCTATGAATGCTAAAGCGCGTTCATTGGGCATGA
Source organism: Acinetobacter sp. (assembly GCA_030152275.1). Taxonomy (GTDB): domain Bacteria; phylum Pseudomonadota; class Gammaproteobacteria; order Pseudomonadales; family Moraxellaceae; genus Acinetobacter. Next base: position 6,555 of record JASLHF010000036.1, on the reverse strand, counting down.
ATTCAACCCATTATATGGAATCAACGGGCTTGCACCCTGGAAATGTCGCATCAGCGCGTGATTTAGGCATTTTGGTGAATACCGCTTCACAATATGGCCTGATCCGTCAATTTTCGACCACGCCAAGCTATGATTTCAATTTAGGCTACCGTGTATTGAAATCCAATAATACCAATGCTTTAGTGCGCAATGGCGGCTGGAATATCAATATTTCAAAAACCGGCTATATCAACGAAGCAGGGCGCTGTGTGGTGATGCATACGACGTTAAATAACCGTCCGGCGGTTGTGGTGCTGCTGGGTGCAGATTCTTCAGCGGCCCGCACCAATGATGCAACCCGTTTAATGACTTGGGTCTCACAGCTTCCTAAGCGTATTTAATCGCGTATTTTCTTTCACTGCATCAGCGTTTAGATCTACTCAACGTTTAAATGCTGAAGTGAATTGAAAGGCGTAAAAAAAGCCCTGCAGATGCAGGGCTTTTTCATTCAATCCGAAGATGAATTACATATTAGACAGAATCGAATCGCGTACTTGATCCATAGTGGCATCAATCGACAGCATCACGGCATCTTGGCATTGCTTAATGGCAGTATCCGGATCTTTCAGACCATTACCTGTTACAGTACAGACGATCACAGAGCCTTCAGCAATTTTACCTGCTTTAATGTCACGAATTGCACCGCCGACAGAAGCTGCAGAAGCAGGTTCTACGAATACACCTTCATACATCGAAAGCAGACGCTGCGCTTCTAAGATTTCAGCATCAGTTAATTCATCGAACCAACCTTGAGAATCACGCACAACTGCTTTTGCATGGTTCCAGCTTTGCGGGTTGCCAATACGGATTGCTGTTGCAACCGTTTCAGGGTTTTCAACCGGCGCACCGCGCAGGAATGGCGCCGCGCCAGAAGCTTGGTAACCCGCCATAATAGGCAAGCCCGCTGGTTTAGGGCCAGTGAATTGATCAGTTTCAGGATCATAAACCACTTGTTCAAACTGTTCTTTTGGCTGATTCGCCACTGCTTCGGTATAACCCATCCAGTGTGCAGTGATATTGCCCGCGTTACCAACTGGCAGGCAGTGGTAATCTGGTGCACGGCCGAGCTCATCCACGATTTCGTAGGCAATGGTTTTTTGACCTTGCAAACGGTACGGGTTGATTGAGTTTACAATGGTTACAGGCGCTTGATCTGCAACTTCTTTCACCAGACGCATACCGTCATCGAAGTTGCCGTGAATTTGCATGGTTACCGCGCCATACATCATGGCTTGCGCCATTTTACCCATGGCAATTTTGCCTTCAGGGATTAAAACAAACGCTTTGATGCCTGCACGTGCAGCATAAGCCGCCGCCGCCGCAGAAGTGTTGCCGGTAGAAGCGCAAATAATGGCTTTAGAGCCTTCTTCAACCGCTTTTGTTACCGCCATGGTCATGCCGCGGTCTTTAAATGAACCAGTCGGGTTTAAGCCCTCGTACTTCACATAAATTTCAACATCTTTACCAATAATGCGCGGAATGTTCTCAAGCTTGATCAGCGGCGTGTTGCCTTCGCCCAAAGAAATTGCGCGAGTTGTTGCAGATACAGGTAAACGGTCGCGATAGCGGTCAACTAAACCAGTATAACGATTGGCATTTGACATGATGATGTTCCAATTGTGTGTAGAGCTTGGCGAGAGGAATGGAAATATTCCCCTCGACCCGATTAATTATCAAGCGATTCTAAACGAATTCGTACAATTTCGCCATGAATGACGGGCAATGCTTGAATTTGCTGAAGGGCTTCATCCATTTTTGATTCTTTCACTGGATCAGTGAGAATCACGATAGGAATAAGGTCTTTTAAGCGTGATTGTTGCATGATGGCATCAATGCTGATGCCTGCACGGCTTAAAATGGTGGTGACATCTGCAAGAACGCCGGTTTGATCTTCAGCGTTAATACGGATGTAGTATCCGGTGGTCATTTCTTCACGTGACAGAATTGGCAAGTCGCTTAAGCTTTCAAAAGCCAGTTGCGGAATGGTGCCTGCACCGTCTTCAGTGTATGAAATGTCGCGGACGATATCTACTACGTCCGCCACAACGGCAGAAGCTGTAGGGCCTGCGCCCGCACCTGCGCCATAGTACAGAGTAGGGCCAACGGCATTGGCTTGAACCAAGACCGCATTTTTCACGCCATTTACATTGGCGATGAGCTGATCTTCAGGGATTAATGTTGGATGGACACGAAGCTCAATCCCTGTTGCTGCACGGCGTGCGATGCCTAAATGTTTAATACGGAAGCCTAAGTCTTCTGCATATTTCACATCTTGTGCAGTGATTTTACTGATGCCTTCAGTGAAGACTTTGTCAAACTGAAGTGGGATACCAAATGCAATTGAGGCAAGTAAAGTCAGTTTGTGTGCCGCATCAATACCTTCAACGTCAAAAGTTGGGTCTGCTTCTGCATAACCCAGCTCTTGCGCTTCTTTTAAAACGTCAGCAAAAGCGCGGCCTTTTTCGCGCATTTCAGTCAGAATAAAGTTGCCTGTGCCGTTAATGATGCCCGCCAGCCAGTCAATTTTGTTGGCTGCTAAGCCTTCACGCATGACTTTAATAATTGGAATGCCGCCAGCTACTGCCGCTTCATAGGCAATTTGCACATGGTGATCATCGGCCAGTTTAAACAGTTCATTGCCGTATTCGGCTAGAAGCGCCTTGTTGGCAGTCACGACTTGTTTGCCGTTGATAATGGCTTCTTTAATGACTTCATAGGCAGGGTGAATGCCGCCCATGACTTCAACTACAACGTCCACATCGGGCTGGCGCACAATGTCCATCAGGTCCGCGCTTTGCTTGACTGAAGCAGGAAGCTCTAAATCAGGACGGGGACGGCGGGTGCCGACATGGGTAATTTCAATTTCACGACCGGTGCGACGTCTAATCTCAGCAGCATTTTCTTTTAGTAGTTTAAGGGCACCACCACCCACAGTACCAAGACCGAGGATTGCCAGACGAACTGGTTTCACGTCACACTCCATTTATTTCATCAAATTCTTAAAATCAGCCTAGATCATAGCTAAAAAAAGCCTATGACTCTAGGAGATTCACAACTTTATCTCTATTGATAAAAAACAGTAATTTAATCAATAAAATTTATTTATTTAAACGCTTGATCAGCTCGCTTGGCTCCATGTATCCGCCCAGATATTCGCCGTCTGGACTGTAAATGGCCGGTGTGCCGTTAACACCGATGTTCAGACCCATTTGGTACATATCGCGCACAGGGTTTTTACAGGTTGCCGGCGGCAGCTGCGCGCCTGAAATGGCCTGATTAAAGGCCGCTTGACGGTCTGCGCTGCACCAGACGCTTTCCATTGCTGGAATAAATTGTTCACCGCGCGGCCAAGCGATATAGCGCACTTCAATGCCTTTACCGGTAATTTCATCCATGTGTTCATGCAGTTTGTGGCAGTACGGGCAGCTGGCATCGGTAAAGACATAGACCACATGCTGGGTCTTGCCTTTGGCTTTGTACACAATCAGGTCTTCAGTTTTCAGTTTGGCAAAGATTTTTTTGGTATTGGCTGCCTGCATGTTTTGGCTGACATTGTACAGTTCTTTACCGCCTAGACGGACCACTTCACCCTGCAGAATGTATTTGCCGTCGGCAGTCGCATAGACGGAAGGCATGCCCTCGAAGCTGACCCAATATAAATTCGGAACTTCGGTCGGTTCTGCATCCGTAATTTTGGCATTGATATTGGCTTTTTTAAGACCGTCCTGCAGCGTGTTGATCAGGCGCTGCTGCGCATTGCGTTCTGAAAGGTTGGATGCTTCCCCAGTTGCCGGCGCGCTCGCAGTCAAGGGCGCCTGTTTGTCTTCATCTGAATTGGATTTGGAGCAGGCCGTTAAACTTAGGCCGGCTGCCAGTGTGCACGCGATAACAAGTTTTGAACGGGTAAATAGCATAAACAACCCTTTTTCTTTTAGCTTTAATAAAACTGGCCGATTAGCATAACAAAAAAACCGGCCCAATATCATTTCTTGGTCTGATATTTCACGCCGTTAAGCGCGCGGATGATGGGCAGCATGCAGCTGCTGCATACGCACCTGCGCAACATGGGTATAGATCTGAGTCGTAGATAAATCGCTGTGGCCCAGCAGCATTTGCACCACACGTAGATCTGCGCCGTGATTGAGCAAATGCGTGGCGAAAGCATGGCGCAGGGTATGCGGTGAAAGCTCTGCCTGTATGCCGGCCTGCAGCGCGTAGCGTTTGATGACATACCAGAAGTTTTGCCGGCTCATTAAGCCGCCGTGCTGCGTTAAAAACAGGGTGTCGGTGGCGCTTTTGTACAATGCCGGACGCGATTCGGCCAGATATTTTTCGATCCATTCACATGCGGTTTGGCCCAAAGGCACCAAACGTTCTTTATTGCCTTTGCCGGTAATGCGTAAATAGCCCTGTTTCAGATTGATCAGTTCTAAACGCAGATTCAGCAATTCACTGACACGCAGTCCGCAGGCATACAGCACCTCGAGCATAGCGCGGTCACGCAAACCCAGCGCAGTTTCGATGTCTGGGGCTTGAATCAATGCTTCGACATCGTTTTCAGACAGATCTTTGGGTAAGGCGCGGCCCAGTTTAGGCGTTTTATGGTTTGCAACGGGGTTGTCGCTGCGCAATTTTTGTTCGCGTAAAAATTTAAAAAAAGCGCGCATGGCAGACAATGCGCGCGCAATCGAACGCGGACTTTTCCCTTGTTTGGTTAAGCTCAGCAGCACATCCGCAATATCATCGCTGCTCCATTCAGGCATAGGCGCGCGGCAGCATTCACTGCATTGAATTAAATCAGATAAATAGGCATTTCGGGTATGCGGGCTGACCGTTTGCGCAATCAGATAATCACGGAATCCTTGCAGGAAAATCAGCGGATCGGGAATAGCTATTGGGGCTGGCACGCGGGGTTTTTTATTTAACATGGCGCAGTTTTTTGGGACTTAAGTCAATAAAATCGGGGCTTTGAGCAATGTAAATCAATTTTGCCCCGCTGTCGATGCACAGCAGACCAAAGCTGAATTGAAATCGAATCTGAATTGTTAATTATTCTCATTTGCTTGTATAATGTGCAAAATTTTTCAGGATTGGATACGTCGTGCGTTTATCTGATTTAAAAGTCAAACAGTCAGCCGTCATTCATAAAGTGCACCGCACTGTGAATGAGCAAAACTCCCAGACTGACCTTGTTGCGAGCCGATTGGAAACATTGGGCTTTATTCCGGGTACCCCTGTGCAGGTGATTACAAAAGGCATTTTTGGCGGCGATCCGATTTTGATTCAAATTGGTTTTACCCGTTTTGCGCTGCGCAAAGTTGAAGCTGAAAAAATAGAAATTGAAGGAGTGCCGGCATGAGTGAGGCGCTGCGCATTGCCCTTGTCGGTAATCCGAACTGCGGTAAAACATCATTATTTAACCATTTAACTGGCACTCGTCAAAAGGTTGCTAACTATGCCGGCGTAACAGTAGAACGCAAAGTCGGTCAGTTCACGCTGCCGTCTGGACGTCCGGTGCGTGTGCTGGATTTGCCGGGGACGTATAGCTTAAATGCAGCCAGCCCTGATGAAGCGATTACCCGGGATGTGGTTCAGGGTAAAATTGCCGAAGAAGGCCATCAAGATGCATTTTTGTGTGTGGTGGATGCCACAAACTTAAAACTGCACCTTGGTCTAGTCATGGAAATGATTGAATTGGGCCGTCCAATTTTACTTGTTCTGAACATGATGGATGAAGCGCGCCGCCGCGGCATGCAGATCAATACCCAGAAGCTGTCTCAGCGTTTGGGCGTTCCTGTGGTTGAAACAGTCGCTGTGCGCAATGCTGGTATTGAAAACTTGATGGGCGCTCTGGAGGCAGAAACCTTTAGAACACCGGATACCGAGCTGAGTGATGTTAAAGTTTCAGGCTCTAACCATGACAAAATTGGCCAAATTTTAAAAGATGTGGTGGTGTTCGTAGACCATGAAGATAAACGTTCAGATTTTCTGGATAAAATCTTTTTGCATCCGGTTTTTGGCCTAATCAGCTTGGCGGTCATGATGTTTGTGGTCTTTCAGGCAGTATTTGCTTGGGCTGCGCCATTTATGGACGGCATTGAAGCGCTCTTTGGCTGGCTGGGTGAAACGGTTGGCGGCTATATTTCGCATCCTTTGCTGAACAGTTTGGTGGTGGACGGCATTATTGCTGGCGCGGGCGGCGTGGTGGTGTTTCTGCCGCAGATTTTGATCCTGTTTTTCTTTATTTTGGTGCTGGAGGAATCCGGCTATCTGCCGCGTGCCGCGTTCTTGCTGGATAAATTAATGTTTAAAGCGGGCCTCAGCGGTCGTGCCTTTATTCCGCTGCTTTCCAGTTTCGCCTGTGCGGTGCCGGGCATTATGGCCACCCGCAGCATCAGCGATCCGCGTGACCGTTTAACCACGATTTTAGTCGCGCCGCTGATGACGTGTTCTGCGCGCCTGCCAGTATATGCATTGCTGATTTCCGCATTTATTCCAGCAAAAATGGTCTGGGGC
>JASLHF010000267.1 GCA_030152275.1 Acinetobacter sp. | reverse complement strand
ATAGGCAGATTCCTAAGTATTACTCACCCGTCCGCCGCTAGGTCCAGTAGCAAGCTACCTTTCCCCGCTCGACTTGCATGTGTTAAGCCTGCCGCCAGCGTTCAATCTGAGCCATGATCAAACTCTTCAGTTAAAATCATTAGTACCTATAAGGGTACAAATCTTGGCTCATCAATTTTCTGACAAAAATATTCTCAAATAAACTTCGAGTAATTTCTACCAATCAATCAATCAATGATAATATTTCATCGATCCAACCAGTAAAAATCCACACAAGTTGTTCTTCATAATCTCTTAATGATCTTTCTAACATCTCATCAATGCTAGAAGCTGGACTTCGATACCCTTAACAACTCAGCGCTTCGCGCTTCGTTCGTTCCGGCTATCTCGTCGGTATGGGGTGCATTCTAGACCATTTCTAAATCTTTGCAAGCGCTTTTAACACGCCGTTTTATCATGTGTTTCTTTTTTATGCACCACAATGGCGCATAAAAAAGGCAAAACATACATAAGCTTATATTTTTTAAAATAAAATATAATTTATTTTGTAGTTTTCATTTCAGGCTTTATTTTTTCACGGCTGGCGATTTTATCTTCACACTCTGAATAACTACGGGGCTTACAGGTACATTTTGGTACATGCCTGCATTGGCCGTTGGCATTTTCTCGATTTTATCAACGACATCCATGCCTTTAATCACTTTACCAAACACAGCATATCCTGCATTCATTGCACTTTTATTTAAGAAGTCATTATCAACAGTATTAATGAAGAATTGGCTTTTAGCTGAATTTGGATCATTGGTACGTGCCATCGCCAATGTACCGCGTGTATTTTTCAAACCATTATAAGATTCATTTTTAATAGGAGCTCGGATTCCTGCTTTTTCTGTAAGCTGCGCATCCATGCCGCCGCCTTGAATCATGAAGCCAGGGATCACTCGATGAAAGACCGTACCTTTGTAAAAGTCTGAAGCAGCGTAATCTTCAAAATTTTTAACTGAAATAGGTGCCTGTTCATTAAAAAGCTCAATTTCTATTGTTCCTTGATTGGTTTTCATTTCAACAATAGTGTTGCCTGCCGATACATTTAGACTCAGCATAGCCGCTGAAGCAAAAAGCGCTTGTTTTAACATTGGTTAACTCATCTATATTAAAGTAATGTTTGTCAGTGTTCACATTTTAGTCTTTCATTAAAAATAAAGCAGTACCCTGCTTAATAAAAGTGAGAAAAACAACGCATCTCGCTTTTACCGCTAAAAATCAGTCTTCACCCCCGCCTCCGCGGCATGTATACAGTAAGGCCTTTATTTTAAAAACTGGACATGACCGCCTTTTATAACGCAGTCATCCAGCTTTCGCATGACGCCGCCCATATTAGGCATGGCTGATACATATCTTGCTGGTTCGCTATAAAATGCCGCCGGCCAACCTTATAATGAATTGATAATTTTAGACCATCCGCTGATTTCCAGACGTCGCTTAAGCGCTATCTCTGATATCTATAAGGCTACTAAGGCTGCTGATATTTTTGTTATGTGCGGGCATCATCTATGGGGTATTTCAAAAGAACTGCCGCGTATCGCCTGAATAGAATAGGATCACAACAGATTTGCTGTACAGCTGAGGCAAGCAGCCACACACTGAACCTGAACTTACACATTCTAAAAACGGATCTGACCTTTATATAAACAGCTGTGATATTTCAGCAGCCATGCTAAAAATCCATCAAGATTCGCAAGGCAAACGCTTTATTTTTTTACTGCAGTTCCGGGAGGATTTATGCCGCCTGAGTGCTCGGCGTTGGGAAAACATCTAAAATATTTTCCCAGATTTTTCTTCAGCTAAACTTTGCAAAGCTTTTATGTACCTCAATTTGAATTGGTACTGCCCGACATGCAGATTCAGCTCAAATGAACAGCGCTGTTCCACGTGAAACAGCGCCTCTGAATCAGGCGCCTTTTTTATCCCAAAATTTCCGAAAATTTTTACCGATTTCACTAAGATACTTTTTGGCGCGAAATGATACCGGCGTCATATTAATAAAGCCGTGCGCCTGATCAGCATAATCCTGATAATGCACGAAGATGCCTTTTTGACGCAGCTTATGCGAATAAATTTCCGCTTCATCATGCAATACGTCATATCCAGCTGTCACGATAAATGCTGGCGCGAGTTTATCCAACTTGCCGTAGGTAGGTGAAATTAAAGGATCGTCCAAAGCCACCCCATGCTTTTCTGCATAATAGGCAGTCACATTATCAATATCCTCACCTGTCAGCACCAGACCGTCTTTATATGCAAAATATGAGGGGTGGCGGCTTTTAAAGTCTAATGCAGGGTAAATCAGGAGCTGGGCCTGCGGCGCATAACTTTTGTGTGCGGCGCGCTGCGCAATAACTGCAGCAATATTGCCTCCGGCACTGTCGCCAGCTACAGCAATGCGCCCCTTTAAGATTTTCAACTGGCGGCTGTTTTGCGCCACCCAAGCCAAAGCGTCCTCAGCGCATTGAACCAGCTGCTTTGGCGCTGTTTCAGGCGCTAAAGGATAATCAATACTCAGCACCTGCGCTCTGGCATTAAGTGCGAGAATCCTGCAGGCTTCATCATGCGTGTCTAAATTACCCAGCACGAAACCGCCGCCATGATAAAACACGATCATGGGCAGTTTTTTATTGGGCGCGGGGTGATAGTGCCGCGCAAATACCGTGCCGCTTTGCAAAGGCAGGCGCAGATCTTCAACCTGTTTAACTGCCGAGGGCTTTGCTTTAATGGTCTGCATTTGCCAATCAAAGGCTTTGCGTGAATGCGGCAAATCTGTGCCAATAAAACCCGATTTTCCTTGTTTTAGCTGCGCTGCCATCATGCATTTAATTAGCGGATCTAAATCTGGAAAAATATAAGGATAACCCAATCCTTTTGCGATACGTTCCTGTACAAAAGCTGGCAGCTTATCCAGTGTGCGCCCGGCAGCGCCTTGACCTTTATCCAAAAAATTCTGCAGTTTGTGATTCAATACGCCCATGGCTGACATCCTTTTTATTGGTTCTTCATAATGTCTACATGATCAACATTTATGTGACCATATTCTTATACAAGTCTAAACATCTGAATACATTGCGTAACGGCCTATACGCTAAGCTTGTTTTATAGATTTGTCATTGACAATTCACCTTAAACCGCTGGAGTTTTTTGCCGCTCCATTTGAAAAGGATAATGACCATGACACCAAAACTCATTTTGCTGTCTGCCGCTACAGCATTTTTAGCCGTTGGCTGCGCCACCTTCCCCGATGACGGCTATTATGGCGGACGCTATGATCAAGGCCGTGTTTATGACCGGGGCTATGGCTATGATTACCGTTATGACCGCAACCGGGACATTGAACGGCAGCGCAGAGAATATCAGCTGCAGCAAAACCGTTTGGAAATAGAACGCCGAAATCAGCAAATTGAGCGCCAGAATTTAGAACGCAGCCGGCAAAATCAACGGTTGGCTGAACAGCGCAGAGCCGCGTATGAACGTCAGCGCATTGAGCGGCAAAATGCGCAGAATCAGCACAGCCAGCGCGCTGAGCAGCGCAAAGAATGGGATCGTAAAGATTGGGATCGCAAAAATCAGCAGCCAACCCGCAGCCGGCCTGCTGCACCGCGATATACACCAAACAGTCAGCCGGTCAAAAAATCTGAGCCGTCCCGCCCGAGCCAAAATAAAAACTGGAACAATCAGCGCAGCCAAAAATATCAGCGTACCGAGCGTGATGAGCAACAATAAAGCGTACAGACATCAAATACGCCACCACTAGATAACCCCACGCCACCAACTGAACAGCCGCAATGCTGCCTCAAGCGGTGATGGGGTATGAACACTTCAGCGATGCTGATCCGATCCATCATGCTGGAATCGGCAAAACTTTAGACTTAAAAATGGGATACAAACTTAACTATCTGCTTTTTATATCGAATCCATTTTATCTAAACGCCTTTTTTATTGCAGATACTGATTGATCCGGCACACTTTTAATAAACATGCATAAACAGGCCATGCAAATCAGCGCAGATGCGAAACAGCCCAACGAAGCCTCATCTCAAGCATATAGCTTAAGTTCATGCCGGGCTGAATGCACAAATCCCAAAACAGCGAAGCC
>JASLHF010000266.1 GCA_030152275.1 Acinetobacter sp. | reverse complement strand
GAATGGTGAAAAAACTTTGGTTCTCTTGGGTGAAAGCGCTGATGTCATTTTAGTATCAGCAGAATTAAATGGTCAGCCAGACGTTTTTGCTGTGACCCGAAATGAAAGCATCACAGTCAAAAAGTCTTCAGCAATGGGGCTAAAAGGTGCTGAAACAGTAACCATGCATTTCAATCAAACACCCGCAGAGCGCTTGGGCGATGATGATTTTGACTACAGCTCATTTATAGATCTAGGCAATTTAATGTGGTGCGCTATGGCGACCGGCACCTGTGAAGCAGTGAAAAAATACTGCATCCAATATGCCAATGAACGCACAGCCTTTGGTGAGCCAATCTCCCACCGCCAAAGTGTTGCATTTATGATTGCAGATATGGCCATTGAGATCGACGCCATGCGCATGTTGATTCTGAATGCATCGAGCTTAGCGGAATCTGGACAAGAATTTCACCGTGAAGCCTATTTGGCTCGCATCCTGTGCGCAGAAAAATCCATGCAGATCGCAACCAATGGCGTGCAAATTTTAGGTGGACATGGTTTCACAAAAGAACATCCCGTCGAACGCTGGTACAGAGATTTACGCGCTGCTGGCATTATGCAATCCGGCCTGCATGCTTAATTCGGCACTTAATGAAGGAAAATAAAAATGAATCTGCAAAATCCTAAAAAATTTAAAATGCTGATTGTTCAGGCGCATGAAGTTGCTTTAAATGTATTGCGTCCCATCTCCCGCAAATACGACAAAGCAGAACATGCTTATCCTAAAGAATTAGATATGCTGTCCTCACTCGTCGATGGCATGAACGAAGGCGGTGACGGAATGAATGCTGGCGCCGCAGTCAATAAAAAAGGTGATACATACACAGGCAACAAAAATGGCATCAATATGTCAACGGCCTTAAGCATCGTAGAAATGTGCTATGGCGATACAGGCCTGCTTTTGAGTATGCCGCGGCAAGGCTTGGGCAATTCTGCAATCGCAGCTGTTGCAAATGATGAGCAGCTCGAACGTTTCAAAGGCACATGGGCAGCCATGGCGATTACAGAACCCGGCTGCGGGTCGGATTCAGCGGCCATCCGCACAACAGCAGTCAAAGATGGTGATGATTACATTCTCAATGGTGAAAAAATTTTTGTTACCTCTGGTGAACGTGCAGATTCAGTCGTTGTTTGGGCCACATTAGATAAGAAACTTGGCCGTGCTGCAATTAAATCATTTGTAGTGCCTAAAGGTACAGCAGGCATGACAGTTGAGCGCTTAGAGCACAAACTAGGCATTAAAGCCTCTGATACAGCTGCGATTAGCTTTGTAGATTGCCGTGTTCCTGCTGCAAATTTATTGGGTCATGCAGAAATTGACACAGCCAAAGGCTTTGCCGGCGTGATGGAAACCTTTGACAATACGCGCCCGCTGGTTGCAGCTATGGCTGTAGGCTGCGCAAAAGCATCCCTTGAGCGAATCAAGGAAATCTTTAAAGATCAATATGACCGCACTTATACAACACCCTATCTGCAAAGCTCTTACATTGCATCACAAATTTACAGGCTCGAAGCAGAATGGGAAGCTGCCCGGCTGCTCATGTTAAAGGCAGCCTGGATGGCCGATAATAAAAAACCTAATTCACGTGAAGCGTCTATTGCTAAAGCAAAAGCTGGACGCGTTGGCAATGAAATCACGTTAAAGTGTGTCGAACTGGCTGCAAGTATTGGATATGGCGAAGATGAGCTATTAGAAAAATGGGCGCGCGATTCAAAAATTTTAGATATTTTTGAGGGCACTCAACAGATTCAACAATTAATTATTGCGCGCCGCGAACTTGGAAAATCATCTGCTGAATTAAAATAAAATTTTCAAAATTAGAATACTCAATAGGATAGATTTTTATCGACTTATCAACTATAAATATCTATCCAAATTGTGTTACTCAAGTCTATGTATTTTATTCGCCCCATTCAAGTTCAAGATAATGCTTCGCTCGCGCAAATCATACGGGAAGTATCAGCCGAATTTGGTTTAGCGCCTGAATCCGGATTTGCAGTTGCAGATCCTATTTTAGACGATTTATATCATATTTATAGCCGGCCAGATGCGCAATATTGGGTCATTAGCGATAATAATGGGACAATTCATGGCGGAGGCGGCTTATCCCCACTTGCCGGTGAACATCATATTTTAGAAATACAAAAAATGTACTTTAAGCCAGAAATACGCAGTCAAGGATTTGCCAAAAAAATATTAGAAATGGCTTTTGAATTTGCCCGAGAGCAACATTTTTCCATGTGTTATTTAGAAACTACTGCTTCACTTTGGCAAGCCGTCAAATTATATGAAAAAATAGGTTTTAAACATTTAGCTGTACCGCGCGGAAATACAGGACACAGTCATGCCTGTGAAATCTGGATGCTAAAAGATTTAAAAAACTGAGCTATAAAGCAAGCATCTGCACATATTAGATATTAGTCATCTCTATAGATATCAGCGTTCTCCTCGATAAATTTACACTATTCTTTTGAAGTACATTAATACTGGAATATGCAATTTCGTGAAGCTATTGGCTCTGACACACCATAGCTTGCTGCAAGATGAAATAGAGTTCGACAAGCGCGCCTATAGCACAGACACAGAAGAACTTAGTCTCCGAGACTTAGCTTAGATGGCCTACATTGAGCAGGAACCGGCATTTTCAACTATTCAACCATTAAATAAAAGGTTGACCATGAGATGCCAGTGTATCGCTTGAACTGAGGATCAGAAAGCTTCTTTGAATCGATATATTTCATTCATGGAATATTCAATAAGACGAATAAAAATGACAGTCAATTCGTCAACAAAGGCGTGGATGTTTTTTGATTTATGAAAGAGAACTAGTATGTTTTGAATTAAATGTCTTTAGCTAACCTCAAGAATTGTAGCCGGCGATTTTAAATAGCTGTACTATAAATTTAAAGCTCAGGTTAAATGCTTTAGAACTTGCTAATCTCAGATGCAACTGTAATCTTCATCGTGAAGCTTATTTAGTGACGCATCATAGCTATCATGATAAAACCTATTCATTTTGCAAATTAGGCGTTTGGGTCGAACTATTTAATTAAACTTAATAACTTTACAAATTAAGGTAATACTCATCATACTTAGCTAAATTTAAGTATTTCTTTTCTTACCATTTCAAGCCGTTCAAACATGTAGCAAAACCATGTATTGTTTAATAAATAAGCAAAATTAACAATTCATCAGCATTCATTTTAGTTTCCAATCTTGACTGTTCCACCTCAGCCAAATAATATTTTTAAGTCTAAAATATAGAATGGAATGTATTTTGTTTTCTACAAATAAATCCTGTGTAAAATCTAAAAATCATTTTAATCTCTCAACACAAACTACATTTCGAATAGCAATTACCGCCATTGCAGCGATTGCCATTTCAGGCTGCTCTCCATTAGGAGGCGGTTCAGTCGCTAAACGCTCTGCAAAGCTATCTAATGGCATACAACGCGCATACTCCGTTGATTCTGCTACAGCCAACCGAATTTCACCACTAATTGTTCAAAGTGCACAACGCTATGACTTAGATCCATTACTATTGGCTGCCTTGATTCGGCAAGAATCAAGTTATCGCACTTATGTAACTTCTCCTGCAGGTGCTGTAGGATTAACTCAAATTATTCCACGTTATTGGCAAAACAGTTGTCCTGGTGATTTATTTGATGAATCCATAAATATCCAGTGTGGTAGTTATATTTTAGCGCAATATAAAAATAAAGCAGGAGAAATGCCCAAGGCATTAGCTTATTATAATGTCGGCCCTACAGGCTATAATGTTGACCGTGCGATGAAAAAGCAAGGCAAGCATTATGCAAAACAGGTAAAACAGCATCAAAAATCTCTAAAAAGTGCGTTATAAACTACCGTAAAATATCAACCTTTTTATCTTAAACAGCTAATGATCAACTTACTGTGAAACCTACGTGAGGCATAATAAGACTTCGCACCATTATGGCAAGTAAACACATAACCATAACGGCTGTCACAAAATGTTGCCCCGCCCTGATTACGAATATCTTGGGGTGTGATGATCCAGCTAGACGTTTTTAAATCAAAATCGAAAATATTCTGTAAGGCACGGTATTCTTCTTCTGTTAAAAGTTCAGCGCCAAAATCTTTGACCATATCCATCACATTATTTTCAGGAGCATGATCTTTCCGATTGTCTAATGCTTCGCGGTCGCAACACAGACTGCGTCTAAGTTTCGGAGACTCTGCACTGCAATCATAAAATATTATGGCCTTAGCGAGCTCATCCAGTATCACAATATCTGGTTCACCGCCCGTTCTTTCCATCTCGTATAAGGCTTTGATTTTTGAAGGACTGTTATTCAAAATATTTTCTATATCAATCCAATTCAATTGAGGATGACGCTGCATATTTGCATGAAAGCGTTTTTCTAATATCTCTAAAATAACGACTTTATCAAACTTTTTATCCGGTTATTTTAGCATCTGTATGCCCTATTATTTTTATCTTTCACAGCTCTATTCAATGAACTATAAGCACTTAAAGTCGCAGCTTATGTAAATTTTTAGTTGTCGTTCGGCTTTTTAATACACACGTTGATCGTTTGCTGCAGCATTTTTTCATGCCACTTTTTATTTTTAGCGGATTAATGGGATTAATTTTTATCTTACTCGTTATTTTCTTTTTCTTCCTAGCCTTTTGGTGCATAAGCACCACTGATAAAACAGGCAGTAATACCTGCAATAGCACAATTT
>JASLHF010000251.1 GCA_030152275.1 Acinetobacter sp. | reverse complement strand
CGCTTGCTTTTCCGGGGTAAACCGCGTGCCTTCTAAATAGTTCAGCAGGGTAAAGGGCTGGCTCAGCAGCTGTTCGCAGGACTTGCGCGCTTCTTCAATATCGCGGTATTTCAGTTCAGGATTTTTGGCAATCTGTTCTTTGCTGTGGCGCTTCATCATCGGGAAGCCTAAAATTTTAAAGGCTTGACCGACAAATGGAATAAAAATCAGCTCCCATTTGGTAAAGAAACGGGTCAGCGGCATGCGGGTCAGGCCGAAGTATTGGTTGACTGTGGTGTCTACCCAGCTTTGATGATTGCAGGTCATCAAATAGCGGCCCTGCATATTTAAGTCCAAATGCTCATCGACGGTAATATCCCATTGAGTATTTGGCAGCACATGGTCAATCAGCCAATTGTTGACGCTCAGCCAGCTGTTGGTAATTTTAATATTGGTTTCATCAACTTTATGCGATTTTTTAAATAATTTAGTCAATCCTAGCGCCAGTACCGGCGGTCCATGAAAAAAAGTGCTGCCGGTAATCACTGAACCGACGGTAAGCCCGCGCGTAATTTTTTTTAAAGCTGGTTGCTTGCTGCTTTGAGATGGCATATAAAAATCCTAGGATTCAAATGGTCTAAAATTTGCCGATAGGCACAAATATAGCCACTGTTGCGAAAATAGAAAAGTCTTGAAATACAACTGTGAAGAAAATGTGACAAAGTTAACTGCATTTTCTCTTGTAAATATTACAAAATGTAAATAAAGGGTTTATTATTAACAAAAAATCAATGGTTCAGCCATTTGTTTTCATTCATCATTTCATCTATACAACAAACACAACTAAGGAGGCATGCGATGCGTGCACTAGTAATTTCGGCAGCGGTAGCAGGGGCATTGGTTCTATCTGGCTGTCAGTCAACTGGCAACAACATCGGCGGCATGGAATATGACAAAACAGCAATTGGCGCTTTAGTTGGCGCAGCTGCAGGTTATGGTCTGTCACGCAGCAATGCTAACTCTAGCTCTCAAAATAACCGCGCTGCAGCTATTGGCGCTGTATTGGGCGGCGCAACTGGTGTTTACCTTGACAATAAAGAGAAAAAACTTCGTCAGCAAATGGCGGGCACAGGCGTAGAAGTTAACCGTAATCCAGACGGTTCTGTTGGCTTGATTATGCCGGGCAACATCACATTTGACACTAACAAATCAAACATCAAGCCAAACTTCTATTCAACTTTGAATAAAGTGGCGCAAACTTTAACTGAAGACAACAAGAGCGGTATTTTGGTGACTGGCTATACAGACAGCACTGGTAATGACTCAATCAACATCCCGCTGTCACAAGCGCGCGCGCAAGCAGTTGCAAGCTATTTGGCATCTCAAGGTGTTTCAACTACACGTATTAACGCGCAAGGCCAAGGCGCTGCGAATCCAATCGCAGACAACAGCACAGCTGCTGGCCGTGAGCAAAACCGCCGTGTAGAAATCAGCATCTATGCGATTCAATAATTGATTCTGCTATAGAATCAGGTTGAATGGAAAAAGCCGCCTTCGGGCGGTTTTTTTTATGAACGGAAAATCATCTTTTTGATTATGAAAGTCACCCAGAGATGACTATAATCGTCTGCGAATCAGGAGAAGGAAAAACTATGTCACTCGGCAGTCACTTAAACGACAAGCAACTTGAAGCCATGAAATATACTCAAGGACCCTTGTTAGTGCTTGCTGGCGCAGGTTCAGGCAAGACCTCGGTGATTACTCAGAAAATAGCCTATTTGGTCAAAAACTGCGGTATTCCGGCACACCGCATCACGGCGATGACCTTTACCAATAAAGCTGCGCGTGAAATGAAAGAGCGTGTCACCAAGCTGCTGTCGCGTGAAGAAGCGAAAGGGTTATCGGTTTCGACCTTTCACACTTTCGGCTTAAACATGCTTCGCCTTGAGTTAAAAAATACGCCGCTTAAAGCCAATTTTTCTATTTTAGATGCTGATGACTGCAAGCGTATTTTGATGGATCTGATGCACCGCGACAATATGTCCGGCGCGGAAAGCAAAGAGCTGATTGCTAAAGCCATGAAGATGATTTCGGATTGGAAAAATGACTTGATCCCGCCAGAGCAGGCGCATACCACTTGTGAAACCGCTGATGATGTGCAGATGGCGCATCTGTATCAGCTGTATGAACGCAATCTGCGCGCTTATAATGCGGTCGATTTTGATGATCTGATTGTGATGCCGACCCGACTGCTGCAGGAAAATGCGGAAGTGCGTGACCGCTGGCAAAACCGCACCCGCTATCTTTTGGTCGATGAATATCAAGATACCAACACCGCGCAGTATATTTTGGTCAAACTGCTGGTTGGGGTGATGGGTCAGTTTACCGCAGTGGGCGATGACGATCAGTCGATTTACGCTTGGCGCGGGGCTAAGCCTGAAAATATGGCGCTGCTGCAGGATGACTTCCGCAATTTAAAAGTTGTAAAACTCGAGCAGAACTATCGTTCGACCAGCCGTATTTTAAAAGCAGCCAATACGGTGATTGGCAATAATCCGCATATTTTTGATAAAAAATTATGGTCAGATAAAGGCCATGGCGAAGTGATCCGGGTGATTACCTGCCGTAACGATGATGATGAAGCTGAACGCGTAGTCAAAGATTTAATTACGCATAAATTG
>JASLHF010000227.1 GCA_030152275.1 Acinetobacter sp. | reverse complement strand
TACATTATACGAAATCAGTCACAGTAAAATTTATTAGACTCACAAGCATTATGCTGACATTGCTTAGAAGCAAATGAAAGTAAAATAAGAGCAAAAACTACAGGAATAATTTTTAATATCGATTTAACAACCATTGTTATCTCCAGCGGAAATCAGTCTTAATTAGAATTTCTATTAGGTGAAAAAAAACAAAAAAAAGCAATTACTAAAAACAATAAACCGCAGAAAATCAAAAAAAGAAAATTAAAAAAAGATGCAAGTGTATTCATTATTAACTCCAATATTTTTAAAAGCTAAGACATATTTTTTAACGCAAATCAGATTAAATATCAATGACATATCAAAGATATGACATTAATATTTAACTAATTTACTAAAATATGACTTGGCTTTAAAAATTTATTTTTTCTTTCTTTTTTCATATTCTTTGAAGGCTTTATAAAGCGAAATATAACCATAAATCGTTATAAGCAAAGAACACAAAAGTAAGATTAAACCAATAATTAAATATTTTGACACAAAACCCCCCAATCTTTGCGACGAAAATGGGAACCCCAACCCATTTTCTGGTTCTTACCGAGCTAAAGCACAAGGGAGTATTGTAATCAAAGGGAAAAGGTTTATGAATCAAAAACGACCAGCTGAATCAAAATACTGTGATTTTGGCTCATCAAAAACAATCTGTTCTTCTTTTATGCTTGGATTTTGAGCTGTATACATTCTTTCAGCTTCTAGACGAGCCATGTTTTCATATAAAGCTTTTTTATAGTTAACATCTTGATCAACAGTCTGCTGTTTCTGTTCTGAACGTTTTTCTGCATAATAATCAAAAGGCCTATCACCGTTGGCGAGCCTCCAGCAATCTTGTTTTGAAACATTATGCATAATAGTTCCCTGCTGACTAAATGCGGTACATTTTCCATTGAAAACAATTGCATTCTTAAAACGAGGAAAATCCTTAGGATCGAAATCTTCAACTGTATACTGAACATCAAAAGGTTTCGCAGGATCATAAGTATTGACTGGAGCTATACTTAAGCCTTTTTCAGAAATTTCTTGAATGTATTTTTTGCATTCAGGTTTATCTAAGTTAACAGCAGATCTGCATAGTTCATTTAAAGATTGATCTTTAGATTGCGCAGCAACTTCTTGTGAATGTGATTTAGTATGATCTGATGCAGGTGTAACAGCTTGAGATGAAGTCTTGGGGCCAAAATAATCCATAGTATACTTATAACCGCCAAACATTAAAAATATTGGCAATAAAGCGACTGCATACCAGAGTTTGGGAAAATTAGATTTTGGATGACTTTCAGCAGATACATAATATTTATACAAATGCTTTGGATAAAACCAAAATCGAGTAGTAATTGCATTTTTTCTAGTCATCATGCCAAAATTTTCTTGCAATTCAGCATAACTATAAACAATAGCAAACGGCAATTTAAATAAGCGTCTTAAAATGATATGCTCAGAAATAGAAGCTCTAACAAATTCATTTAACAATGTTGGACGTTGAGTAATAAAATATATATCAATACCGAAATGCCCATGCATTGTTAATGCACGGCCAATATCTAAAATTTCTTCTTTTCTCTTTCTATTATTTTCTTCAAAAGCATCCTTAACAATACGAACTAATGATTCTTTTTCTTTAACTTTCAATGATAAAGGTAATTCAGGATATTGATTAACAACTTTTAAAATTGTTAATAAATATCGTTTATCATCTGTCTTTAAATTTTCATAATCATTAATTCTTTTTATATATTCATCATAAATATCACGACTAATTAAGTCCTTATCTTTTAATAAATCATTTTTACAAAACGAGGGATGTTCATGCGCTTCATCATGTACATAAAGCGCGCCATTAGGCAAACTTCGCCAGTCAAATGGACTATCAGGCGTAGATCGAGCAGGAAGAACGCCTGGTAATTTACAGCCGATTATATTAGTAAAAATAAGACGATCAGGATTTTCTATTACAGCTTTTTCTAGAATCTCCATAGTATAAAGTGACTTGCCTGTGCGCGGAGGAGCACTAATAACTGTAGCAACCATAAAAAAAACCTAACTTGAAAAACCAACAATAACTTTAGCTAATTTAACGTAAATAAGAACTTGAACAGCACTTAAAATAATTGATAAACATTTATCAAGTTCTAAAAGTTTCATCATGCTAAGAGAGAATGCAGGTAATTGATTTAAATTTGTTTCAGCTAAATCTATTAATTGATCTAATAAATCTGAAACGAATGGAAATGTTAAAAGAGTTAATGAAGCACCCAATAATATTCGAGCTAATAAACTGCTAATAATAGAAGTTAAAATAATTCCTAATACATAAGGCATTTAAACCTCCCTAATAATCATAACAGCTAATACAAATGCAAGAACTTGTAAAACGGGAGCTAATTTTTCTATTTCAGAACAGTATTCAGAAATACTAATCGAATCTGTATAAACAGTATTAAAAACTGGAAGCGGAATATTTATGTCAATTGGGGCAGGACAAGAACTAGCATGAATGTTTAACAATTCTTCATCAATTTCTTTTTCATCAAATTCCTTTTTCGGCAATTTTGGATCATCTAAATCTTCCGGTTTTTGCATCCAATCGATAAACGAACAAAGCTGAGGCAACCAATCACAAGCCTTCGGAAATTTAAATGAAAATGGAGTCGATGGTTCCCCCGTTTCAGGATCGACAGTAGGTTCACCAATTGCACCTTCGCCTTCTTCTACAGTCGGATATTCAGGATTTTTGCCAAATTGTTCAACATACGGCGGATGCTGAGCCGGATCATCCGGAATAGCCTGAGCTTTTGCAGCAGCAGCAGCTTGAGCAAGCTCAACTGCAGGAGATTTGGGATTGCCGGCTCTAAGATCTTTTTCAGCTTGATCAAGTACTTGAGAAGCCACATCAGAAAGCGGAATAGTCTTTTTTAATTCATCGTCTTTTTCTTGATTAAAATCAGGATTTGCTAATACTTGAACAGTCAAAGAAGATGGATTACTACCGAAAGGCTTGTCGTCTTTAACTATAAAAGAATCGTAAAAACAACTTGAAGAAGTATTTTGTCTAATAGAACTATATTTATAAGTATTTTGTATTGTCATCCACCACGACAAATACATACTGCAAGTATTAACTAAGTCATAACTTTTAAATGTTTTATTACCGCCCAGCGAAGAAGATGATTTATATATATATATATATTTACTCGTATATTTACCAGTATTATCAGTAAAATCATCAACTTTGTCAGCAACAGGTTTTTCTTTAATCTGAATAGTGTTATTCGCTGGATCCATTACATAATCAACACCGTCGAGAAGCAAATCTAAAGCAGAAACAACGACTGCAGCAGTACCAGAACGGGCCATAAATTTTGAAAGTTCAGCAGCATTAGTTGTGACCATCGCTGTGCCTTTGACTAGCTTTGAACTGCCATTAACGATCACTTCTTTTGTTGCTGTCAGCTTTTGACCGATACCCGACGCAACTTGTGAAATGACTGTCCACCCCCCGATTGAACCGCCAACGGACGTCGCAAAAACAGTAGAGCTTAAAATCAAAAAACTAAATATAACTAACAATTTTTTCATTTTAAAATCCTTGAAAATGCAATCAACATAATCAGCAGAATGAAGTAATTCAGAAATGACTCAGAACTCATAAAAAAACCTCACATGACGCTATGCGGTAAAGCGCTCGCGCATTATCTGCGTCACCGCAGTTTTTGCGCGCGCGCTCCCTCCCGCATGCGTCAAATTGTTACTTTCGAACAATGCCGAGAACTTTAGCTACAACTACAGCAGAAATCGTTAAACCAAACGCCCATAGAGCGCCCGCTTTCATAGATTCATCAGCACCGGAAGCATTTGCTGCAGCAGTTACATCAGTACCAGTAATAAGTGCATCTGCAAAAGCAGGATTAGTTGCTGTTAAAACAAGTGCACCAAATGTCAAAAGCGCAACAAGCCGATTTTTTTTAGCCATGATATTTCTCCTATCTTATGACTTGAATTGTCTTGCGAATTGCAAGAACACTGATAAAAACACCGACAGCCCATTTCATTAACTCATTACGAGCTTCTATAGTGAGCTCCGGTAAAATTGGACTGTATACAGCCCACTGTTCACACGCTTGTGTAGCTGTATTCACGACTTCGCAAACGTATGACATTTCTTAAATTCTCTTTGAACAGTTATAAAAATGCTGGCAATAAATCAATTGACTTGAGAACTGAGCACCGCATTTCTTGCATTTAAAATATAGCTGTGACATTATGTTTATTACTCTAAGTTATTGATTTATTTACACATTATACGAAATGGTATAATTAAGCCTTTGAATCTAAAGGTTTTTGTTCTGTTATCTGCAACGGTTTACCGTCACCAGTTGTCTTGTAGAAAATTGACATGCCGTTCATTTGAGTTGACTGCTCAATTGGCAGATAGATTTCACGGCCTTTATAAGACATGTAAAAATCTTTCATGTGGTGATGATCTTCAACCACTTTTACGTTTTGAGAACACGGCACCATTTGCTCTAAGCCACGGTCAAAGCGTTGAGATGCAAAAACCAATTTCATTGTTAACTGGCCTTTGTCATTAACGCCGGTTTCAACATTAAGAAGTTTTGCTTTGAAAATAATTGCAGACATGATTTTTCACCTATGCGATTTTGCTGAAAGTAGATTTAGGTTCGACGAAATTAGACGGTACTTGCTGATCGAAATTTATTTCTACGTACTTGATAAAAGGAATAATATTGTTTGAAGTTTGAGAGTATAAATTCTGCAGCTGAGCCTTTGAAAAGCCACATTCTCTTAAAGATGCAATACGATCACTAAACTGTGATTTACTATAATTAGTACGAACAGTTTCATAGCCGTAATCACGCAATTCTTTATAGAAAGTATGCAAATTACGAGCTTTTGTTTTTGAAACCGTACCAGCCTTTTTAACCGTTTTAAGGGTGCTTAAAATAATTGAGTAAGCCGTTAGATGATCAACATTATCAATCGGTTGAATATTCAAACGCGCCAAGTAATCCTTAGTAAATCCACACTTAAGCAAATTTGTGAAATTTCTAAAAAACTTCTCATCACCTAAATCAGATTGAACAGTACGAACACCGCGATTTTCTAAATCACGATAAAATTTAAAAGCAGTATCAGCAATTGAAGTCGAAATAGAATCTTTGGCAGAAGCCTGCTCTAATGCTGAATAAATATTATTAAAAACAGAATCATCATCAGTAAGTTTCATATTTTGCCCCTTTAGAGCTTCAAACAGTTCTCGATTTGCACTTGTCCAGAGATTGCGTAAAAAATAAGGATTAGCACGTTGATAGCGAATTAATTGAAATAAATTAGTTGGTATATTGCGTTCTTTAAGAGCGTAGGCTTTGACACCAGTTTCAAATCGTAAAAGGCCCTTAGTAAAAATCTGTAAGTCAGGATCAGACATAACCTCAACAACACGCATTGCAGCTTTATCATTGGTTTTTGCCAATTTAATCTGATCTTGCAGCTGAGCCTGAAACTCACAGGATTTACCATAGACTTTACGAGCGAAACGCTTGCAGCGTTCAGAACCGAAATAGACAGTATTTTTATAGCTGGCATGCTTAGTAGATTTGCGGATGTGTTCTGTGGAGATGTTCCGCAAAAACTCAATAGCACGTTCAACTTCACGATCATCACGTAAACGTGCGTGATACGTAACGTCAATTTGCATTACTTCTGTCTCAGAAACAGCAAGCATGCCGTATAAAGCAGGTTGAGCTTCTGCGAAATGACCAAGCATTTCTAAAGCACCCTCTTCTATCCAATCAGTTCCGTAAACATTGTGGCCCTGCAATATCTTTGCAGGCGAAGCTTTAAGTTCTACATGTGGCCATAACTTGCCCTCATGATGGAATTTCCAAGCCATCTTAGTAAATGACGTTGGCAATCTGTCATAAGGATGATTAAGCACTTGGTTAACTACATTGCCTTCATCATCCTTAAAAACACATCGAGCTTCGACACGTGGCAGATCAAGATCGAGTAAGTTGAAACCAAAGATACAATGACGCCCTTCACTGTCCATATCGACTAGAGAAGCATCTACTGGTATCCGTAGTTTTAGCATATCGTTCAAGAAAAGTTACCTAGTAACCGCGTTTAAAAGATTAAACAAAATTACTAAGTAACTTGTCAACTATAAAAACAGGTTAACATTAAAAAAGTTACCTAGTTAATTAGTTACAGAGTGTTTACAAATGAGCAAAGTCTACAAAATTCGAAGCGAAGAAGTTGAAGACGTTAAAGAAGCTTTAATGAAATTCGTAATACAAAAAAAATCATTAATGGCTGAAAGTGATGTTATTCACGCTCTGATTAAATATCACTTGCCAAATTTAAAGGCTGATGAAGTGATCAAATACAGACAAGAAATATTAGGGAAAGATGACTAATTAAGGTTAAAAAGTCCGATTTTCCGGACCTAAGTCCACTCTAGAGAACGTGGACTTTTTTAGCCCTACCCTAAAGCAAAAAAAAATCCTCACTTGTGAGGATTGAATAGACATTTCGTATAATGCGGATTGATGTTAAATAACGCCGATTTTGCCAACCATTGTACAAAATCGCCTATGTAACATAATCACGACTACATTATACGAAATCAGTCACAGTAAAATTTATTAGACTCACAAGCATTATGCTGACATTGCTTAGAAGCAAATGAAAGTAAAATAAGAGCAAAAACTACAGGAATAATTTTTAATATCGATTTAACAACCATTGTTATC
>JASLHF010000071.1 GCA_030152275.1 Acinetobacter sp. | reverse complement strand
TCATTGCTTAAACGCACGGCATACTGCACATTAGCATCTAATCCAATCTTCAGTTCATCCACCGGCGTATCTTGAAATTGAGAATCATAAAACAGTGATACCGCTTGCGACCAGCTGCCAGTGTCTTTTACTGCAGCATTATCATAGTCCCGGTCAATATAGGCATTTTTTAAAAACAGCTTCCAATGATCTTCTGCATATACACTTTGCACAAACGCGAAGCTGATTATCGACAAACTCAGCAGCTTAATTTTATTTAAAGCCAACATATTTTTCACATCCCTAATGAAATAAGTTTTATAGAATTTTTGATTTAATTAATATATTAATTATTACAATAAATTACATTAAGACTAAAGTAGTAATACTATTTCAAAATCCTACTCCTCGGTCTTGTTTTAAGCGTCGGCTTGCTCCTGATCTGCGCGCTTTTTCAAATAAATCCGAGTTGCTACAGCCGGCGAGTCACTGGCCACCGAGATCTCAAAATGATGCGCATCCCGATCATCTAATACCACTTCCAGCGCACCCAGCCCCTCAACATCTTCCTGAAAAGCAGCAAACAGCTGTTCATGCATAAAACTTTCAATGTGTTCATCCTGCAGCGCAAAATCACGTCCGTGCACAATAAAATAGTGCATGCTGTTAGGTGTTTCCGGTGTCAAAATATGCGCCGTGTGAATTTTATAAGTGTCGCGGGTGCACTCATCCAGCGCTGAATCATAAAATTTGACGCTGACCTGATGCAGGCCCGGCGATAAAAATTCAGAGGTGGCGATACGGGCTGCCGTGTCTTTTCCGGCCAGCCCTGTCGTTTTAGCCCAAACTGGAGACAATGTGGTCGGCACCACTTCACGGATCAACTTATAATGTCCGTCTTTGAGTTCGGTCTTATACGGCGCGCTGGCATAATCTGGGGTGCCAATAGTATCTGCATGCAGAAAGGTTAAATGCGTTAAGTCCATTAAGTTTTCGTGCATGCTGACATAATTGCCCGGATGGAAAAAATAGCCTGACGTGCAGGCCCACTCAGGATTGTCCAGCCACGGCAAATGCGGGATTTTAGATTCATCCGCCAAGCTTTGATCGCCTAGCCAAATCCAGACCAATGGCCCGGTTTCCGCCAGTTTATAGCGCTGAATGCCAATGCCATGCGGGCACTGCTTTTGCGAAGGGATTTCAATCAATTCGCCTGAATTGCTGTACTTAAAGCCATGATAGCCGCAGACAATATTGTCGCCGTCCAAATGGCTTTTAGACAGCGGAAATGAGCGGTGCGCACAGCGGTCTTCCAGCGCAACCGGCTGCCCGTCTAAAGTACGGTACATTACGACGCGTTTATTTAAGATTTTGCGCGCCAGCAGTTCTCGTCCGACTTCGTCCTTAAACGCAGCCACATACCACTCGTTAAAGATGAACGGCGTATCCTTATTGGCCATTTTACTGCTGGCTTTACGGCAGGCTTCAATGATGTTGAGTGTTGGAATCGTCATATTTTTTCCCTAAATTTTGAGATTTCATTGAGTCGCGCAGTTAGAGATCCAGCTCAATCACTGCGCTGTGTGCGCGCGAAACGCAAATCAGCATCGATGTGCCGGCGGCTTTTTCTTCATCGCTTAAAATCATGTCATGATGTTCAGGCGTGCCCGAACAGACTGTCACTTCACAGGTGCGGCAAATACCGGCGCGGCAGGAAAACGGCAATTCAAAACCTGCCAGTTCCAGCGCATCCAGTATCGACTGATCTGCCAGCACAGGAATGTCTTGGCCTGAACGTTTTAATTTGACCCGAAATTCGGACGCGTCTGCCTCCTGCGGCGCGGAAGCAGGCGCACTGAACCATTCAAAGCGGACATGCTGCCCCGGGAGATGGACGGCAGCATCTTTCACGCTTTGCATTAAAGCCTCTGGACCGCAGCAGTACACGTGTTCTTGCGGGGACAATGAATCCATCACAGCATTGACATCCAAATGCTGCCCAGCGTGCTCATCATTAAAATGAAACTGCACATCTGCGCCAAGATGCTGCAGTTCTTCATAAAACCCGGCGCGCTGACGGCTGCGCGCGCTGTAAAATAAACGCCACGGCTTATGATTTGCGCTGCACCAGCGGATCATCGATAAAATGGGGGTAATGCCGATACCGCCAGCGATAAAGCAGTAAGCCGGCGCATCCGCCAAGCTGAAATTATTGCGCGGTGAACTGACCTTGATTAAGTCGCCTGTACGCAAGCGCTGATGAATATGCTGTGAACCGCCCCGCCCATTTGGCGCAAGCCCCACAGCAATGACGTAACGGTGTGTTTCACTGGGACAGTTAAGCAATGAATAATGCCGGATGCAGCCATTTTGCAGATACACTTCCAAATGCGAACCTGCGCTAAATGGGCTTAATGGCTTTTTTTGCGGGTGCTCCAGCTCCAGCACCACAATGTCTTTTGCTTCTGACCTAAAGTCAGCAATACGCAGCTCCTGTGCCGAACGTTCCATAGCGGAGGCCTCCATTGCATATTTTTCCTTTCTCTGACTGGAAATATATACACGCTCAGCCTGTGGCTATGCCCTCCAAAAAGAGGACAAGCCAGCCCTCGCAGCAATGGATTAAATCGGCAGGCCTAGGCCTGCATAAATAAAGCAAAAAGCTGATTTTTAAAGTGAATGCCCAGCTTATCAAAGGCCCGGTTGCGGTAAGTTTTGACCGTCGACTCTTTAAGCCCCAGAGCGGCGGCAATACCGGCATAGCTCATGCCTTTCAAAATCAGGGCGCAGACTTCGACCTCTTGCGGCGCCAGCAGTGGCTGGCGTTTGCGCAGCTGATCTTTAAAATCCGGCTGCACCAGCAGCGCCAAATGGCCCTGTATGAGCTTGGCCAGCGCCGGAATCATCCGTTCAAAATTGGCGATTTCATGGTCAGAATAAAACCCCTGCTCTTTATGACGGTATAGATTAAACAAAATCGGATGGTTATTCGCATCGCGGTAAAAACCGCACAAGCGCTGAATTAAATCATTTTTTTCATAAATTTCATGGCGGTATGGCAAAAATATAATGTCGTCCGCACAGACTTGGCCTGTCAGCGTCTGATGCTGCTGCAGCGTTTGTCCGGCAAGCGCTTGATATAAATCATCATAGACATGATAGCGCTTAATGTAAGACTGGCCGCAGCGCAATGGCACACTATGGTGGTCATTATGCGTACCGCACAGCAGCAGTGCAGGTTTGTGATCCTCTACCCGCAATATTGAAAAATGTTTTGCCTGAACCCACTGCGCCAAATAGGCCAGCAATGATGAGTCAAATTGAGGCTGTCCCATGATGGCAACCAAATCCAAAAAACTGTCAAACTGCGTATATGCATTCATCACATCAATCCTTTGAGATGAGATTAGTAAATATATTAACTTTTGGCCTGTGATGGAACAGCTTTTCTGCCCAAAGCGCAATATTGTTGTTATCAGGCCGTTCAGTGCGGATAGTGCAGGAATTTTTAGATAAAAATACAATGACAAACAGCCAAAACATGATGATAAATAATTAAATAAATTATAAAAATCAAATAATTATTATCATTTTCTCATATCAATACCAATACATTATGGTTGGTAGGTCTTTGGCAGGTGTGCTTTTTTGCGCGCCTGTTGAATACTCAAGTCAAGGTGAATCGAACATCACCCATAACAATGACGACAAACAGATGGTAGAAGGAATCGCACCATGGCTTTTAAAAATATTGCAGATCAGACAAACGGTTTTTACATCCCTTGCGTATCACTATTCGGCCCAGGCTGCGCCAAAGAAATTGGCGGAAAAGCGCAAAATCTAGGCGCAAAAAAGGCGCTGATTGTGACCGATGCAGGCTTATTTAAATTTGGCGTGGCAGACACTATAGCCGGCTATCTGAAAGACGCTGGCGTTGACAGCCATATCTTCCCGGGCGCAGAGCCTAACCCGACCGATATCAATGTGCACAGCGGCGTCAAAGAATACAACGACAACGGCTGTGATTTTATTGTGTCACTGGGCGGCGGATCATCACATGACTGCGCCAAAGGCATTGGCTTGGTGACTGCGGGCGGCGGCCATATCCGCGACTATGAAGGCATCGACAAAAGCACAGTCCCTATGACCCCGCTGATTGCCATTAACACCACTGCGGGCACAGCATCTGAAATGACCCGTTTTTGCATCATCACCAATACCGACACGCACGTTAAAATGGCGATTGTCGATTGGCGCTGTACACCGCTGATTGCGATTGATGACCCGAAACTGATGATTGCGAAACCGGCCGCGCTGACGGCGGCGACCGGGATGGATGCGCTGACGCATGCTGTTGAAGCCTATGTATCTACCGCCGCCACCCCAATTACCGACGCCTGCGCGGAAAAAGCCATTTCCATGATCAGCGAATGGCTCAGCCCTGCAGTAGCCAATGGCGAAAATCTTGAAGCGCGTGATGCAATGAGCTATGCGCAGTATCTAGCAGGCATGGCGTTTAACAACGCATCATTAGGCTATGTGCATGCCATGGCGCATCAATTGGGCGGTTTCTATAACCTGCCGCACGGTGTTTGCAACGCAGTGCTGCTGCCGCATGTTTGCGAATTTAACCTGATTGCCTGCCCGGAACGCTATGCGCGCATTGCGCAATTAATGGGCGTTCCAACAGATGGCTTACCGGTCAATGAAGCAGCCTATGCCGCAATTTCTGCAATCCGTGAACTTTCAGCCTCAATTGGCATTCCGTCCAGCCTGTCTGAGCTGGGCGTGAAAGAGCAGGATTTAGGCGTGATGTCTGAAAATGCGCAAAAAGATGCCTGCATGCTGACCAACCCGCGCAAAGCCACTCACGCGCAAGTGGTCGACATCTTCAAAGCAGCGCTGAAAGGCAATGCTTCAGTTGTTGATTTTAAAGCAGCCGTCTAAGTACTCGACTTAGATCCATGATTCAAATGCAGCAGCGGTTTGGCTGAGCTGCTTGCTGCAACTCAACTGTTTTGGCAATTTAAGTAGAATGAAGCCAACCTTTCTTCCACTTCATTCAAGTCTGCAGATTCCAGCAGGCCAGCTCACTTAAATTGCTTTTTTTTATTTGCTGTTGACAAAATTTTCAGCTTCATCAAGGATGGAGAACAATCTACGACAATAAAAAAACAGAGCTCATGATGACATCCCCGCACACCGACCAACTTCCTTATACCTATCAGCCTGATCTGCTTGGCGCAGGTTACCAGCAGGCCACACTGCATTTTCCTGATGACTATGAAGGCGCAGTAACCGCAACCCTCATCCGCAAAAAAGCGCTGCAGCCAGTCCGCAAAGCGGTCTTATATATTCATGGCTTTATTGACTATTTTTTTCAAACCGAAATGGCTGAACAGTTTAATCAGCACGGTTTCGACTTTTATGCGCTGGATTTGAGAAAATACGGGCGCTCGATTTTGCCCCATCAGCACTATTACAATGTGCGCGCAATTGCAGAATATGATGCCGAAATCACGCAGGCTTTAGACATTATCGGCGCAGAAGACCATGACGCCGTTTTGCTGTGCGGGCATTCAACCGGCGGCTTAACGGCAACATTGTATGCAGCCCATCACCCGAATCATCCGCTGATCAAAGCGCTGTGGGCCAACAGTCCATTTTATGATTTCAACATGCACCCCATTAAACGGAAATTCGGTGTACCGCAGCTCAGCAAATTAGGCAAACTGTTCCCCAATCTGCAGTTTCCCAGCGAATTAAACAAGTGGTATACCCCTAGCCTGCACAAGGACTTAAAAGGCGAATGGGACTTTAGCCTCGACTGGAAAAAAACAGCCTATCCGACAGTGCGCCTCAGTTTTGTGACGGCTATTCACGAAGCGCAAAAAGAAATTCACCGCGGTGTCAAAATAGATGTGCCCGTGCTGGTTATGCATTCACATCAAACCAAAAATCCGCGTAAATGGGGCAAAGACGCTCAGACCAGCGATATTATTTTAGGCGTTAAAGACATTGAAAAATATGCCCGTAAAATTCAGGGCGATGTGACACTGTGTGAAATTCACAATGGCTTGCACGACTTGGTGCTGTCGCAGCAGCCGGTTCGTGAAAATGTCTATCACCAGCTGTTCAGCTGGTTAAACAGCAAAGGGCTGTAAACTCAAATCATTTCGCAGCGATGAAGCGGGCCTGCCGCCGAAAGCCGGTCAAGGCATTGCTTGCTTCAGCTGCCGTTCAGGTGCTTGTTTTTCAGCAGTGTCTGATGCACTGGGTGCTGCTTCGGCATCAGCTCAATCAAGCGTTCTACTGCATCCACCGCCTCGGGAAAACGCGCCACATGGCGCAGCAGCACATCGGTTTCATTGGCTTTAAAAATCGCGTCGCTCAGGCGCGATTCCAGACAGTCACGCCATGCGCATAAAAACGGGCTTTCAGTTTTAGCCAAAAATACGCCAGAACACAGCTTCAGCGCCGACTCGATATAGCCGGCATCCAGCGCCTGCTCCGCCTGCAGAAAATCTGCCTCCACATTGGCCAAAATCCGGTAAGGGCGCGAGCCCAGCATGCCGCCCAGCACATCACGCAGCTGTGACATTTCTGCTTTTAGGGTGCCAATGCTGACTTTGCGTTCGCCATACAGCGCCTGATGCAGCGTTTCCAGCGTCATGCCCTGCGGGCAGAGCGCCAAAATGACCAAAATTTCAATCTGGCGCGGAGTCAATACCAGCACTTTACCGTTAAACAGCGCCTGTGAGGCCGCAAAGGCGCGGATATACAGCTGCTGCTGATGCTGCTCCAGCAGCGCGCCCTGTATAATTGAAGCGCAGCGCTCAGCCGCCAGCAGACCTAAACTGTTATGATTTTTCCACGTGGTGGACAGATCAATCACGCCTAAAATCTGTTTGGAATACGGGTCAATAATCGGCGCGGCGTAACATACCCAGTCATGAATCGACGCCATATAATGCTCATTAGAAAATACACAGCTGGCCTGCTGAGTTTTCAGTGACAGCGCCAGCGCATTGGTGCCCACCAATTCTTCTTTCCATTGTCCGCCCGCCATAAAATGCACGCTTTCAGCCGCGCTGCGCATTTGCCGGCTGGACGCGCTCCAAATAATCGTGCTGCCGACATCTCCGACTGCAACCACCATAGACGACTG
This sequence comes from Acinetobacter sp., assembly GCA_030152275.1. Taxonomy (GTDB): domain Bacteria; phylum Pseudomonadota; class Gammaproteobacteria; order Pseudomonadales; family Moraxellaceae; genus Acinetobacter. The sequence goes on along the minus strand of JASLHF010000071.1, from coordinate 5,007 downwards.
CTCTGCAATATGCTGCAGATCCTGCGCGCAGCGTTCAAGCGCCTGCTGCAGCGCATTAGGATGCCCAGCGGACACCGCCTGCAGCGGCGCAGCAGAGCGGTCTTTAGGAATGGCTGCGCTGCTGGAGCGGCGCCATGAACTCAGGATGCTTTGGCCCAGCTGTTCCGCATGTTGGGGAGAAAGACTGCTGCTTTGCCTAAATTGTTCTATTTGTTTCCTTTTTTCCACTAAATTGCGCATGGCTTATATCCTTTAGCATCTCAACTGCGGCCCGTTTTTTCTATCCTTATGCCTTTATCCTTGTAACTATTTGTCGAAAGGTTGTAAACCGTCATTCAACCAACCTTTTGCCAACCTTATAGTCAGTATGCTAATTAAATAATGTACAAAAGTACCTTATACCAAAGCGGCAAAGAACTTGGCATCAAAACACCAAAATAAGCAAAAGGAATTTCATTATGCGTTACGCCGATCCTAATCAAAATGGTTCAAAAGTCCAATTTAAATCTCAATATGAAAATTTCATTGGCGGCAAATGGGTCGCGCCAGTGAAAGGCGAATACTTTGACAATATCTCTCCTGTCGATGGCAAAGTATTTACCAAAGTGCCGCGTTCATCTGCAGAAGATATTGAACTGGCGCTAGATGCAGCCCATGCAGCCAAAGCCTCTTGGAACAGCGCATCTCCAACTGTGCGCTCTAATATTCTGCTGAAAATCGCTGACCGTCTGGAAGAGAATTTAGAACTGCTGGCAGTGGCTGAAACATGGGATAACGGTAAACCCATCCGTGAAACACTGGCAGCAGACATTCCGCTGACGATTGACCATTTCCGCTATTTTGCCGGCTGCATCCGCGCGCAGGAAGGCGGCATTTCAGAAATTGATGAAGATACGATTGCCTACCATTTCCATGAGCCTTTGGGCGTTGTGGGCCAAATTATTCCTTGGAACTTCCCAATTTTAATGGCCGCGTGGAAGCTTGCGCCAGCCTTGGCTGCAGGCAACTGTATTGTGCTGAAACCGGCAGAACAAACGCCTGTCAGCATTTTGGTGCTGGCTGAGCTGATTCAAGACATTCTGCCGCCGGGCGTGCTGAACATTGTCAATGGCTACGGCGTTGAAGTTGGCCGTCCGCTGGCCACCAACCCGCGTATTGCCAAAATTGCGTTTACCGGCTCCACAGCTGTCGGCCAAATGATTATGCAATATGCGACTGAAAATATTATTCCGGTCACGCTCGAACTAGGCGGCAAATCGCCAAACATCTTCTTTGAAGACGTCATGGACAAAGACGATGACTATTTGGATAAAGCGCTGGAAGGCTTTGCCATGTTTGCGCTGAACCAAGGCGAAATTTGTACCTGCCCGTCACGCGCGCTGGTGCATGAAAGCATTGCTGACAAATTCTTGGAAAAAGCCATTGAACGGGTAAAACGCATTAAAACCGGCCACCCGCTGGATACCGACACGATGATCGGCGCACAGGCATCTCAAGAACAGCAGGATAAAATTCTAGGCTGTATCGCAACTGGACGTTCCGAGGGCGCACAAGTGCTGACTGGCGGCGGCGAACGCCATGAAGTTGGTACCGGTTTCTACATTGAACCGACTATTTTCAAAGGCGACAACAGCATGAAGATTTTCCAAGAGGAAATTTTCGGCCCTGTGCTTTCAGTCACCACATTCAAAGACTTTGATGACGCAATGAAAATTGCCAATGACACCATTTACGGTCTGGGCGCTGGCGTTTGGTCACGTTCAGCGCACACCTCTTACCGCGCAGGCCGCGCTATTCAGGCTGGCCGCGTATGGACCAACTGCTACCATATCTACCCTGCGCATGCAGCGTTTGGCGGTTACAAAAAATCCGGTATCGGCCGTGAAAATCACAAAATGATGCTGGATCATTACCAGCAAACCAAGAACCTGCTGGTGAGCTATTCAACTAAGCCAATGGGCTTTTTCTAAAACTGCACAAATATAAAAAAGCGAACTCCGGTTCGCTTTTTTATTCTCCGCATTCTTAAATGCATACGTGTGTTAGTCATTAAGCACAGCCGATTCCGAAACATGACCCAGCTTAAAAAAATCAAACTGCTGCGCCGCTAAACACAGCGCAATTACTGCCAGCCAAACCGCTAAAATTCGACCCATCTTGACACCTTTCTGCAATCTCCTGCTTTCAAGATAGGCAAAATCAACGATCTAATCTAATATCAAATTTATAACCACCCATCTCATTTCAAGATATGAAAACCCTTAAACAATACCAATACTTTATGGCCATCGTTGAAGCCGGCAGCTATAGCGCAGCCGCAGAACAGCTGTTTATCGCGCAGTCCGCCCTTAGCCGGCAAATTAAAATGCTGGAAGATGCCTTGGGTTTTTGTGTGTTTGACCGCAGCGAAAAGAAGATAGCCCTGACCGCAGCCGGCCACTCATTTTATCAGCAGCTGAAAATGCATCTGCTGAATATTGAACATTCAATCGAGACCGCACAGCGTATTGCCAATGGCCACGGGCGCAGTCTTCAGCTGGCGCATTCCAGCAGCATTGTCATGGATGCTGTTAAAATTCAGTGTCTGAATCAGCTATGCCGGCAGCAATCTTTGGAAATTGAAATCAGCACATTGTCATCCGAACAGCAAATTGAAGCTGTAAAGAATGCATCTATTGATTTGGGCCTGATCCGGCCGCCGGTATTGCGCAATTTGCAGGATGTGCACTGCATAGAACTGTATGCGCAGACGCTGTATGTGGCCGTGCATCGGGACGACGCCTATTTTGGAGGAAAAAGCAGCGTCAAAATTGCAGATTTGCGCCAGCAGCCGTTTGTTTCCACACCGCATGCAGAACGTGGCGGATTAAGCTATTTAGCTGCAAATTTATGCATTAATCATGGGTTTTATCCGCAAAAATCAAAGATCCGCTCACGCAAAGCTTCACAGCTCGGCTTGGTTGAAGCCGGGCTGGGCATCTGTATTGTACCGGCAGAATTCAAAAGCATTCTGCCGCCGGACGTCCGGCTGCTGGAACTTCTTCCTCGGCCAGAACCGTCTAAAGTCTGCTTAATTTGGCGCAAAAATGCGGATGCTCCGGTGCAGCGCGCAGCTGCCGCACTCCAGACTGCCTTCAGCGCAGCCGGCGGTTTTGAGCCAACGCCAATTGCAAAATAAAACACGCCATAGAAAAGCGCAGTGTTAAGCTGCGCCTGCAGCGCGACTGCCAAAGATGTTCAATCAGCGGCGTGCAGTGCAGATTCAACAAAATGTAAATGATCAACGCCCCAAAAAAGTTCGTCATTGACAAACCAGCTGGGCGCCCCAAATACACCGCGCGCAACGGCTTCCTCAGTCACCACTTTCAATTCGGATTTGACTTTTTCATCCTCCAGCCAAGCCTGTACTTGCGCTCTGCTTAGTCCCAGCTCTTGCACCACAGCCGCAAACTCATTCACATCATTTAAATTGCGCGGCTGGCCAAACATCGCGTCAAACAGACCAGTCAGCACGCGTAAAAAATCTTCCGGCTGAAACAGCTGTACAGCAGTAACCAAACGCATTAAATGCAGCGTATTAATTGGAAAATACGGATTCATTTGCACTGGAATACCCCAAAGCTTTGACCAGCGCTGCAGATCATGCATCGAATAACGCGCTTTGGCCGGAACAGCCATCGGGCTGCTGTTGCCAGTGGCTTTAAAGACACCGCCCAGCAGCATCGGTTTCCATATAATTTCCGTCTGATTTGCGGCCGCAATCTGCTGAATGCGGTGAAAACCCACATAGCTGTACGGGCTGCCCAAATCAAAATAAAACTCTATTATTTTCATCGTATTTGACCTAATTATTTAAATTTCTGCGCTGTATTTCACTTTTCTTGCCGAACTTAAAACCCGTGCGCTACCAGCGCTCAGACCACGGCCTTAAGTCCAGTTCATGCGTCCATGCATCACGCGGCTGGTGCGCCAAATGCCAATAATTTTCGGCAATATGCGCCGGATTCAAAATGCCGTCCTGATCTTTTTTAGCATACACATCGGGAAATGTTTGCTGAATAAAATCCGTATCTATAGCGCCATCCACCACCACATGCGCCACATGAATATTCTTTGGCCCCAGCTCACGCGCCATACTTTGCGCCAGCGCGCGCAAGGCGTGTTTAGCCCCAGCAAATGCGGCAAAGCCTGCTGCACCGCGCATCCCTGCAGTTGCGCCAGTAAAAATAATCGTCCCGCGCTCACGGCCCGCCATGCGCTTCGCAGCTTCTCGGCCAGTTAAAAATGCGCCAAAACACGCCATTTCCCAAATTTTAAAATACTTGCGTGCAGTTTCGTCCAAAATACTGCAAGGCACATTAGCGCCGATATTAAATACCATCACTTCGATGGGGCCGATCTCAGACTCAATCTGCTCTATCAGCGCGATGACTTCCTCTTCCCGACGCGCATCAGAAGCAAAACCGTAAGCCTGACCGCCCTGCTGCTGGATATCATCAATCAGCGGCTGCAGTTTTTCAGCATTGCGCCGCGTCATACAGGCAATATAGCCGCCGCGGGCAAAACGTTTGGCAATCTCGCCCCCTGTGGCATCTCCTGCGCCAATCACCAGCGCAACTTTGCGCGCGCTGCTCTGCTGTTCCATAAGCCCTCTCCCTGTTGATTAGAGCCGTTTTTTACTGCTTGTTATTCATAGCGCATCTTCGCGCGCAGCGCTGTACACACTGCTTTATAGAATTGCGGCATGGGCGCTAATTGAGCCCCGTCCCTGCGCCGTCCTGTTCGTATTTTATTACATAACGATCGTTACTATAACGAATACTATGTTATAATTTTTAAGCGGTCAAACAGCTTTTGGATGCTACCTCACATGCGCTATCCCGCCGGATACAAACAGCAAAAACGTAAAGAATTGCTTGATATCAGCGCACAGCTGGCCAAGCAGCAGGGTTTTGCCGCGACCGGCGTCGACGGCTTTATGCAGGCCGCCGGCATGACCAGCGGGGC
>JASLHF010000041.1 GCA_030152275.1 Acinetobacter sp. | reverse complement strand
TCCATGGTCAGAAAACCCATTTGACCATTTTTAATCAAGTTTTCAAATACTCCCGATGGACGTCGGCTGATTGCAGAACACTTGGCTTTTTCCAAACACAAATTCGCTGTCATTGGAGAAGCCCCATCCATACGCTTCATTGCCAGTAAACATCCCGTTTCATCCGTGACTGCAATGCTGACATTAAAGTTATGGCTCAACGCATATTGGTACGCCTGTTCCAATAAAAACTCAGCATCTGCAAGTGTCAAATAATGTTTGGTTTGCATGTATTATCCCTAATTTTAGAATTTAATCTCCCCTAACCCCTCTTTAAAAAGAAGGGAATTTCAATATAGTAAATTTAGAATTCCCTCCTTTATCAAAGGAGGGTTAGGGAGGATTCGAAAAGTTAAGCTTTCATTTCAGCAAAAGTTTCTTTCGCCATTTCAATGGTAAAGGCAATATCTTCATCGCTATGCGCGCTCGAGAAAAAGCCTGCTTCAAATGCTGATGGTGCAAGGTTTACACCGCGTTTTAACATACCGTGGAAGAAAGTACGGAATGCGTCAACATCACATTTCAAAATAGAATCGAAACCGGTGATTTCAGTTTGATCTGTGAAGTAAAGTCCAAACATACCGCCTACTTGCTGGGTGCGGAATGGAATACCCGCTTCATCTGCAGCCGCTTGTAAGCCAGCAAGTAAAGTGGCTAATTTCGCAGTTAACGCTTCATAGAAACCCGGTTGACGCAGATACTTAAACATCTCAATACCGGCACGCATCGCCAATGGGTTACCCGACAATGTACCTGCTTGATACACTTTACCTAAAGGCGCAATGCATTCCATAATTTCGCGTTTACCGCCAAATGCACCAACGGGCAAGCCTGCGCCAATGATTTTACCTAAAGTGGTTAAATCTGGCTTAACGCCATAATGCGCTTGCGCGCCGCCTAAACCCACACGGAAGCCAGTCATTACTTCATCAATGATGAAAACTGAACCATGTTCGTCACATACATCACGAATTGCTTGCAAGAAACCGTCAATCGGTTTCACCAAGTTCATGTTGCCAGCAACAGGCTCCACAATCACACCGGCAATTTCAGAACCAAATTTGGCAAAGCATTCTTTCAGCATTGCGATGTCATTGTATGGAAGTGTTAGCGTGTGCTTAGCAAAATCGGCAGGTACACCCGCAGAGGTTGCTTCGCCCTCTCCTTTGGTTAACAAACCTGAGCCTGCTTTTACCAACAATGAATCTGAATGGCCGTGGTAACAGCCTTCAAATTTTACAATCTTGTCACGGCCGGTATAACCGCGGGCAAGACGAATTGCGGTCATGGTTGCTTCTGTGCCTGAGTTGGTCATACGAACCAATTCAATAGACGGCATAATTTCACAGATAATGTCTGCCAAAGTGGTTTCATGCACCGTTGGCGCACCAAAACTTAGGCCGTCAACCGCCGCTTCTTGGACTGCTTTAATAATGTCTGGTTGAGCATGACCTAAAATCATTGGGCCCCAAGAACCGACATAGTCCACATAGCGTTTGCCATCGACGTCGTATAAATAGGCACCTTGCGCTTTTTCAATAAAAACTGGCGTACCGCCTACACCATTAAAAGCACGTACAGGTGAGTTCACACCGCCCGGAATATGTTTACTTGCTTGTTTGAACAGTTGTTCTTGCTTTGGAGATAAGCTCATAAATCAACTCAACTTAATATAAAGAAAATCAAAAAATACAGCGAAAATGTCTGTTATTTAAAAAGTTCTGACCATTCATCAAGACGTTCAGGAATGGCATTCATTGGACGGCCTAATATATCACTAATCACCGCGCAATAATCCGCACCGGCATCAATCACGGGTTTTGAATTTTCCACCGTTAACCCGCCAATGGCGCAAATTGGCACATTCAATTTTGCTTTGGCTTGCTTTAAGGTTTCCAGACCAATATTGCCTGCTTCAGGTTTCGTGTCTGTTGCATAGATTGCGCCAAAGGCCACATAGTTTGCGCCGTCAGCAATAGCCTGCTCTGCAAGCTCAAGAGAGTTGTTGCAGCTGCGCCCAATCAAAACATTGTGAGGCAAACGCTGTACTGCTTCAACAATAGAACCGTCATCTTGACCTAAGTGCACGCCGACACCGTATTTAACTGCCATTTCTAGGTCGTCATTAATCACAAAAGGCACGGCATATTCTGCACACATAGCTTTCATGTATTCGACTTCATAAATTTGGTCTTCTTTCGCAACTTTTTTGCGGCGGTATTGCAAAACAGCGATGCCGCCATTTGCCATTGCACCTTCTAATTTTGCCAATAAGAGTTCCAATGGATCATCATTGGTAATGAGGTATAAACCAGACATAATTTCATCACAGCATTCTTGTTCAGGCTTATTATAGGCAAAAGTTCGTGCAGATGAGGCATTACAGACATAATTTTGCACGTTTTCAGCCCATTAAACCTGTATTTGCATTTAGCTAAGCTTTATTTGTTTTCTCAATATTTGTAAAAAATACCTATTTCTAGGGATATCTAATTTATTTGCACTACTTACAATTGCAAACATAACAACACAAATAAATACCTAATAATAATTAACTTAGCGCAAGATTAGGCCTTTGATGATTTATGTATAAACGCTGGGGGGCGTATAAATCATCAAAAGGCCAATATATTTATAATGCCTTACGGCTTAACGCCCTGTACCTATTGCTGCATCAATCTTTGCGCTTTCATTTTTTAAATTTATACCATCCTGCAGATCGCCAAACTCTTTCATGCCGCATTGTCATTTTAAAACGATTTATTCAACTACGTTGATTAAGTCTAAACTTACTCAATGAGTAAAATAGTCATACTGTTTAGCCTTTTTATCGAGTTGAAAAAAAGAACATGAAAGCTACACGTTTATCACATTGTGTATCACTGCAAGATTCAGTTACTCGAATGAATATCTTAAAATTAAGTCATAAAAAAAGCCTAGAGAAAGGTCGCTCTAGGCTTGGAAAACTTAAATAAGGTCATCAAATAAATGTAGAATATAGCTTAGACTCATTAATTGAACAGAATATTACAGCAATACATTAAAGCAAAGAATAATTCATCGCGTTTTTCTGTGTCTATGCAACATAGAAAATCTAAATTTCATAACACATAAAACTTATAAGCATTATTAGAACAATTACTTTAAAAATGCAATATTAAATCAGACAGCATCATCTATTTTATGCCGTTTTTTAATTTGCACATCGTAAGCAAATCACTTTTATGTAGAATTCCGTGCGATAATTTGCAAAGTTATGCCCTGACGTTCAGTATGACGGTTCCATAGGTATTTGATTGATGCCTACGGATGAGTTGAAAAATTAGGCAGGCCGCTAACTAACTTTCTATTTGATCGCGGCTGCGGTCAATCAAGCTCAAACGGCCGCGCAGTACATCAGACAGCATGCGCCAGTCAGAAATGAAACTGTACAGTGGCTGCTTAAAGCTCGCTGGCTTATTTTGCTCAAAAACGAAATGCCCAACCCAAGCGCAGGCATACCCGCTAAGCAACCCGTATACCAAAAATTTGGGCTTTTTTTGCGTCAATGCTTTGGCAAAAAAATACAGGCCTATGCTGCTTCCGGCAGCATGCAGGCGGCGGCTCATAATATTGCGGTGTTCGGTCAAATAAAACCGGTAAAATTCTGAATAGTTTTGAATCGGCATAGGGCTTTGCGACGGCTTTTCCATAGGCAATAAAGCGGGTTCATTCATGCTGCATCTTCCTGATGTTTTTATTCACCATAGCTGAAAATTACACGCTTGAAAAGCGCATTGCAGGCCGTCTTTTATGCGAAATGAAACGCCAAAAATCCGAAGCCGCGATCTTTAAAATAAAACGCATACAGCGAATTAGCGCTATACAGTTGCAGCTTAATCATAAGCAAAATCTGAACTGAATTTACCCTGCAGCCATAAGGCCTGCATACAGACTGCGCAGTTCTATGCTTTTATGTACAGTCAAGACTTACATGCTGGCTGTTTTTAGTTAGAATGATCCGCAGCATCGCATTGCCGGCGCTTAGAAAATACTCAAGCTTCATATTTTTAAAGCACTTAAAAACACCGTGCGCTGCGCTAGACTGGCGGAATTTAAGCACATCATTAGGACAAAGAACATGGTCGAAGTTGAATTAAAATTTCAGATTCCAGAAGCGCGCCGCACAGCGCTGCTAAAAGCGGTTGATCCCAAAAAATCTGAAAAAATTCACCTTCAAGCCAAATATTACGATACGCCTGATCGTACATTGGCGCATAAGCGCGCTGCGCTGCGTCAGCGTTTAGAAGGATCACACTGGATACAAACCCTTAAAGCGGCCGGAAAAAGCCATATTGAACGTTTTGAACACAATATAGATTTAGGCGAATTAGACAGCGCGCCGCCGCTTGATTTAGCTGTTTATGCCGCGCATCCAGAAGCGCAAAGCATTTTGTTCGAGGCGCTTGACGGCCAACAAGATCTGCTGACGCTGCAATTTGAAACGGATATTGAACGTACACAGCGAGCCATTGATTATCAAGATGCGAAAATTGAAATCAGTCTGGATATTGGCGAAATACGCGCAAATGGCGTACAGCAGGAAGTACATGAAGTTGAATTTGAACTGAAAAGCGGTTCAATTCAATCCCTGCTGGCCTTTTGTTTTGAATGGGTTAAAAAGTATCAGTTATGGCTGGATGTTCGCAGCAAAGCCGAACTGGGCAATTTGCTGGCGCTGCAGCAGCAAGCCAGTCCTGCAACCAAAGCTAAAGAGTTTCAGCTCAGCAAAAAAGAGCCTGCCAGCAAAAACCTGCGCCTGCTGACTGCCCAGCAAATGCAGCATTTACTGCCGAATATTGCCGCTATGTCTGCGCAAACAGCATCTCAAGAACATATCAATGAAGCGCAGCTGGCTTTACAGCATTTACAGCTGACCTTGTCATTATTCAAGGACTGGAACAGCGATATTTCAGACAAATGGGGCTATCAGCTGGAAGCCTTTGAACAGCAGTTTAGCCAGCTTCAGCATTTCGAGCACATGCAAAATACGCTGGGTGCTTTTTTACAGAACCGCACAACATCTGAAAATTTAGCCAAAGATATTTTATATGCTCAAGAAAAACTGCATAACTTGGTGAAATCTACCCTCAATGTACATCATTATCTTGAACTAATGATGTTCAGCTTAAAAACTGAAGACCAGCCGCAAGAACATGACCTGAAATGGTATGCGCAAAATACACTGCAAAACCAGTATAAAGCCCTGCAGGAAAGCTTAACTAATGCCGATGTCGCAGATTTTGAAAGCTTAGATACGCTGGCTTTGCGGATTCAGGAACTTAAATTCAGCTTCCCGATTTTAACGTCAATTTATGATGTGAAGAATTTGCAGAAATACAGCAAAGCCTTAAATGATGCTCAGCTGGCAGCCAAGGAATACCAAGTCTTGGCCAGTTCTGCAGCCTATATCCAGCAAACAGAGCTAGAGGCCAGCGACTGGTTTGTTTTAGGCTGGCTGACTGCAAAACAGGAAGTGTATGCCCAAAAATTGCTGGAAGCGACAGAACAGTTTATGGTCAGCCGCAAGTTCATCAAATAGCTTTATAACTCACCGCCGTATCAAAACAGCGACTTTAATGTAAAGCACTAAAGCTATACAGGCCATTACATCTCCTGTATAGCTTGTTTTTGTTTATTTTTTAAACAATTCATTTTATAGTCAAAGCTTCTCCCTCAGACGCCGCAGCGTAAAGCAGACGGTCAAGGTGCTTTGCTATGCCGAAGAATAAACTGCTAGAGATAGAACTAAAATTTCAAATTCCTACATCTAAACGTAAAGCGCTTGCCCGTGAAATACAAAGGTATCAGCCCGAACTGCTGAATCTGCAAGCCAAATACTTTGATACTGCCGATGAATATTTGCAGCAGAAGCATATTTCCCTGCGCCAGCGTCAAGAAAATGAGATGTGGCGCCAAACCTTAAAAGCGCCAAAGAATGCGCTGGAACGGATTGAGATTGAAAGTGAAATTCGAGCACAAGATGCCGGCAGCATCGATCTCAAGCCCTATGTGCAGCATAAAAATTTGCGTGCGCTTCTAGCACCTGCTGCGCATTCTCCGCTTGTTCTGCAGTTTGAAACGCAAATCCGGCGCCAGCGTTTTACACATAGCCAAAATGACAGTCAAATTGAAATCGCTTTGGATCAAGGCGCCATTTGCGCTAATAACAGCACACTAGATGTCTGTGAAATTGAATTTGAGCTGAAACAAGGCGCAATTGAAGATCTGATTGAAAGCATACGGCCGTGGGTGAAGAAATACCGCATTTGGCTCGACAGCAGCAGCAAAGCGCAGAAAGGCCAATGGCTGAAGCAAAACACTGAAACTATGCCCGTACAGCATCAAAGTGAACTTCAGCTTGACCCGCATGACAGCAGCCAGCGCATTTTGCAAAAAATCGTTGCCAACTGCTTAGAGCACTTGCTGCCCAATGCCAGCGCAATCGCGCTCAAACGCAATCAGGCCGAACATGTACATCAGGCCAGAGTATCCATCCGGCGCCTGCGCAGCGCACTGAAAACTTTTAGTTTTGATCCTCAAGATCATTCTAAAGCTACGCAATGGCAAACGCAGTTGGCGGATATTTTCCGTCAATTCGGCAATTCACGTGACCGTGATGCCCTATCCGAAAGCTTAATGCCGAAGCTTAAAGCCGCCGGATCACCTATTCTGCAGCTCCCCGCTTCAACTGAAGGACCAGAAGATCTGAGCGCAATTTTTCACAATCCTGCCACCGTTCTGCTGCTGCTCGAATTAATCGAATTTATACATAGCACGCCCCCAAAAAACCGCAAAGTGCAAAAACAGTTAAAAAAGAAATTGAATAAAATGCATGCACGCATTTTCCAGGCCGCTGGGCACTTTGA